>CBDTUI010000010.1:0-49843 GCA_965363765.1 uncultured Acidimicrobiia bacterium
GATCTACGCGGACGTGGCGGAATTGGTAGACGCGCCAGGTTTAGGTCCTGGTGGGCGAAAGCCCGTGGGGGTTCGAGTCCCTTCGTCCGCACCAATGGTGGCTACCGGTGGAGTTGCGTGATGCTTGAGTTCAAACTGGGTTCCTATCCAATCCGGGTGCACTGGAGCTACCTGTTGCTCATCATCCTGGTTCTCAATGCCCGGTTCGGGATCATTGGCATTGTTATCTGGCTGACGGTGGCCTTTGTGTCGATCCTGCTTCATGAGTTAGGCCATGCCTACATGGTCCGGCGAAAGCGGGCCATCCTGAACCACATCATGTTGTACGGCCTGGGCGGTGTAACGGTTTGGACCGATCAATACGGCTCGTCGGTGAGTTGGAAGGACCGTATTTGGATCTCAGCGGCCGGACCGATGACCGGTATCGCCTCGGGTTTGGTGGCGTTCGCCGCCATCCGATTCGGCCTGCTCGGCGAGGCGATGCAGACGGTCGTTACCGTTCCCTGGCGGGTCGCACTGAGTTTATGGGCCGCGCAAGGGGCCTGGCTGTCGTTCGCTGTGGCAAGCCTCGTGTGGGTGGGACTCATGTGGGGCCTTGTCAACCTGCTGCCGATCGGTGGCCTGGACGGCTCACATATCCTCGCCGAGATTCTTGAGCGGCGGAATCCGCGCGATGGCCGCAAGACTGCCGCATGGGTTGGCATTGTGGTGGCTGGGGCAGCGGCGGTGTATGCCGTAGTCGTGTGGCGAACGTGGTTTCTCGCCTTTGTTTTCGCCATGTTCGCACTCAACGATTATGCGCGGGTCAACGATCAGCCGCCGCCGTTCGGAAACATTCGCAGCTAGGGCGGCTGCGTCAGACCGAAGCGAGTTGATCGGCCAGCGCCCGAATTGCCCTGGCCCGGTGTGACAGCTGCTGCTTTTTGTCCCGACCCATCTCCGACAGAGTCGCCCCGTCGACCTCGAAAATTGGATCGTATCCGAAGCCGCCACTCCCCCTGGCCTCGTTCGTGATGCGTCCAACAAGAACCCCTTCGGCCACGAGTTGACGTGCCTCATCCACGTAGGCCACAGAAGTCCGGAACTCGGCTCGCCGATCGGAACGGCCCGCTAGCTCTTCGAGCATCTTCATGACATTGTCGGCGTAGGTGGCGTCCGGGCCGGCATAGCGGGCAGTGTGCACGCCGGGGCGTCCATCGAGCGCTTCAACAAACAGGCCGGTGTCGTCGCCGATGGAGGGAAGCCCGGTCGCATCGAATACGGCTGCTGCTTTGAGCATCGCATTGCCTGCCAGAGTGTCGGCGTCTTCGATCACGTCGTCCCAGGCCAGTCCTGTCACCAGCTCACCAACGACGCCGGAGAGCAGTTCGGCGATTTCGGCGATCTTGTCCGGGTTTTTGGAGGCCACCACTGCCCTGGCTATCACAGCCCGAGGAGTTCCTTCTGAGCTGCCGAGAGTTCTGCGATGCCATCGGCAGCCAGGTCAAGCAACAAGTTAAACTCATCTCGAGTGAACGCGGCTTTCTCGGCGGTTCCTTGCACTTCTACGAGCAGCCCCCGGCCCGTCATAACCACATTCATGTCGACGTCGGCGTTCACATCATCAACATATTCAAGGTCGAGGAGAGGGGTACCTTCGACGATGCCGACCGATATCGCCGCTACCGAGTCGATGATGGGGATCTCTGCCATGTGGCCGGATTCGACCGCAGCTGCGAAAGCGTCGTGCATGGCGATAAACGCTCCGGTGATGGCTGCAGTGCGGGTTCCGCCGTCAGCCTGAAGGACGTCGCAGTCGACCTGAACCATCTTCTCGCTCATCTTCTTCATGTTCACGACAGCTCGCAACGATCGGCCGATGAGACGGGAGATTTCCTTGGAACGACCACCCTCATAGTTGTTTCGACGGATCCGATCTTCCGACGAGCCCGGCAACATGCCATATTCGGCGGTCACCCATCCGGCTCCCGATCCTTTCATCCACCTGGGCACATCTGATTGAACGGCAGCGGTGCACAACACCCTCGTTTCACCCATTTCAATCAGCACGGACCCCGGGGTCATACTCGTGAATCCACGGGTAATACGGACCGCCCTCAGCTCATCTGCGGGTCTTTCACGTTGTGACATGTCGCTCCTATAAGTCGAAAATCTGGCCAGGCTCGGCAGCTACTACCGGCCCCGAAAACACTGCCGACGCTTCCTTGACTGCAATGTCAGGATCGTTGGTCGGCCAAAGATGAGTCAACACCAACTGTCCAACCCCGTTACGGGTTGCCAGTTCTCCGGCTTCGCCAGCCGTGAGATGATGCGGCCACGGCTTGTCTTTGGCCGCTCCCAGGTATGAGGCTTCGGCCAGCAAGAGATCGACTCCGGTGGCCCATCCCACCATCGCCTCGGTAGGGCCGGTGTCAGCCGTGTAGGCAATGGTCCCGCCTGGGCTCGCGAATTTGGCGGCCAGCGTCGGAACAGGATGATTCGCTTCGACGAAGGACACCTCGAGGTCTCCGATGGAGACGAGCGCGTTGGCTTCAGTCGGCCGAAAATCCAGTGCGTCGAAAACGGCGCTTCCCTGGCGTCCGATCAGCGCTTCAAGACGCTGCGGAACCGACGGTGGAGCGAAGACGGGCACGGGCGGTAGATCAGGGTGGCCGTATCGCCTGGCGTAGGCATACGGCAGGACGTCGACGCAGTGATCAACGTGCTCATGGGAGATGACGATGGCGTCCAACCTGGTCGGGTCAATGTGCTCCTGCAAATTGGCAAACGTCCCTGTCCCACAGTCGAGCCATACGATGGCCGAATCCGACTCGATCAGGTAGCCAGATGAGGGCCGGCCCGGCGTCGGGTACGTGCCGTTGCATCCAAGTATCGTCAAGCGCATCCGGTGGATCCTAGGCGGACGATACGGATCTCTGAATCGGTCCTGATCGTGCCTCGACCTCAGCTCGCCCTCTCTGCACCGATCTGATCGAACTGGCCCCTGACCAACCGGAAGATCCGTGCTTCGTCAGTTCCGACAATCACGTACAGCCAATCCGATCCGGGAGCATTGGATCGATCGGTCGCCGACGGGATGAGATGGCCAGACGGATGGGAGTGGAACAAGCCGGCGATCTCCCAACCGTTCCGTTCCGCATGGCGACTGGCGCCGAAATACTCATGAGGAGCAATCGTAAAACTGTCAGTCGCCTCAACACTGTTGGTCAGGCAATACACGAACCGTATCGAACCTTGCGCATCCATCGCCAGCAGCCCACAGGCTTCGGCCGGTTCCTCGTACCGGCTGTGCCAGACCATGGCGTTGACAAGGCGCTGGTCGATCCGCGAAGCAGTCACGGACTCAGGCGTTGAACTACCCATCCGCCGTCAGAGGGGTTGTACACGATGCGGTCGTGGAGCCGGTTTACTTGTCCTTGCCAGAATTCGAAGTGGTCCGGAACCAACCGGTAGCCACCCCAGGAGTCCGGCCGCGGCACCTCTCGACCGTCCCATAGTTGCTCTTCCGCTTCGTATCTACGGGCGAGGGCTTCCCGATCCGCGACCGGGGCTGATTGATCGCTAGCCCGCGCCGCCAGCTGCGACCCGCGCGGTCGGGTTGAGAAATATTTGCCGGACTGTTCAGCGTCAACCTTGGTGACCGTGCCGGAGATTCGAACCTGCCGATGGAGAGGTTGCCACAGAAACACCATCGTCGCGAACGGACTTGAGGCAAGCTGGCGGCCTTTGAGACTTGTGTAGTTCGTGTAAAACACGAAGCCGTCCGGGCCGTGCTCTTTGAGAAGCACCACCCGCGCATCGGGCTTGGCGTCCGGGGCGACCGTCGCCAAGGTCATCATGTTCGCTTCTGGTAGACCCGCCGCAACCGCATCTTGAAACCACTGCGTGAACTGTTCGACCGGGTCGGCAGCAACGTTCGCTTCGAGCAATCCGTCCACGTCGTACTCAACCCGGGGTGGTTCCATGCGTCTCAGTGCCTTAGGCGAGCGGAACGATGTACTTCAGGACTACCACGAAGTGAAACAACGATCCGGCGACCACGAGGACATGAAACACCTCGTGGTATGAAAAGATGCGCGGGAAGAGGCGGGGGCGTTTCGTGGCGAACGCGATCATCCCAATCAGGTAGGCCACTCCCCCGGCCAGCAGCATGACGACCCCCACCGGGGCAAGTCGGTCAGCCATGACCGGCAATGGGACTACCGCAAAACAGCCCATAGTGGTCGCCAACGCCACCGGGAGCCACACCCGAGCGCGGTGGAACACCAAACGTTCGACGGTTCCGGCCAAAAATGCTGACCATACGATGGCGAGAGTGGCGATCCGCCAGCCTCCGTCGAGCAAGTTGTACGCGAATGGCGTGAAAGAGCCCGCCACCAACAGAAGAATCATTGTGTGGTCGACCCGCTGCATCCGGGCTTTCCATCGCTCGCCCCACGGAATCGAGTGGTAGAGCGCGCTCGTTGTATAGAGAGCCACGAGCGACACACCAAAGATGATCATCGACAGCATCCGGGGTCGGTCATGCATCGTTGAGACGATGAGGACAACCAAGCCGCCGACCGAAGCGAGGGCCGCAGTTCCATGCAAGATGCCCCGAATGGGGTTCTGCATGAGTCCGAGCGTGATGCGTTGCACCATGACAGCGTAACGGTTGATTCCACGTAGCATGCCCTTTGATGCGATCGATACTGCGCGGCTTCCGAAAACACTGTCCCAACTGCGGCGGATCAGGCCTCTTCGATCGGTGGTGGACCATGAAGCCCAATTGTCCGACCTGTGGCATGAAATTCGAGCGTGACGCTGGCTACGGAACTGGCGCAATGATCGTGAATACGGCAGTGACCATCGGCATGTTTCTGGTCGTATTCGTCGGCATCATGGTGGTGACCTGGCCTGACGTACCCTGGACTGCGGCGCTCGTAATCACTATCGGAGTGAACCTCGTCGTCCCGATCGTGTTCTATCCGTGGTCGAAAACCATTTTTCTTGGCATGGACCTGGCCGTGCGCCCACTGTCGGAGACCGAGACGGCTCAGGCGAGGACCGCGCTGACGCAGGGCGTCACCCAAACAGCTACCGCCGCCGACGTTTCCTCAGAGGATTAACGACAACCTGTTCGTATGGAGGCGGCTCAAACGCCTGCAGGTCTTTGAGGCGGGGATCGTTCGAGAACATCTTGACGACCGTCGACAACACTTCGGCCTCTTTTTGTAACGTGCGGGTCTCGACCATCTGATTCCATTCCACAAACGTGACGACAAGCCCCGAACCCCCAGCTCGGGCAGTTCGGCCCGAACGGTGGAGATAGGTCTTGTAGTCCTTGGGAAGGTCGTAGTGAATGACGATGTCAACGCCGTCGATGTGCAACCCGCGGGCAGCAACGTTGGTGGCGACGAGGACTTTCGTCTTTCCTTCGGCGAACGAGGCGAGTACCCGCTCCCGTTTCGATTGGGGCAGGTCGCCGTGGAGGGCTCTGGCAGATACCCCGAGGGCACTGATCTGTTCGGCGGCCTTGTCACACCCGCGTTTCGTGTGAACAAATACCAGGATCCGTGTGGCGTTTTCAGCGATCGCAGCAACTACTTTGGGCTTGTCGAGATAGTGAATCTCGAGGAACCGATGATCCATGGTGTCGACCGTGACGGTATCGGATTCGACTTCGTGATAGACAGGATCGTTGAGATGCCGCTTGACCAGTCGGTCGACGGCCCCGTCGAGGGTCGCAGAAAACAGCAGCGACTGATGGTCATTCTCGATCTGGCGGATGATGACATCGACCTGTGGCAAGAAGCCCATGTCGGCCATCTGATCGGCTTCGTCGAGGCACACCATTTGCACATCGGCAACTGATACGTCGCCCCGTTCGAGAAAGTCGATGAGGCGGCCGGGCGTAGCCACGACGATATCTGCGCTGCCGAGTTCGGTGCGCTGGTCGCTCATGGAGGCACCGCCATATACAGCGACAACATTGAGACCATACGGTTGGCCGAGGAACCTGAGTTCTTCGGCTACCTGGAGACATAGTTCCCGGGTGGGGACGAGGACCATCCCGTGGGGCCGGCGCTTGGTGGCCGTGGTCAGCTTCATGACCATGGGCAGGCCAAATGCCAGGGTCTTTCCGGAGCCGGTTTTGGCTTTCCCACAAACATCGACGCCCGAGAGGGCATCAGGGATGGTCATGGTCTGTACGGGGAATGGAGTGGTGATTCCGCGTTCGGCCAGTTCGGCGACGAGGGTATCGGACACGCCGAGATCAGCGAAAGATGTGTTGGTCATTGGGATTGAACGATAGCGCTATTCTGGTCCCCTCCCGCCGTACCATGGTGAATCCATGTCCCTTGACGAAACCCTCGACGCGCTCGACACGGTTATTGCTGCCAAACCGGGCGGCAGCCACCGGGAGGGCCAGTCCCAGATGGCCCAGGCCGTCGCCGACGCCATGTCCGGTAAGCGGCATTTGCTCGTGGAGGCAGGAACCGGAACCGGCAAATCGTTCGCCTACATCGTCCCCGCCATCGTTTCGGGTCAACGAGTGGTGATCTCGACAGCAACCAAGAGCTTGCAAGACCAGCTTGATCGACGCGACATCCCATTTATCGCAGAAGCGCTTTCTGCCGGTTTTCCGGTGACGTGGCAAACCGTAAAAGGTCGCGCCTCGTACGTATGCAAAGCCCGACTCCTCGAACACACCGACGTCGTCCCACTCGATCTGTTCAGCGAACCAACGATCGAGAACCGATACAGCGAAATCGCCGACTGGGCGATCGATCATCCAACCGGCGACCGTGATGACCTTCCGTTCTCTGTCGATGATGAAACCTGGTCGAATGTTTCTGTTTCAGGGACCGAATGTCCTGGACGTGACAATTGTCCGGTTGGCAGCAGCTGTTTCGCCATGCAGGCGCTTGACCGAGCCGCCGAAGCAGACATCGTGATCGTCAACCACCACCTCTATGGCACCCACCTCATGTCCGAACGCGGCGTACTTCCCGACCATGAGGTGGTGATTTTCGATGAGGGGCATCGACTCGAAGACACATTTGCCTCGGCCTTCGGTTTTGAGCTCGCACCGTGGCGGTTTCGTCAACTCGAGCGGGCTGCCCGCTACCTACGCGGAGTGGCAGGGTCCCGCACGACCGAAGGTCTTCTCGACGATCTGGCCAGGGCGGCCGAAGGAGTCGATGAGGCACTCGCGCACTATGACGGCACCCGGGTTGCGGTCCCGTCGGACCTCAAGATCCCGTTCGAGGGAGCCGCACGAGTGGTTGGCAAGATCAGAAAGCTGGCCGAAAAGACCCCGGCTCCTACCCAATCACAGGAGGGAGCCAAGGCCCGTTTGATCCGCCTGGCCGGCCATCTCGAGGCGGATCTGGCTCTGGGCCACCAACTGCCTGACGGTTATGTCGCCTGGGTCGATCGGAAATCGTTCAACGTCGCCCCGATTCATGTCGGCGAGAAACTTGCCGATCTTCTCCTTCATGACACAACGGTCGTTGTTACAAGTGCCACGCTGAGCGCCGGAGGTTCATTGCTCCCACTGGCAAACGCGCTCGGTTTTGAAGCAGACCAGACAACCGGCTTGCGGGCCCCTTCGCCTTTCGACTACCAAAGGCAGGGGCGGATCTACGTTGCCAGTCACCTGCCCGAGCCGAATTCTGCCGATTTTCCTGAGGCCGCATCCGACGAGATCGTCCGGCTGGTCCGTGCCGCCGGCGGGAGGTCGCTCATCCTGACGACTTCGTATCGCAACCTGGACCGCTTCTCAGAGGCCCTCCTGGGTCTCGACGACTTCGCCATTCTCACCCAGGGGGACCTACCCAAACGCCAGCTGCTTGAGAAGTTCGAGGAAGATGAAACGTCAGTGCTCGTGGCGACCATGGGGTTCTGGGAGGGTGTCGATGTAGTTGGTCGATCGCTCGAACTCGTCGTGCTGGACCGTTTGCCGTTCCCTCGTCCAAACGACCCGCTGTGGGAGGCGCGTCGCGAGGCCGCCGAACTCGGCCGTCACAATCCGTTTATGACCGTCGACCTGCCGCGGGCTGCCATGCTCACTGCCCAAGGAGCCGGTCGACTCATCCGCAGCACGACCGACCGGGGTGTGGTTGCCTTGCTCGACTCACGGGTCGCCAGCCGTCGTTACGGGCGCACCATTCTCAACACGCTGCCACCAATGCCCGTCCTGAACGAACTCCGCCTGGTCGAAGAATTCCTCGCCGATCACTGACGCTACGCTCTCGGTCCATGGCAGAAAAGTTCATTTATACGATGATGCGGGTTTCCCGCCACTATCCACCTGACCGGACCGTTCTCAAAGATGTCACCTTGGCGTTTTACCCGGGCGCCAAAATTGGCGTGATTGGACACAACGGATCAGGAAAGTCTTCACTGCTGCGCATCATGGCCGGACAGGACGACGGATATACCGGCGATGCCAAGCTCGCCGAGGGGTTCACGGTTGGCTATCTCCCCCAGGAGCCGCAGCTTGACCCTGACAAGAATGTGGTCGAGAACATCATGGATGGCGTCGCCGAGACCCAGGCGCTCCTCGATCGGTACAACGAAGTTCTGGCCGGATGGGCCGACCCGGACGCCGACTACGACGCCCTCGGAAAACAGCAAGCCGACCTGGAAGGCAGAATAGAAGCCGCCAACGCCTGGGATCTTGACCGCCACGTGGCAATTGCCATGGATGCGCTGCGGGTTCCCCCTGCCGAGGCTGACGTCACCACCCTGTCTGGTGGAGAGCGTCGCCGGGTGGCGCTCTGTCAGTTGCTGCTGTCGCACCCCGACCTGCTGCTTCTCGATGAGCCGACCAACCACCTCGATGCAGAATCGGTCGCCTGGCTAGAGCGATTCCTTGCTGACTACACCGGCACCGTGATGGCCGTCACCCATGACCGCTATTTCCTCGACAACGTGGCCGGCTGGATCCTCGAACTGGACAATGGCAACACCTACCCATACGAGGGCAACTACTCCGGCTGGCTAGAGCAGAAACAAGCTCGGCTCGCCCAGGAAGAAAGCCAGGTCAGCTCCCGCCAGGCCACCCTCGCCAGGGAGCTGGAATGGGTGCGCCTATCGCCCAGGGCCAGACAGGCAAAGTCGAAAGCTCGATTGAGCGCCTACGAAGACCTCCTCGCACAGTCGAAAGCTGATCAGGCGGGCAAGAAGGGTCTCGAACTGACCGTGCCGATGACAAAGCGCCTCGGCAACACGGTTATCGAAGCCCGAAACCTGAGCAAGGGTTATGGCGACCAGCTCCTCATCGAGAATCTCACGTTCACCCTGCCGCCAGCTGGGATCGTCGGCGTGATTGGCGCCAACGGAGCTGGCAAGACCACTCTTTTCCGGATGATCACCGGCCAAGAGCAACCTGACAGCGGCGAGCTAACCGTCGGAGAAACAGTCGATCTCGCCTATGTGGATCAATCTCGAGACACCCTCGATCCGAATCTGACCGTGTATGAACAGATCACCGACGGGAAAGACATCATCACAATTGGTGGCCGGGAGATGAACGGGCGCGCCTACGTGGCCTCGTTCAACTTCAAGGGTTCCGATCAGCAGCAAAATGTCAGCGAACTGTCAGGTGGTGAACGTAACCGTGTCCACCTGGCCCGGATGCTCAAGACCGGCGGCAACGTTCTCCTCTTGGATGAGCCGACCAACGACCTCGACGTTGACACTCTGCGAGCCCTCGAGGACGGCCTTGAGGCTTTCCCGGGATGTGCAGTGGTCATCACCCATGACCGCTGGTTCCTTGACCGAATCGCCACCCACGTGCTGGCCTTTGAAGGTGACTCTCAAGTCCGATGGTTCGAAGGCGGATTTACCGAGTACGAGGATCGCCGTCATGAGGAGTTGGGGTCGGCCGCCGACCAGCCGCATCGGATCAAATACAAGCCCCTGGCCCGATAACAGCGAACGGGGGGACGATCCCCACCCGGTTACTGGTCTTCAACATCCTCGCGACGAATACCCAGCACAAACAGGATGGCATCAAGGTACGGCACGCTGACCGATGTATCGGCAGCTTCCTGCACGATTGGTTTGGCGTTGAATGCCACGCCGAGGCCGGCAGTCGCCAACATATCTAGATCATTGGCGCCATCACCGACCGCGACCGTTTGCTCAAGCGGGACACCCTGGCTGGCCGCCAGTTCAACAAGCAACTCGGCTTTACGTTTCCTGTCGACGATCGGGCCTACCAGCCGTCCGGTCAGCTTGCCGTCTTCCATCTCAAGCTGATTGGCATACACGTGATCGATCCCCAGTTGGGCGCCGACCTGGTCCACGAAGAACTGAAACCCGCCTGAGACGGCAGCAGTCGTATAGCCAAGCCGCTTGAGCGTCCGGACGAACGTCCGGGCACCTGGCGTCAGCCTGACTCGCTCCTGTGCACGTTTGAGAGCTGCTTGATCTAACCCGGCCAACAACGCCACCCGACGGCGCAGAGCGGTCGTGAAGTCCATGTCTCCTGCCATGGCACTCTCCGTGATCGCCGCTACCTCATCGACCACCCCGGCCTCGTCAGCGAGCAGGTCGATAATCTCGTCTTGAATGAGCGTTGAGTCGACGTCGAGGAACACGAGGCGCTTGGCTCTCCGGCCGAGGCCTTCCCGCTGGATGGCCACGTCAACCCCGTGTTGCGCCGACGCCTGCAGTAGCCGGGACCGCATGTCTTCCGGGTCGCCTCCCGATACCACCAGTTCGTAGCTAAACACCGGGAATCGCGAAAGCTGAGCGATCCGGTCGATGTTGCCTCCGCCCCCCGCAATCGCATCGGCGACCCCGGCGAGGGCGGTGGCCGACAGGTCGCTTCCGAGCACGGTCACGGCATGACGATGCCCTCCAGACATCGGCCACACGTCGGCATCAACAACCTCAAAGTCGACTGACATCGAATTCTGCCAGCCGAAATAGAGCAGATCCTTGATCGTCGAGGAGTCTTCGGCGATGCCGACGTGGAGGCTGAGGTTGAGCCGATCGTGAACAACCGTCTGCTCCATGTCGAGGATGGTGGCGTCGGCCGCCGCCAAGATCGTGAGTAAGCCAAGGGTGATTCCGGGTCGATCGGTCCCGGTCACGTGGACGATAATGGTGTCTGTCACGGCGGACAGGCTAGTGGTGTGAGCTTCCGGTGAATCCGGAGATTGAACCCCAGCGAAGAGCGCCGACTAGTTGATCCCAAATCGATTCGGACCGCACCGCTCAGCGGACCGTCGGTCAATCCAGAGGACACAAGCATCCGGTTCCCTCAGTTGCGAACTGGACATCGGATCAACAAACGATACCGCCGCCAAAGAGGCCGAAGCGCTCGCAGGAATACCCGGGCCAACGCAGAGCGACAATGATCCGTTGTTGTTTTTCACCAGGTAGCTCCCAGCCGGGACTGGCGATCCGTTGTAAGTGTCAATCACAGTTCCGGGACCGGCAATACCGGTCACCGGGGTCGCAACCGGCTGGCAGTCCTCAGCGGGGACGGCTCCTAGGACGACATCCCCAAAACCAAACGTATTGTCCTTGCCGATTGGCCCGCGATCAATCGCATAGTCCTCCAACGCCTGGGACACACGTTCGGCAGTCCAGTTGGGGGCAGCATGCATGATCAAGGCAGCCAACCCGGCAATATGCGGGGCAGACGCCGAGGTGCCAATGAAGCCATCACAAGCCCCGGTTGTCCCCCCGAAAGCGCGAGTCAGCACGCCATCTGCTGAGACAAAATCCGGTTTGATCCGACCGTCGATGGTCGGCCCGAGCGACGAAAAATATTCGATCTGATTGTTCTTGAAGCACGAGGCGCCGACGGCCACCGCATGCGGCGAAAACGCCGGATCGGCAATCGATCCCGCTGCTACCGGATATTCGATACCCGCATGCCCAAATACGAGCATGTCGAGTTGGCCGGGGCTACTCGCCGAAAAGGCGCGCACTTCGACGTAGACCGTTTGCGCCGATCCAGTGCTGTTGACCCAGGTCAGCTCCTCTCCCGGGTAGTCGCCGGATCCGGATTGGTTGCGTGTGCTCGTTGCCAATGGATTCGAACCAGTTAGATCCCACAGGTACAAGTCGAGGTCTTCCTGCGTGGTCGGCCAGTTGTCCCACTTGAGAAAAACTGAGAGCACGCCACCATTAGGCACGACTGCTGCCATGTCGAAATCTGGAGAGTTGTTGGAGTTAGTCCCGAAGCGCTGCAAAGTGATATTGCCGATCGTGATCGGGTTCCACGCCCCTTTCCAGTGATCTTCGGTGTAGTTCCCTCCGGCTGCCACCCAGAGGATCCCGGCGGCATCGGCTCGCCGCACCGCGTTCGAAGCACTCGGGAATCCGGCCGTTCCGTCGCCACGATCGGATAGGAACCAGGCGCCCGAGTGATTGATCACATCGATCTTTTGAGCAATGGCGTAATCCACGAAGGCTTCGAGATCGAACTCATCGCTAACACAGACCAGGTAGAGCTGGGCGGCCGGAGCTACGTCGTATACGATCTCGGCGACTCCCGTTCCGTGAGCTCCGGCACCATCAAAGGACGAGCAGTAGTTCTTGATGATGGCGTTGGCAGGCAGATCACCGGCGGCGACTGCTTCGGCGCGTCCGGCAAATCCAAAGTCAACCACGGCCACCTTCACGCCGATCCCGGTTAGGCCCTTGGCATGCCAGGTGTTGGCCTTGGTCGAGGCGACCCCTTGCGACTTGACTCCCAGCGACGCGGGCGGAATCAGTTCGCGAACCGAAACGATGCCCGGTGCTCGGGCAAGCCCCCGCAGCGCCGCGGCTGGAAGCTCAACTTTGAATGTCGTGCCTCCGCTGGCCAAGATACGTCCACCAGCCCGCGATACGGTTTGACGAGCATTTGATTCGGCTCCCGAGTAATCAACGCGGACTGTAACGTCGCCACTCACGGGATTATCTGCGGCTTCTGCCAGCGATGCGCCCAGGCCACCGAGGTCGGGTCGATCGGCTGGGATCGGCGTCGAACGCTCCGGGTCGGATTGAGCGGCTCCGGCAGTGCCGCCAAAAGATGCGGCGGCGAATGAAAGGGCGACCACTGCGAGGACGAGCGGTATTGACCCCATTCTGCGTCCTGGCATTGCGATAACTCCTAGTGAGCGAACCAACATAGTAAATGACACTGGTCGCTAACCAGTGGAGGTGGGGGGAGTCGAACCCCCGTCCGTTGCACCATCTGCGCCGCTTCTCCGAGCGCAGCCAACAGCAAGCATTCGGAACAGTGGGACTCTGATGGCTAGTTTCCCTCTGCCCTATTCGGAATTGTCTTAGCCCCTCAGTCCCGAAATCCCTCGGGGAGCGTCCTACATTGCGACGTCTGGGTCCGGCGAGGTAGGTACCCTCCGGTCAGACGAGCAGCCTATTTAGGCTGCCAGGGCGAAGTTATCTTCGGCACCTATTGGTGTTTCCGGCTCTTTAACGAGGACTCCGGAGACCTCGGCTCGCTTCAGGCGCTTCAACATGCAACGTCGAAACCGTTTCACCCCCAAATTTGGGAAGTACAACAAGTATAGGCCCCGACCAAGCCAATACGCTCATCCATTGGGGGTTAGGCGACCGCCACTAGATCGTCAGCGAGCACACGCAGCGCCGCGTCGACCACGAGGGGGTCAAATTGGCTGCCAGCGTGGGTGGAGAGTTCGTAGAAAGCTACCGCCATCGGTAGGGCTGCCTGGTAGACCCGATCTGAGACGATGGCATCGACCGCATCGGCAACCGCAATGATCCGGGCCATTCTAGGAATCCGGTCTCCGGACAGCCCGAAGGGATAGCCCAGCCCATCGATTCGTTCGTGATGACACAGGACGGCTCTGGCAATTTCGGGAGCAACGAGACCGTCGAGAATCAGAAACCCGAGCTCTGGGTGTTTTTGCACCTGGGTTTGTTCCGACCCGGTAAGCGATCGTGGAAGATTGAGAATTGAATCGGGGACCTTGACTTTTCCGACGTCATGGAGATGGGCCGCCATCCACACCGTCCGCTGCTGCAACGTAGTGAATCCGAGCTCTACCGAAATCTCGACGGCTAGCGACGCAGTCCTGGCGCTGTGGCCAGCAAGATCTTCAGACAGAATGGGGAAGCTGGAGGTCATACGGGATCACAGTCGCGGGCGGACGACCGGCGTTACATATTTCTTGCGGCCCGCCCCGTAGCACGCTGGATTTCGCGCTTTTGGTCCTTTTCCTTCAGGGCGTGCCGTTTGTCATAGGCTTTCCGGCCCTTCCCAAGTGCCACCTCAACCTTGGCTTTCCCGCCAAGGAAGTAGATCGAAATGGGCACAGCCGTGACGCCCTGTTCGGCGATGGCCGAACCGATCTTCTCGATCTCTCGCCGGTTGAGCAGAAGTTTTCGTCGTCGATCTGTGGCATGGCCACCTTCGTGAGCATACGAATATGGCGCAATATAGGCATTCAGGAGAAAAGCTTCTCCTTTGTCAATGATGACGAACGCATCCTGCAGGTTGGCCGTTTTGGCACGAAGGCTCTTTACCTCGGACCCGAGGAGCACCATGCCAGCTTCGAATGTGTCCACGATCGAATAGTCGTGGCGAGCCTTGCGATTCTGGGTGACGATCTCCCGCTCGGTGCTCATCCGTTCAACCTATCCGTTCAAATAGTTCATCGGGTTCACCGGCGTGCCGTACTCACGCGTCTCAAAGTGCAAGTGGGGTCCAGTTGAATATCCGGTTGACCCGACATACCCGACGACCGAGCCACCCGAGACACTGCTGCCCGAGGAGACATTGAGAGAACTCTGATGGGCATACAACGTAGTGAGTCCGCCCCCGTGATCGATGATGACCGTGTTTCCGTAGCCGCCATACCAACCGGCCCAGATGACCGTCCCCGACCCGGCCGCGACGATCGGAGTTCCCGAGCCACCCGAGATATCGAGACCGGTATGCAGCTTGCGCACTCCGCTGATGGGGTGAACGCGATACCCGAATCCAGACGATACCCCGCCGTTCAACGGCCAGCCGAGAATCCCAGGATTCGAACCGCCACTGCTCGAAAGGCGGGCGATGTCGGCCCTGAGTTTGTCCTGCTCGGCCTCGAACGCCGAGATTTCGCCTTCGATCTCGGCGATTTCGGATTCGATTTGGGCGAGGAGGGCTGCCGACTCGTGGACTTCCTCATCGACAACCGCCGCGGCCGCCGAGAGCACAATCTTGTCTTCTTCAAGTGCGGTACGTTTCTCGTCGAGGCCGGCGAGGATCAGCTGCACGGTTTGCTGGTTGTCCTCGATGGCCAATTGCTGGTTCTCTTCGGTACGCTCAAGAATCTCAAGTGTGTTGAGTAGCCGCTCGGAAGAATCGAACACGTCGTCCGAATACCGGAGCGCAATAGACATCGAGGCCATGTCATCCACGTTGATGACCACCGCCGACCCAATAGAGGAGGCGCGTTGCATGTACAGCTCAGCCGCCCGATCCTGGAAGGTCAACCGCGCCTCACGAATCTCCAGGCGGGTATTAGCTACCTCGATGGCGAGGCGGTCGAGGCGGATCCTGAGTTCGTCGAGTTGCGCTTCGTTGTCGGCGATCTCGGCGGTGACAGCATCGACCTTCGCCTGGGCTTCGGCAACGGCGGCGCGAGCGACCCGTAAACGAGCCTGGGCATCTTCGAGTTCACGTAACTGGGCGGAGCGCTCACCGGCGAAGCCACTGGCCTGATCCTTGAGCCGATCGATCTTGCGGTCGATATCGTCGATGTCGCCCTGCGACTGGGCGCCGGCTGCCAAAGCACCGGCCATCACAGCCAGAAGAACAAAAACCGCAACCAGAGACTTCATGCATCACACCTTGAGGAATCGACGGAGACCGAGGGCCGATCCAACTACGCCGGCCACGGCACCAAACACCAAGAACAATATTGACCATTTTACAAAAAAGCCAGACGAGATCGTGAAATCGAACAGGCTTATGGCTGCATCGACATCTCCGACCACCCGGCTCGCAATCCACACCCCAAAGACTGCAAGGCCTGCACCTGCCATACCTTCGATCATGCCTTCGATGAGGAACGGAATCCTGATGAACCAGTTCGACGCCCCTACCAGGCGCATGATGGATACCTCTTCGCGTCTGGCGTAGATGGCCATACGAATCGTATTCGAAATGAGCACCACGGCGGCGATCCCCTGAATCAAAGCGAGGCCGAAACCCAACCAATTAAGAACGCGCGAAAGTTGAGCGATGTTCTCGATTGACTCGCCGGGCGCAACTACCTCAAGCACGGCTGGCTGGTCAATCAGGTTGAAGACCACTTCTCGGTACCGGGTACTGTCGGTAAGCCGGACCCGTATCGAGGCAGGCAGCACATCGGGGTCGATGTTGTCGACAACCGGCGAATTCGGGAAGAGCTTCTGGAACTCTTCGAAGGCTCCCGTCTTATCGACATACTCGGTGGACTGGACGAGGTCCCATCCGTCGATCTCCGATCGCAACGCGACCTGGGAGTCGAGCGTGATGCCATCGCGGGCATCCTTCAAAAAGACAATCACATGGGTGCCGTCCTGCCATTGCTGCGTGTTGGTGCGCACCAACTCCTGCACGGACAAAGCACCAAAAGCGAGGAATAACGACACGAATACGGCGAGGACGGCCCCAGATACGACCAGCGGGTTTCGGCGCATGTTGACGGACGCCTCTTCGAGTAGAAAACCGATTCGATTCATTCGCCCAATTCCTCTTGTTCGTAGCGTCCGCCTGCCTGATCTCGAACGACCCGGCCGGCCTCAAGGCCTACGACCCGGCGACGCATGGCGTCAACGATGGCATGGTCATGGGTAGCCATAACAACGGTCGTGCCAGTCCGGTTGATACGGTCGAGCAGTCGCATGATCCCCACCGAAGTGGCGGGGTCGAGGTTTCCGGTCGGCTCATCGCATAGGAGAATTGGAGGCCGGTTTACGAACGCCCGCGCAATCGAGACTCGCTGTTGTTCGCCACCAGACAGTTGGCGAGGCAACCGTTCGGCTTTGCCGGTGAGTCCAACCAGATCGATGACCTGCTCGACCTGGCGGTGAATCACAGCTTTGGGACGACCGAGCACCTCGAGGGCAAAAGCGATATTTTGGGCAACAGACTTGTTGGGGAGCAGCTTGTAGTCCTGAAACACCGTCCCGATCGTTCGGCGGAGGTAGGGCACTTTCCACGATGGCATAGCGGTGATGTCCTTGCCAGCGACCCAGATGGTTCCGGTGGTGACCTCCTCTTCCCGCAGCAGCATTCGGATCAGGGTTGATTTGCCGGAACCGGACGCGCCAACCAGGAATAGGAACTCGCCTTTGGCGACATTTAGGGAAACGTTGCTACACGCTACGGTGCCACCGTCGTAAACCTTGGTGACATCCTCGAGTTTGATCATGGGTACCTCTGGGAGCGGCCTACCCGCGTGACTGCGGGGTTCTCCGCATGACAGGTTACCAACGGCGCGACTCCTACCTGAATCAATCCGCACCGACTTCGTGATTGGCCCGACGCCACATAAGAAAAGCCTCGATCAGCTCATCGAGGTCACCATCGAGGACGCCGGTGACGTTGCCCACTTCGGCGTTGGTTCGTAGGTCCTTCACCATCTGATATGGCTGCATGACGTAGGACCGAATCTGGTGGCCCCAGGCGGCTTCGGTCTGCTCGCCCCTGATCCCGTCAATGTGATCAAGCCGATCCTCGCGGGCCTTCTCCGCCAGGCGCAGCTGGAGCAATTTCATCGCCCGAGCCCGGTTCTGAATCTGGGAACGTTCGGCCTGCGATCCGACCACGATCCCTGTCGGCAAGTGGGTAATACGGACAGCCGAGTCCGAAGTGTTGACATGCTGACCACCAGCTCCCGACGACCGGAACGTGTCGACCCGCAAGTCGTCACTGTTGATTTCGACCTCCTCGGCCTCGGCCACCTCGGGAATGACATCCACTGCCGCAAAAGAGGTATGACGGCGGGCTGCCGAATCAAATGGCGAAATCCTGACCAGGCGATGCACGCCCTTCTCGCCAACCATCCAGCCATAGCTGTGGTCCCCGACCACCGTGAACGAAGCCGACTTGATACCGGCTTCATCGCCTCGCTGAACTTCTTCGAGCGTGACCTGAAAACCAGCTCTCTCGAGGTGACGGAGATACATCCTCAACAGAATTTCTGCCCAGTCCTGCGCGTCCACTCCCCCGGCACCGGCGTGGACGCTCACGATGGCCGTGTGGTCGTCGTACTCATCGAAAAACAACGATTCCATCTCGAGCTTTTTCAGCTCGGCATCGACAGCAACCAGATCAGCTTCAACATCAACCAAGACAGCATCGTCGTCTTCCTCGGCGGCCATGTCCAACAACAGATCCGCTTCGTCGAGCGAGGCGGTCAGTTTGTCCTGTTGGGCAAAGATGCGTTCATACCGCGCCAGTCGCTGCGTGACGGCACGAGCGGCATTCGGGTCGTCCCAGAAACCGGGATCGGAGATCTGATCGTTGAGGTCGGCTAATTCGACTTGCTTGTTGTCGAGGTCAAAGGAACCTCCGGGCGTCGGCAAGCCGTGACCGCAGTTCGGCGATGAGGGCGCGCAGTTCTGTTTCACTCATTCGGGTTGCTCCTACTCAACTGCCCCGTGGCACTTCTTATATTTCTTACCCGAGCCGCAGTGGCACGGTTCGTTACGGCCCATGCGGTCCTCCGCAGTCGCCTGTTTTGGCTTGGACGGTCCGGTCTTCGAAGAGATGGCCTGTACTTGTTGGGGTTTCTGGGTGGTCTGTTCAACGACCTCGACGTGAAAGAGGTAGCGGACGGCATCGCGTTTCACTGATTCAACCAGGCCAGAGAACAGATTGAAAGCCTCGTTCTGGTATTCAACCAGTGGGTCACGCTGCCCCATGGCGCGCAGGCCAATACCAGCCCGCAAGTAGTCCATTTCGCTGAGGTGCTCTCGCCACTTGTTGTCGATAATCGACAATGTGACCCGCTTCTCAATCGACCGCATGACCGTTTCCCCGAGTTCTATCTCACGGGCGTCGTAGACCGCATGGGCATCTTCGAGAAGCAGATCGACGACCTTCTCGACTGACCGGACCCCATCGAGATCATCGGGGCCGACACGGGTCGGGAAAAGAATTGTCAATTCACGGAGGAGCTCATCGATGTCCCACTGTCCGGCCGGGACCGCTTCCAATTCGGCCCGGATCGCATCTTCGATCGCAGTGTCGATCCATTCTCGCGCCAGGTCGACGGAGTCTTCGCCCACCAGAAGATTCTGGCGCCAGGCGTAAATCACTTCGCGCTGGCGATTCATTACTTCGTCATATTTAAGAACATTCTTTCGAGCTTCGAAGTTCTGAGCTTCGACCTGGCCCTGCGCTCGCTCGACCGACTTGGAGACCATCTTGGCTTCGATAGGGACGTCCTCGGGCAGCTTGAGCCGATCCATGATGTTGGTGACCCGCTCACCGGCGAACCGACGCATCAGGTCATCCTCGAGCGACAGATAGAAGCGGGACTCGCCCGGGTCACCCTGACGGCCAGATCGACCCCGCAACTGGTTGTCGATGCGGCGAGAGTCGTGACGTTCGGTGCCGATCACATAGAGCCCGCCTGCGGCGAGGACCTCCTCTTTGGCAGCAACAGTCTCGTGGGTGTACTTCTCCAGCGCCGTCGCATAGGCATCGTCGAAGCCTTCATCGCCGGGACTCAGGCCGGTCTTGCGGACGGCGCCGAGTGCCAACCCGTCGGGGTTACCACCCAACATGATGTCGACGCCTCGACCGGCCATGTTCGTCGCAACAGTCACCGCACCGGGACGACCTGCCTGGGCGATGATGTCGGCTTCGCGATGATGCTGCTTGGCGTTGAGAACCTCATGTTCGACTCCCCGCCGACTCAGATAGTTGGCGAGACGCTCGGACTTTTCAATGCTGACGGTACCGACCAGTACCGGCTGGCGACGGGTGTTGCGCTCGACGATATCGTCGATGAGTGCGTTGAACTTGGCGTCCTCTGTTTTGTAAACCAGGTCTTCCTTGTCGTCACGAGCGATGGGTTGGTTGGTCGGAATGACGACCACATCAACGTCGTAGATCTCTTTGAGTTCGGCCTCTTCTGTCTTCGCCGTACCGGTCATGCCGGACAGCTTGTCGTACATGCGGAAATAATTCTGCAGCGTGATCGTGGCGAGGGTCTGGTTTTCCTGCTTTATCTCGACGCCTTCTTGGGCTTCGATCGCCTGATGCAAACCTTCTGAGTAGCGACGACCATCAAGCACCCGGCCGGTGAACTCGTCAACAATCTTCACTTCGTCGTCGACTACCAAGTACTCGACATCGCGGTGATACAACGTTTTCGCTTTAAGCGCCACGTCGAGGTGGTGGACGAAGTCGACCGCCGCGTGGTCATACATGTTCTCGATGCCGAGCATTGACTCGACCCGGGAGACCCCAGCCTCGGTGGTAATGACCTGCCGTTTGCCTTCATCGACTTCATAATGTTCTTCGTTGCGCAGTTGCGAGACGATTTTGGCGAAGTCCCGATACCACTTGGCGCTGTCCCCAACCACACCCGAGATGATGAGCGGAGTTCTCGCCTCATCGACGAGGATTGAGTCGACCTCATCGACAATCGCATAGAAATAGCCGCGATGGACCATTCCGTCTGTGCGCATCGCCATGTTGTCGCGCAGGTAGTCGAACCCGAACTCGTTGTTTGTACCGTGCGTGATATTGGCGCTGTAAGCGATGCGACGCTCAGCAGGAGTCATGTCGGACTGGATGAGACCGACATCGAGTCCCATGAAGCGATGAACCTGGCCCATCCACTGGGCATCACGAGCGGCTAGGTATTCGTTGACGGTGATGAGATGAACGTTGCCACCAGTCAGCGCGTTGAGGTAGGCGGGCATCGTCGCTACGAGGGTTTTACCCTCACCAGTCCGCATCTCGACCATCATTCCCTGATGCAGGGCCGCTCCACCGAGGATCTGCACATCGAACGGCCGCATGCCGAGAACCCGCCTGGCCGCCTCGCGCATTGCCGCAAACGCCTCGGGAGCGATGTCGTCAAGGGAAGCGCCTCGATCGAGGCGCTCTTTGAACTCAGCGGTCTTGGCTTGGAGCTGTGCGTCGGTAAGTGCCTCGACGGACGGTTCTAGTTGGCCGACTTCTTGTGCGAAAACTTCAAGCTCTTTTAGGGCGCGACCTTCGCCGGCGCGCAGGAACTTTGAGAGAATTGTCATACCTATATCCTAGGAGGGGACGCGAGTTCAGCTGTCGTTCTTACTCGCCATCGAGTTCAAGCAGCTCGATAAGCGACGCAGGGTCCACCCCGGCTCGATCCGACGTCAACTGGTCAACGATGATCCGATCCTTCAAAGTGGCTGGTTCTGGCTGCGAGAGGGCGAGGCCATCGGGCGCCTTCACGAGCACGACATCGGCCAGTTCACTCGGATCCTGGTGGTTGCCGGTCACCATCACGACGCCGCCCGTATCGAGCTCCAATAACGAACCGATCGGGTACACGCCGACCATTTTGATAAAGGTCTGAACGAGGTCGGGGTCGTACAACGACCCGGCGCCTTGCAACAGAACTCGGAGCGCCCGGTTCGGAGTCTCGGCCCGCCGGTAGCTGCGGCGGGTGGTCAGAGCGTCATATGTATCGGCGGTGGAAACAAGCCGGCTAAAGAAGTGGGCGGGACGCGAGTACGTCATCGTCGGATAGCCCTGGCGATCGAACCGGGCATGGTGCTCAAATGCGACGACCGCGGCGATTTCCTGGCCAGGGGCAGCCGCCGCCAAAATGGCCGCTGCTCCCTCCTGCGGATGCAGCTTGATCTCAGCCCATTGCTCGGTGTCGAGGCGGCCCGGCCATTGCAGGGTCCTGATCGGTACTCTCACCTTGCCGATATCGTGCAGCAACGCACCAACAGCGAGGAGCTTGATCTCCTCCTCAGGTAGGCCAACCATCCTTGCCAGAGCAATAGCGAGGATACAAACATTGACCGAGTGAAAGAACGTGTATTCGTCGTGGCTCTTCATCGTCGACAACAACACTGAAGCGGCCGGTTGCGACAGCGTCTGCTCAACTAGCTGTTCAACCACCCATGTCGCCCCGGTCAGGTCGAAGGACTCGTCCGAGTCGAGCGCCAGCGACACTCCCCGCAAGACGTCGAGCGATCGAGCATACGATCGGCGCAGCCCGGTAAAGCCGGTGTCAGTTTCCAGTTCGGATCGCGAATACGGTCGTTCGTTGAGACGGATCGTGCCTTCGGCCGGTACGTCGCCTGAGGTAGCTGCCAGGAATGCAGCCAAATCGTGCATGTCGCCCCGCGAAACCCGTGACGTCAGCGTCACCGAATCGACGCCGCGCGCCTGCATATCACGCAACAGGCGATTGAACTCAAGGGAAGCGTGCGGGAGGATCGTTCGTTCCAGGTAGAGGGAGTCGCCAATGATGGTGATTGCCTGCTCTGAGGCGTCGACGAGTAGCCCATTGGCGGCATCAGTAGCCTTATTGACTACCTCTACGAGGGCCGGATGCTCGTCGGGGTAGAGCGCCATCTGCCGACTCGCCGATCGCAGGTGATTAAAAAAATCGCGCATTTGCTGGTCGCTCATGATGCGTGCCTTCGTCGGAGAGCTGTTTTGGCGGAGTCGCGCAGACTACGGGCTTGGGCTCCGATTACGAAGCGCTTCCTGGCCAGACTCTCCAAGGCTTCCATCGCTGACGCCCCTTTAGCGCCGCCGAGCGCCAGAACAATCCGCAATTTGTCACTGTGCCGGGTTCGCCGATCTTCGAGCCCAGCCACCAGCGCCAGGGCGGACTCAGCCGAGTCGGCCGCCCCCATCATTCCGATGGCGGCGTGGCGAACCTTCTCATCCTCGTCTCCCATTGCCTTGGTCAAGCGAGCCGGCGCTCCCCGGTCGCTGGTGCCTAATACCCGGAGCGCCTCTAACCGGACCCGGCTGTCCTGATGATCGGTGGCGTTCAACACGGCTTCGGAAGCGGTCGCCGTCGACGTTTCGCGTAGGACCGTCAACAGGTTTCGAACCACATACCAGCGATCGTCACTAAGGCGGTTCACGATCGGAGCGGGATCGTCGGCAGCAATCGTGCTCAAAAGACCAATAAGGAGCCGCCGCCGATTTCGCCCCTCCTCCTCGGCCAGCAGGTCGATCAAAGCGTTCACCGCTTTGGGGCCGAGCGCCTGAAGGAGCCGCAACGCTGACTCCTCGGGCGACCCCTTTTCCGGTTCGCGCTCGCCCTTCTCGGCCGCCGCAGCCACGATGTGGTTGAGGATCTCCGGATTGGCGATCTGCGCCAGCGAGTAGTCCACATCAGATTCGTGATGAGCCGGATAGGTGGGTTTGGCAGTCACCGAACGAAGCCACAATTCGGCTCTGCGGAAATCCGAAGATCGGACCGAAGCCGAAACCTTGCCAACCCAAACCCGCATAAGACGGCGGAACCGATCTTCCCGGTCCTCGACAGCCAGCAAACCGCGGAAGACTTCCAACGAGTCATAAAAGTACCGGCGCGGATCAGGAAACTTCTCTTTGACGATGGCGAGGAACTCGGCACTATCTTCGGCCGCTTTTGTGAGTTCGCCGAGCCGCTCTTGCACCTTGGCAGCCGCTACTTCGCGAACGGAATGGAGGGCCTCCGGGTTCTTGAGAATACCCAACAGTTCATCGGGCCGCCCGTCCGCCTGGTCGGTCGCCACTCTGGCGTAATCCAGCAGCAACGCCAGGCCTTGCGAGTCGAGACGCGGGGCAAGTTTGGCTAGTTCATGACCGGCGAACTGATCGAGGAACGCTCGGTCAAACTGTTCATCGGAGTCCAGAAACCGCCGGAAAACACCTAGCTGAGCAGGTTCATTGAGATAGAAAAAGGCTTCAACGAAGGCCTGAACAACGCCCTCCCGACCAAAGACGTCTGCCTCAGTCAAGTGATCGAGCGTCTCGTGATATCGGTCATAAAAGAGATCAACGACCGCGTCAGATTCTCCGCCGGCTTCTTCGATAAGCGCCTCAGCGAAAGCGGCTGCGTCGATGCCAGCGTCCAACACGTGTTGCACTTTCGAATCGCGGTCAGGTGCGTCCTCGGTGCCGACGACTCGCAGCATGGAGCGCTGAGCGACCGAGAAACTGACCACCCCATCGCGGCGCAACTCGGCTTCGATACCGCCCGATGCTCCCGATGACGAGTCGTCCTTGGCGAGCCCTGTGAAGAGCCGCTCTACGTCGCGCGGGCTCGGCGCGGCTACGACGGCCAGCCCTTCGACACGGTGCAGGTAGCAGCGTTTGGCGAACCGTTCGGCCCCTTCTCGATCGGTAACAACGGGCTCGCCCGAAAACGAAAAACCGGAACTATCAAGATCGAGGTGAACACCGTCGCCAAACGCCTCTTGCAGCAACTCGACCGCACGCCGGAAAGCGGGCTGCGACTCCGGATCGGGGTACAAGCTGAATACGGTCCAGGCGGTACCCAAGGCCTCAACTATTGCTTCTGGGCGGGCGGAGGCGACCATCATTCCATCGAGATGAGTTCTTCGCGCAGCGCGTACATCACTGCCTCGCCCCGCGAATGAAGGCCAAGTTTGTCGAGTATGTTGCGGACGTGATTCTTGACGGTGTTCTCGGAAATGTACAGGTGTTCACCGATCTCGCGGCTGGTGAGGCCGCGAGCGATAAATTGCAGCACCTCAACTTCGCGCCCTGTCAAAGACGGCTTGCGGGCACTGACGAGGTCTTTGTGGCGCAGAAGTTGGGCCACCGTCCCGAATAGCTTTCCGAGCATCGCCGGCGACACCACTGCGCCGCCGTGCACGACTGCTTCGATGCCAGCGACCAATTCGGGCAGCGGAGTCGTCTTCACGATGTATCCCATCGCCCCCGACCGCACCGCGGCGAGAAGATCCTCGCCTGATTCGGAAGACGTGAGCAAGACCACCTTGGTCTTGGGGGCAGCAGCGATGATCTTATCCACTACCTCGAGCCCGGAAATCCCCGGCATCAACACGTCGAGGACCACGATGTCGGGTTGGAGCTGCTCGGCTTTGGCGACGGCTGCCATGGCATCCTGGGCCTCTCCGACCACATCAAAACCGGCGCCGCCGAGGGCAGAGATGAGTCCGGCCTGAAACAGCACGGCATCGTCGACGACCAGGACTGTCGTCATCGTGGTTCTATCAGCCCATACGCTCCGTCACGACGGCGATAGAGAACGCTGTCCAAGTCGGTGTCCGCATTGTGGAAGTAAAAGAATTCGTGACCAAGCATGTCGAGTTGAAGGATCGCCTCTTCGGCAGTCATCGGCTTAAGCAGAAATTGCTTGACCCGCACGATCTCAGGCTCGCTCTCTTCCCCCGGTGCAACGACCTCCGACTTGTCTGCCCGTGGCTGGCGCGAACGCTGCACCATCCGGTCGCGCAGACGCCGGAGCTGTTTCTCAAATCGATCGACAGCGAAGTCGAGCGCCGCCATCGGCGTCGACGAGGCCGACTCCACCCGGACCAGATGACCACCCGCCCTGCAGGTGATTTCTACACGATATTTCTCAGGAGCCAGTCGGGGGTTCTGTTCCTCCGATAACTCAACATCAGCATCCCCAGCGCCTTCAAAAAAGCGGGCCGCATGAGCAACTTTCGATTCGGCCGCCTCACGAAAATCGTCGTCGATCGCAACATGGCGGCTGTGGAGCTGAACCTTCAAGAGAACCCCGTTCATCGTCGTGCTCGCAGACTAGTCACTTCGGATGCCGATGTGGCGACGACGGATCGCACATCCCCGGAGAATTTTTCCCGTATTTTTTGTGCGGCCGAACGCATCGTCGCACCGGTCGTGAGCACGTCATCAACCAGCAACCAGCTAGCCGCGTCGGGCATAGTCTTGTGTGGCCGAATCACGAATCTGGGCGCCCGCCGCTCGGCCTTTGGCGCTCCGGCGCTGACCGGCGACCACCAACCCGGATCGAGCACTCGGACCACCGGAACGCCGAGCTCGAAACCGATGGCCCTGGCAAGCTCCTTGCTCTGGTCAATGCCATAGCGCCAGCGACGGGTCGCCACGCGGGGAACGTACGTAACGACATCAACCGGGAAGTTAATCATCTGGACCAGCCGTAACTCGAAAATGGTCACGGCCGATCGGATCCCCTCGTACTTGAGTCGATGCACAAGAACTCTCGCTGGACCGCGATGTTCGTAGGCGGCCAAAACCGAATCACCGTCGATCGTGCGCGGTGCAGCGTCCTCAAGCCGGGAGGTGCAGTACCCACATAGGGTCGACCCCGACCACTCCCGGCATACCAAACAAACCATCCCAGCAACGTAACTGCCGCCTAGGACAATTCTGGGTTTAGAGCTGGTGGTGTGTCACTAGGAGGTATCCGCCCTAGTCGCGTCGGCCACGATCATGTTGGGAATACCGTCCGTCACGCGATACCTCAGCCCACAGCTGGCACACTGCAGGATCGATTCGTCGACGTGCTCGACCAGATCCCCGTGACAGTCCGCGCAGACCAGAATCGCCGCAAGCCGATCATCTATCAGACCCATAGTTCAGTCCCCAATCGCGTTTTTGATTTGTGCAACAAGCTCGGCCACACGGGCGTCGCTCCCGGCCTCGGCGTTGATACGCAGCACCGGCTCGGTGTTCGATTCCCGAACGTTAAACCACTCTTTTTCCCATGTCATCGTGAGACCATCCAGGTCATCTTCAACCCCTCCCATGAACGTCTGCCGGACCCGTTCGATAGCTCCCGGTTTGTCATCAACGGTGAGATTGATCTCCCCAGACTGCCGATAAGGCTCAACGGCCAACCGCAACTCCGACAGTGGTCGCCCATCCTCGGACATGACCTGGAGCAGAACCAACATCGCCAGCATTCCCGAATCGGCACGGTAATTGTCGACAAAGTAGTAGTGACCGCTGTGCTCGCCTCCGAATATAGCCCCGGTGTCGGCCATCACTTGTTTGATGTAGCTGTGCCCGACCTTGGTTCTGATCGGGATCCCGCCCGCGCCAGATATGGCCTCGGGGACAGCCCGTGAAGTGATGAGATTGTGGACGATCGACGCTCCCGGGTGACGAGCCAGAAACCATTGAGCGATGAGCGCAGTGGTGGTGGACCCCGAGAGCGGGATACCGAGCTCGTCGACGAAAAAGGCACGGTCCGCATCACCGTCGAATGCCACACCGAGATCCGGGTGGTCGGCTTTCACAAGAGACACGAGGTCCTCCATGTTCTCCGGTTCCAGCGGGTTGGCCGGGTGGTTCGGGAACGTTCCGTCAGGCTCTAGGTACAGGCCGATCAACGTTGCGTTGGTGGCCGCAAAGACATCTTCGATGACGACGCCTGCCATGCCGTTTCCGCCATCAACCGCCACCCGCAAATCGGAGATCGCCGTGGGGTCGACAATCGAGAACAGGTGGCGCAAGTACCCATCAACGAGCGACGTTTGACGGCGCTGTCCGAGCGTCGGAGCCACCGGCAGGTCACTTTCGGCGAATTGGCGTATCTCCAGGAGTCCCGACTCGACGCCGATCGGCACGGCCCGAGGGCCGCACAGCTTGATTCCGTTGTACTCCGTCGGATTGTGCGACGCGGTAATCATCACACCGGGTTGGTCACCAACACCGGAAGCGAAGTAGATCATGTCGGTCGCCACCTCTCCGACATCGTTCACGTCGAGTCCAGCCGACTGGATTCCCGTCATTAACGCGTCGGAAAGGTCAGGAGATGAGGTTCGGCAATCGCGGCCAACCACCACCTCAGTGACGGCGGGGAACCGGCTCCCGATGAATTCGGCAAACCCGCGTCCTATGCGCCGGGCAGCTTCAATATCGAGTTCACCCGTATCGGTTCGACCTCGAATGTCATAGGCTTTGAATATCGCATCGAACTGCATCTAGCGCTCCCCCAGGGGCCTGTATTGTAGGCCGGACCTCAAGGGCCGGTCTCGCTCTAGACTCCTGCCATGCCGTTAATCTCCATTGTTGTTCCGGTACACAACGAGGCTGCGTACATCGCAGACTTTCTACCGGCCATGATCCGTGAGGTCGTCGATGCTACGGGCACCGCCCAGGAGCTTGTCATCGTCGAGAATGGATCAACTGACGCCACCGCCGAGTTGGCCGAGAAATGGTGCGAGGAACTGAGAACGGCCGGCTGGAAGGCTGATGTGCTTTCGCTACCCGATCCCGACTACGGAGCGGCCATGCGAGCAGGATTCCAACATGCTTGTGGCGACTGGGTCGTCAACTTCGACATCGACTATTTCTCCGGTCCGTTTGTCAAAGGCCTACTGACCACGACCGCCGACATCGTCATCGCCTCCAAACGCGCTCCTGATAGTGAAGACCATCGGAGCCTGCTCCGCCGGGCCGGGACGTTCGGTTTCAATCTCCTACTCAGAGTCGTGGTCGGATCGAAGGTTTCCGACACACACGGGATCAAGGCCTTCCGCCGCAACGTGATCGACTCGATGCTTGACACGGTTCGCTCAAGCAACGATCTATTCGACACAGAACTCGTCATCCGGTCCGAACGAGCCGGGTTCGCCATCGCCGAAGTGCCCATCATTGTTGAGGAACGGCGGGCCGCTGGCACGCCTTTCCTGAAACGGATCCCTCGCACGCTGCGGGGACTCGTTCAGCTGCGGGCTTCGTTCGAGAGAGAACGCCGGAACACAAGGTCCCGATAGCCAGCAAACTTGGGAAAAAGAACGATGACGGTCGCGGCGACCTTGGCGCCGTTGAATGCCACGAGGTTGTCCCCGAACCAAAGCTCGGCCAGAGCAACCGCCCCCGAGGTCACGGCCAAGGCGATTCCGTTGACCAGGAAAAACGCCCCCGTCTCGCGCATCGATTTCTTGCCACCGGAAATAGAAAACGTGAATCTCCGGTTCATGAGATACGAGGCGCCCGTGGCGATCGTGAATGCCAGAATCACCGACGGCTGTGATCCAAATCCAAACGTCACCTTGAAAAGATTGGCCAAAACGAAGTCAAGTACGGTGTTCAGGCCGCCTATGACAGCTAGCCGCATGAACTGGTTGGCGGTCGTCCGGTTGAAGAAGCTCATCAGATAGTTCTTCATGCCTGCTTCTTGCGTCTGGCTACCAAAAAACCGGCGACCAACAGCACCACACCAGCCACAGTTAGGCCGATACCCACTTTCTCAAAGATGGTTCTGCGAAAGTCCATCTCGACGTGCCCTTCGGTCGGAACAACCACCATGAGCGACGGACTCGCCCGCCACGGCCCATCCGCCCCCGTGGCGACCCAGTTCGGGAAGTACGAGACCTTCACCAGATGGGGAACGCCGATGGCGGTCGTATCAAACTCAAAATGACCGTTGTCGCTGACGATGTTCGAAACGACTCCCGGCGCGTTTAGTGCCACTGAAGCCGCTTCGAGCTCGTCAAGGTCGGTGATCCGGGGCCAGGCAGCCGGCCCATCGGCCACGATCCAGTTGTCGAGCAGGTCGAGGTCGTCGTACCACTCAAGAGCTACGTCGTTGAAGTTGGTTGTCGCTTCGTCGCCGATGCTCAACCCGCCGTCAATCTCGAAAACGGCCGGCTGGTTGGCGGCTACATCGACGAGCTGGGTGGCGGGCAGGGCGTACACCCGGTGTGGGTCGATGCGAGCAATTTCGCGTAGCTCGTCGGGAAACTTGAGCGCCTCTTCGGCGGCTTCTGGCGTAAACGTCACGTAGTAGTTAACCCCGTATAGAGCCAGGTGCCGGATGCCTCGGTCAAAACTGAAATTGTGATACGTCAGCCCCGGGATCGGGTTCGAGGGGCGGAAACTCATTTCGCCGGCATTGACAAAATGGAACGGCGTCGTGATCGACGACTCGAAAAACAGACCCTCCATAGAGGCCTGCTGGGTCCAATAGGGGAACAGCATCAACGCCATCGGGGTCCCGTATTCTCGGTCCATGTCGTTGTTGGCTTCCCATTGGATTCGGCCGGCGGGGAGAACGTCGACAGCCTCCATCAGCCGGCTGTACTGCTCATAGCCGGCCTTGGCCTCGTAGCCACTGAAGTTCCAAGCGGCCCAACCCGAAACGAAACTCAGCCCTGCCAGCGACTGGGTGAGGACAAACGCACTTCCGATGAGAACCATCGTCGGCCCTGTCGCGACTTTGGCTCCCGCCATTTCAATGCCACCCCAGATGACGATCGCTAGGAGCGCCACACCTCCGGCCCACCACTGCACCTCAACCGATCCCTTGAGAAAACCCGCACCAAGAGCGACAAGGCCAACCGCCAGCAGCGGTGCCTTCACCCAACCGGCCGAAATACGGGCGGGCAGTCGCCGGGCCAACGCCTTTGTCACGACGCCGACCGTCACCCCGGTCAGCATCGAGACACCAAAGAACCAGAAAGGCAACAGCCGGCCATTCCACAGTTTCCACGTCCCTGAGAACCATCCGAGCTGAGTGGCGATCGTCGGCACCCAGAAGTACAGGACCGGAACGAAGGTGAGCACGATCATCGGCGCCCAGTTTTTGATCCGCCGGATGAGCCAGGCCGCCCCGAACAGGGCCGGCGGCAGAAGCAGCCAGATTTCAGACGGAAAAATCTCACCCCACGACTTGAGAGGGACCCAGCTCATGTCGGAGGTCTGGTCAAGGCGGGCGAGCAACGGCAGAGCCCAAAAGGCCGCCACGGCAAACCCCCACAGCCCGACCGCAGAGGTCCGCAGGAACCCTCGCTTCCAAAACAGAATCGGCAAACTGGCCAGAACGAACATCCCGGTCGTGATGACGTGCGACAGGGCTGTCATGGCGAGCAGCAGAACCGCTACCGGAATGTATCGCGGCGAGTCGCGGACCGATTTGATCAAGGCCGCCAGATAGAACAGCCCGAGCGCGAATGACCACGAATAGGCGAACTCCCCCGCCATCGTTGAGGGCGCATTGGCCCCAAAGATCGTAAACGACTCGACGAACACGAACGTGCCTCCGGCCGCGCCTGCGATCGCGCCTACCCATCGGTCAAGCCCGAGCGCTCGGCCGAACATGTAGGAAGCGGCTGGCGTAGCCACCAACCCGGCGACGGTAACCATCTTGAAGGCAACGCCGTACGGGATAAGCAGGTCAAGGAAAACGATGACCAGTGACGGGAGCGGGAAGTAGAAGTAGAAGGCGGGAAAGCCGGCAAACCAGGCGTCGCTCCACCCGAGGATCTGGAAGTTGGGGAGCAGATCGTCGCGCAGGATCGCAGGTCCGAGGACATGTGCCCCCATGTCGCCGCCGGTCGGAGTGTTGGCGGCCAGGATCAGCCACGGTTGCACGGCGAAGAAAATCGCCGCCGTTACGGCGGCGATTACAAGTCTCGGCACCCAGGGAGACACCGCTTCGTCAGCGGTTCCCGATGCCCTCCCGCTAGGCGCGGGCTTTCCTGGCGAGTTCCAAAACGTCGGCAAGTGCGATCTCTCGTCCCTGATGGTCCCACCAGCGTTCGTCACACTTATGGCATGAGAAAAAGTCGATCTCGGTACCATCGGGCAACTTCTGGTGTATTTCAATCACGTCATTGACGCGGCATGTAGGGCACATCATGTGCGAAAACCTCCGGTTAGCATTACCGCCCGGACGCAGTGTATGCAGTCTGGGACCGTTACGCCAAGCACCTGACTAGTCCTCGGCAAGCAGTTTCCCAATATATTTGCTCCTGCGCCGGCCATCTTCGCGCCAGTAGGCGTACCAGTAGGGGCCGTGCGGACACGTCGTACAGGTGGGGCGGCCACACTTTACGCTTTGCTGGCGGAGGCTGACCTTCGGGGCGCCGGCCGTCTGCGTGATTGCACCGATCCGCTCGAGGTGGGCTTGGGTGAGAATATGGAGTCGACGCAACTCATGTTCGTCGAGGTCTCGGATGTCGTCGAGAAGATCCCGATCAAGACCCACTGCGCTTACGCCACCTCAGCGGGGGCGAACAAGCGGACCGTATTGCGCCGGTCGGTGAGCGTCCACCCCATCGGCGGTGTGAGCCGATCGGCGTGCGTTGCACAGACCGGATACCCGGCACCGGGGACGACCGACGTCGTGAGGTCATCGAGCCACACGGCCTTCTCTCCGTAGTTATAGGACATAATCGACCCAGCTGGGGCTCCACAACGCGCGCAATGTTCAAGCATGAGTATGGAGCATATGCGCAACAGTCCGGATCAACAAGCATTTCGGGAAATTCTTCTTACGCGCCGGAATGGCGCGTAAGTCGATTTTGTCATTCTTGAGAAAGTTGTAATTTCGCCCGCGCAATTTGACGGGACGAAGGAACACCGGTGATATCAGCCATAATTTTCCCTCCCCGCCCCGCCACTATCAGCCGCGGAACCTCGGCAATCTCCAGCAGATCGAACACGTCACCCGCCGATGCCCACTCAAAAATACGGACGGGCAGCTCGCCTGCTTCGATGGCGGCCGCGGCCGGAATGCACGAGGTACATGTGGCGTCGCCGAAGTACAGAGCTGCCGGGAACGGGCCAAGGTCGTTTGGCAGGTGCCGGAGCGATGCCCGACTGTCTCGCCAGCGAACCAGCCATACGAGTACCGCGACAACCGCAACCGCGACCAGCATCACTACCAACCTCGCTAGCGGATCACCGATCGACAATCGGGATCCCCAGTGCATAGGCAACACCGTTCTCACTGCTGGCGTACCACCCCGCCACGATCGGGCCAGTCGCGGCGACCTGTACGCCACCATCCGACCGCGCCATAGGTAGGGTGGCGACCCCACCGCCTCGCACAAGAACCTTGTCCTGACCGAGCCGACTGATCACGGTGACGGTGACGTCTTCTACCCGCGGGTTGAGGAACGTCAAGGTAGTTCCGGGGAGGGCGCCTGCCCCTGGCAGCAACCACTCGGAGGCGGCCACGGTAGATCCGGCCACCGAAGCCCCACCTAACTCTCCCCTCCCGATCAAGAATGCCGCCACCGGTGCATCGGCTTGGACGACATACCCATCGGCAGCGTCAACGGAAATGATTGCTACCTGTCGAAGGTCAATACTGCCTCGGTCGAGCTCGTCACCTGCTCCAGTCCCGGTCGCTCTCGACACCTGGTAGCCGACTGGAGTGGCAGAAGGGTTGACCAATAGCAACGTGTTGTCGATGCCGGCAACGCCGCCAAAAGGAAAGTACCACTCTGAGGCGAGAGCTACCCCGGAAAGCGCTTTCGTCCCACCATCGGACGCCTGCTCGATGAAGCCGGGAATGATCCGTCCATCCGTCTGTTCGATTTCAACTGACAACCATTCGCGAAACCCCAAGGTGTCGCTGAGCGAGATCGTGCGGCTTGACTGGGCTGGCACCGAAACAGCTTCGAGACTCTGGTCCGGCTCGCTTCCATTCTCCGAAAGCGCCCGGATGGTCAGCTTGGCGTCCTCAGGGAACGGATTAAAGAGGCGCAAATCAAGCGTGTCACCTTCCAACGTTGATCCGCCACCCAACACCCAGACATCAGGCACACTGGATGGACATCGAGCGGCCACCATGCCCAGCGGCCCGTCCCCAACCGCCATTGCGCCGGCCGGCCCGGCCGCGAACTCGACGATGGCGCCCTCGACACCGACAGGCAGGACGTCCTTGACCGGGATCGAACCGAACGGTGCGACCGCCCGCTGTTCGCTTGCGGTGACCTGCCCGGCCGACACGACCGACACCGTCGCCTGGGTATCACGACTAGCCGCAAATCCGATTGACATATCAAGCGCCGAATCGCTTCTCACCCAGCCGCAGTAGGCCACGCTGGTCGCCGACGCCACGGGTTCAACGACGGTCAAGGGCAAGGTTGGAATGGTCGGGAGTGGACGGGCAGGGAGCAGGGCAACAAACAGGCCAGCCGCCACCATTGCGAGGAGCAACACCGTACGTTTCATCGCCGTTCCCTCAAACCGACCGCAGCCAATAGTGCCGACCCGAGCAGCGAAATCCCGGCGGCCCAGCCCAAAATCCTCATCGCCCGATCAGGTTGGACGGACACTCGGCCGGTCGATCCATCAAGAACCATCGGAACGTCTGTCTGACCGAACGCGGTCGGGTTAGCGGCCACCAAAACCTCAGCAGCGGCAGGCCCGGAGAATCCGCTGCGCTCCCGAGACCACGGGAGTCCGTCGGCGGTCTTTGCAACAAAGGCAGGCTGGACATTCTCGAAAATCCTGAACGAGCCGTCACCAACGTCGAGTTGTTTGAGGTCGAGCTTGCCTTCAAGTGCCGGGTCAAGCAGGCTGGGATCTGTCACCACTACCCAGCGGATCCCGAGCACTCCAAGTGCCAATCCGGGTCGGAGCACGTCAGGACTGAGAGCGTTGACAATCGCCGTCTCCAGCGCCCGGTCGGCTTCGCGATACGTCGGAAGCCAGCCATCAGCGAGTTCGAAGTCGCCACCAACAACCTTATAGGGAACTTCGGTCACCTCGCGTGTTTGTCCGGGAAGCCCCGACCCGATCAGCAACACGCGCCCGATTGGTTGGTCACCGGAACGGGCTTCGGTGAGATCGACGAGGTCGGAGAACTGATCGGCCGGCAAACCCCACCGGCCGGTACCGACTGCCAATCCGACCGCCACCAACGCAGCCACAACGGCCACCTGGCTCAGCATGACAACAAATCGGGATATTCCAGACGAACTCTTAAGACCTCCAGCAACACCACCAACGAGCAAACCAACTCCGAGGCATAACAGCACAAGCGCGGCTGCAGAAGGTTCGAGGCCCGGTGCGACCAGGGCGCCCACCGCGCCAGTTATCGCCACAAGCGCCCCCACTCCGGCCACATTGAGATACGGCTCGGAACCAGATAGAACGGCCAGGAAAGCACCCAAAGCCAAGCCTCCTGCCAGCCAGACAGGAGGTGCGAAAGGAAGGGGCTGGCCGCCCATAAGAACTTCGGACATCGACGAATACCACAACCACGGCCCCAGGCCAGCTAGTCCGGAGACCGCCGCGACAAGCGCTCGCACAAGAATCGGCAGGCGGGACCCCGTGCCAAACGCCACCCAGAAGAGGCCAACGACCAGCGCACTGCCTAGCGCCAGCGGAACAAACATCCCGACGACCAGGCTGGCGAACATCAGGCCACCGAATCTCGCCGAGCGGCCCCGCCAGCCTGCCGGCCAAGGGACCATGGCACTCGTGATCATCCACGGTGCCGCCGCCAGGGCAGGATACGTCGGCCAATAGCCGGCGGTTCCGCTCCCCCACACAGCCAGGCTCGCGACGGCCGCCAGCGACCCAACAACTGCTGGCACTCCATCGATTCCGAACGTCCTGAGAAGTCGGCGTAGGCCGAGCAGACCGAACACAAGCGAGGCGACAATGATGAACACCAACGCCGCGTTCGGAAGGACCAACTGCATGGCGGCCACGGCGGCCGCAGCCGGATGACCCGGCCCGGCGGTCCCGAATCCGACCGAGTTCCAACCACCCGCATACGCCCCCAAAGCTGCCAGCGGGTCGGCAGGCAACCTCAACATGTAACCCGCCTTCGGCACCCCCGACAGCAACAGCGACCGGGTTCCTGCGACGATCGTCGCGAGCGCAAGAATCTGATAGGCGAAGCCAGGGCGCTGCCAAAACATTCGCTCTTCGTCGAGTCGGGACACGACCCCGAGCGTTGCCGATCGTTCTCGCAGCCAATCGGTGAGATCTAAACCCAACCCGCTCAAAATGAGCGAGCCAGCACGCTGATACCGAAAAACCTCACCGTCATCGACCTGGGCGATCTTGCGAGCCTGGCGCCGGGCGCCGAATGTTCCGCCGAGATGCTTCACATTCCAACCGATCGCTTTGGCGACGTCCAGCGCAGGCCGGAAATCCAACATGAAGAAGCGGACCAGAGCATCGAGCGCCGCGATGAGGATCCCGGTCGGCAGTACCCAGGCGGTTGTCCAACCGGAGTAGAGCTTGGCGGCGGCCCGCCACCGGGCGGCCGGCTCTCGCCAGGTCGGAACAGTGCCTTGACATGTGCCGGAGTGGAGGACCTCTGAGGATGGAACCACGGCAACGCGACCGCCGGCCGACCGGGCCCGCCCGGCGAAGTCAATCGCTTGGGTAAGCGGCGGGAGGAGCTGATCGGGACCACCGAGACCCTTAAGGAGGTCGCGACGGATGAGTACCGATTCGCCCGGGACAAATGCCACGTCCCGCACTACGTCATATTGCTCCTGATCGAGTTCCCCGGTCGCCAAGCCGGGGTCGGGCACGAGAAATACGTCAGTTGCCCCCCCAACCGATTCAAGAATCGACGGGTTGTCCGCCCGCAAAACTTTGGATCCGACCAGCGAGGCATCGATCTGCTCAGCCGCCTGGACAAGCGCCCGCAGGGCATCGGGGCGCGGGCTGGCATCGTCGTGAATGAGCCAAACGTGGGTAACGGTCGGAGCCATCTGGGCAATCAGCTCACTGGTCGTTCTAACCCAGGCGGCACCGGCAGCGGTCGCCGCAGCCTGGGTGGGTGTACCACCACCGATCACAAATCGATCAGAGACCTCAATGACGGCCTTCGATGAAAGCGCCGCAGCGACCAGCGGGGCGTCCGAGGCGTATATGGCGACGGCAACCGTCGCGAGTGAAGTGAGATGTGCCGTTGCCATCGGATCCATTGTGTCGTTGTTCGCGCGCCTAGGCGATCTCGCCCAAGTCCCGGCTAGATTGCCGACCAATCGATCAAAGGTCGGCTTTATGAATGTGGTCATGTTATCGGGTGGAGTGGGCGGAGCGAGACTCGCGCGCGGTTTGTCCCGAGCCCCCGGCGTGGATCTCACGGTCATCGTGAACGTCGGTGACGACGACATCGACTACGGCCTGGCCGTATCCCCTGACATCGACACGGTCATGTACACCGTGGCCGGGGCTGAATCCGACGCCGGGTGGGGACTTGCGTACGATTCGTTCGCGGTGATGTCGCGACTTGAAGACTTCGGTGTCGACACCACGATGCGCATCGGCGATCGGGATCTGGCCGGCAAATTGTTTCGTACGATGGAACTACATCGTGGGGTCCCGCTCTCGGAGATCACCGGTCGGATGGCCGAGGTGATTGGACTCGAAAGCACGGTTTTGCCTGCAACGGACGACTTGCTTCGCACAGAAATTATGACTCAGGACGGCGAGTGGCTGTCGTTTCGGGACTACTTCGTGCACCGCGGGCATGCCGACGAGGTTCTCGATATCCGCTTCGCTGGCGCCGACGAGGCCGCACCGGCGCCAGGAGTGCTCGCCGCCATCTCCAACGCCGACGCGGTCATCATCGGCCCAAGCAATCCGCCCCTGTCGATTTGGCCGATTCTCGCCGTTCCCGGAATCACGGACGCCATCATCGAACGACCGCGCGTGCTTGGCGTCAGCCCGCTCATCGGAGGTAGAGCACTCAAAGGACCGGCCGATCGGGTTCTCATCTCACTCGGTTTACCACCAGGCAATGAGGGGGTGCTGGCCGCCTATGACGGAATCGTGAACGAACTCGTCATCGACCAGCAAGATGCCACGGACCGCGGCCAATTGACCGGCCTAGGTGCGAGAGTTCACGTACGCAACACAAGACTGGCCACCATGGAATCGTCGGTCAATTTCGCCGAATGGCTGATAGAGGTCCTGTGAATATCGAAGTTTTCGGGGTGGACGGCATCGGAGAAGTAGCCAAGGGCGACGACGTCGCCCAACTGATTCTGGCCGCCCTTCCCCAACCACTCACCGATTTCGACATCGTCGTCGTTACACACAAGATCGTCTCCAAGGCAGAAGGTGCGGTGCGCGCGGCGCCATCCGACCGCGACCGAAAAGACATCGTCGAGTCCGAATCTGCTTCCGTCATTCGGCGGAGAGGCGAACTGGTGATCTCCATTACCCACCACGGATTCATTTGCGCAAATGCCGGCGTCGACCGCTCGAACGTCGAGCCCGGCCAGGTGGTACTCCTTCCGCGAGATCCTGATGCCAGCGCCCACAGGATCCGGCTCCGCCTCGAACAGGCCACCGGAGCATCGCTCGGCGTGGTCATAACCGATACTTTTGGGAGGCCATGGCGGCGTGGCCTGACCGACGTCGCAATTGGCGTATCAGGCCTCCCATCGCTCGTTGACTATCGCGGTACAACCGACACGTTCGGTTCAACGCTCGAAGTGACCGAGGTGGCAGCCGTCGACGAGATCGCCGCGGCCGCCGATCTCGTCATGGGAAAGGCCACCGGTACTCCGGTGGCGGTAGTGCGCGGTTTACGATTGAGCGGCGACGGCCGAGCCGTCGACCTGGTCCGGCCGCCGGGAGAAGATCTGTTTCGTTAGAAGCGGTGTATCGACTATCGGTACGAGCGGACCGTCTCGGCCACGCCCTCGACAACGGCGGTCCACGGAGCCCAGTCAAGACCACGAACGGCCGCCGAAGCGTCGAGCGCCGATCGTTCGATATCGCCGGGTTTGGCAGCCTCAAAAATGGGCTTGGCTGGCCCACCCGTTTCCTTGGCAATGAGTGCATATAGGTCGGAGATCTTCGTTTCCGTGCCCGTCCCGACGTGATAGGTCCTTCCCACATTCTTCGTGCGAGCTGCTCGGAAGAACGCATCAGCGACGTCTGCCACATATACGAAATCGCGCGTCTGGCTTCCATCGCCAAATATGGTGGCGGCCCGTCCTGCCATGAGCGTTTCAACAAAGATCGCCACTACCCCGCCCTCGGCGTGGGCTCGCTGACGAGGTCCATACACGTTGGCAGGAGCGATGACCACGTGGGCGAGGCCGTACGTCCTCTCGTACATCGCCAGATACTCGGCAGCGGCCAATTTGGCGACTCCATACGGGGAAATCGGACGAGCCTTCTGCGTTTCCTTGGTCGGTATCGCCGACCCAGGGCCAGCAAGGGCCCCTCCCGACGAAGCGAACACCATCCGCCCCACCCCGGCTTTTCGGCTCGCCTCAAGCACCGAAATCGTTCCCAGAACATTGACCTGTGCGTCGTACATCGGGTCGGCCATCGAAGTCGAAACGGAGGCTTGGGCAGCTAGATGGAATACCGTCTCTGGTCGGAACCGTTCAAACACCAGCGGCAAGTCCCGGTCGAGAATGTCGAGCGTGTGGACCTTCACCTTTCCGAATTCGCGTGCGGACTTCAGATTGTCCAGGTGACCCGATGAGAGATCGTCGATGACTAGAACGTCGTCGCCTTCGTTGACCAACCGGTCCACGAGGTGTGATCCAATGAAGCCCGCTCCGCCCGTCACTACCGATCTCATGATCGGCTCCAGGTTCGTTTGGGAACAAACCTCCATTTGACGAGAGCCCAGAGCGCCGGGAAACCATCTTTCCAAGAGATCTTCTTGCCCTCATCGACTTCCCGTCCGGCATACCGAATCGGTACCTCCCAGATGCGATGCCCCGAGCGCAGCAGCTTGGCGGTGATCTCGGGTTCAATATCGAAACGATTCGAAACCAGGGTGAGTCCCTGCGCCACCTGCGTGTCGATCATCTTGGAACACGTTTCCATGTCCGAGATCGTTGTGTTGTACAGAATGTTGGTGGTGAGGCTCAAGAAGCGATTCCCTACCCAATGCCAGAACATCATGTTGCGTCGCTCACCAGTAAAACGTGAGCCATACACCACCTTCGCAAGTCCCTCATTCATCGGCCGCAACATGGCTACCCAATCTCGGGGGTCGTATTCCAGGTCAGCGTCATATATGACCAGTACGTCTCCGGTAGCGGAGGCGATTCCCGCTCTCACTGCGGCACCCTTGCCCTGGTTTTGTGGCTGTTCGATCAGCCGCACGGTCGAATCAAGGAGCTGTTTGACGACCTCCTGAGTCCCATCGGTTGACCCGTCATCGACAACAATGACCTCTCGACCCACCGGGATCTCCTGTTCCCTGGCGCGCCGGATCGCCTCGGCAATCGTCCGACGTTCGTTGAACACGGGGATGATCACGGTGAGTTTTTTGTATGTCATAAGAGCTCTCTCATATACGCAATAGTGTTGGTTAGCCCCGTCGCCAGATTCGTCGTCGCCCGCCACCCTGTCGCCTGGCGGATAGCGGTGAGATCCGGTCGACGCACTTTCGGATCACCTTCGGGCAGGGCAAGAAATTGGCGGCCGCCCGCTCCGACCAGCTCATCAACCATATTGGCGAGATCGAGCATTGAGACTTCGGTGTCATTGCCGAGGTTGAGTGGTCCTGGCAGCTGTTTGTCGATGATCAGCATCAACCCCTCAACAACGTCGTCTATGTAGCAGAACGATCGCGTCTGGGACCCGTCACCGAATACCGGAAGGGGGCCGCCTGCGAGAGCCGCTCCGATGAACGCCGTCACGACCCGGCCGTCATCGGGGTGCATGCCGGGTCCGTATGTGTTGAAGAGCCTGACGACCGATGAGCTCTCGTGCCGGCCCGCTCGACGGTAAGCGTAGAGCAGGGCTTCGGCGTACCGTTTAGCTTCGTCGTAACAAGCACGCGGTCCTTGAACGTCGACTGATCCTGCATAGCTCTCGGGCTGGGGATGCACTTCGGGATCGCCATAAACCTCGGACGTCGACGTGAAGATCAGGTGGGCGTTCCAGTCGGCAGCTCGGTCGAGCATCTGGCGCATCCCCTCGGCTCCGGTCCGGAGGGTTCCGATCGGGTCGAGGAGATAGCGAGGCGGTGACGCAGGCGAGGCCAGGTGACAGATCAATTCGAAGGGACCGTCCAGGTCAGGAGGGTCCACGACCGAGCCGCGTATCACCCTGGCTGGAAGATCATTCGCAGCGGGAGACGGTGACGAAAAGTCATCAAGCACCGTTACCTTCCATCCATCGGCAACGAGACGCCGAACAAGATGACACCCAACAAACCCGGCTCCGCCCGTTACTAGTGCTCGCTTCATCGTTCCCGCCTTGGCCGAATCAGACGTCATCGACCAATTCCTGTGTAGGCCAGTCCGGCCGCGCGCACCGCAATCGGGTCAAGCAAGTTTCGAGCATCGACGATCGCCGAGCCACGCATGCGGGCCGCAACTGCTTGCAGGTCGCAGCGTTGGAACTGGGGCCACTCGGTAGCTATGAGGAGGACGTCGGCTCCGGCTACGGCGTCAAGGGCACTCTCGGCGATCGAGATCCCGGGAGCGGTGGCCTGTGGATCAAAGGCAATGACATCAGCGCCTGAGTCAACCAACCGGGTGACGATCGCGACGGCAGGACTCTCACGCACGTCATCGGTTCCGGCCTTGAAAGCTAGACCCCACACCGCGACTCGCGACCCGCTCAGATCACCCCCGACCGCGGCTTGCACCTTGGCAAAGGTCCGCGCCAGTTGCTCTTCGTTGGTGGCGATTACGCCTGCCATGAGCGAAAAGTCGTAGCCGGCGTCGGCCGCCAACTTGACGAGCGCCCGGGTGTCTTTGGGAAAGCACGAACCACCAAAACCGGGACCGGGACGCATGAAGGAAAAGCCGATACGGTGGTCGTACCCGATACCGAGGAGCACATCTCGCACGTCGGCGCCTACCGCCTCACAGACGTTGGCCATCGCATTGGCGTAGGTCACTCGGGCGGCCAGGTATCCGTTGGCAGCGTATTTGATCACCTCTGCCGACACGAGGTCGGTCACCAGGATCGGAGCGTCGATCGGCCGGTACAACTCGACCAGTTTATCGACGTTGCTTCGATCCTTCGTTCCGATCACGATGCGATCGGGCTTCATGAAGTCGGTGATCGCGCTTCCCTCGCGGAGAAACTCCGGGTTCGACGCCACCGGTCGGCCGGTCCGAACGCCCACCTCGATGTTTGTGCCAACCGGTACCGTTGACTTTGTCACGACGAGACAGCCCTCAGACAAAACGGGGGCCAGTTCGTCGGCTACCGAATAGATCGCCGAAACGTCTGCTTGACCCTCATCACCCTGCGGGGTGGGAAGCGCTAGAAAGACGACCTCGGCGCCGACAACGGCCTCAGTGTTTGACGAGGTGACGGTCAACGATCCGTTGGCCAAGGTGGCGCTGAGGAGTTCGGGAAGACCTGGCTCGAAGATGGGCGGACGTCCGGCAGTAATCTCGGCTACGCGGGCAACATCCCGCTCAGCCAGGGCGACCTGGTTGCCAAGATGCGCAAGACCGACCGCCTGAATCAGGCCGACGTATCCTGCACCTATTACGGCAACGCGCACTGCTACCCCCTAGAAGTCCGAACCAAGTTAGCCCGGTTGATTGATCGAGTCCGCACCGAGGATGATGAGGACGTCGGAGTTGCCGGGACTCCCGGCAACTACCTCGCCGAACCCGAGCTGCTCAAGGACACGCTCGCCAAACCCTGATCCGGCCGGACTGACGATCTGGGTGACCGGGACCGCGAACGAGTCGAAGTCTCCAACCGAAACGACGTCAAAGCCCATGTCGGCGAGGACCTCGGCCCAGAGCGTCGCCGAACCCGGTGTCCCGTTCCCATTGGCCACCTCCAGTGTCAGGATCCGTGGAAGAGTGGTCGTTGTCGGGTTCAAGGCTGCTGCTTGGGTGCTTACTGTGCCGAAGGAGGCGATCGCCTCGGTGGCGGCGGGTTCGTCACGGATCTCGTAATAGATCCCGTTGATCACTTCGGTGTGGGTCGGCAGGGTGGCCGCATCAAGATTGTCGGCACCAAAGCTTCGAAAAGCGAACGCCAGCGAAACCAGATCGAGATCGTTGAAGTTGGGGTCCACCAACATGAACTGGGCGAGTTCAGCGACCAGGGACTGAACCCCCACGACGTTTGACGGACGTCTGAGCTCACCGAGAATTGCCGCAAGCAGCTGTTGCTGACGCTTGGTCCGGCCGATGTCATTGGCGTCGGCACTTACCCATTGTCCATCCCGTTGCTCCTGATAGGAACGAGATCGTGCGTAGGCCAGAGCCATACGACCATCGAGCCGCTGCGTCCCGGCGTCTGCGGTCAGCCCGCTCTTCAAGTCGCGAGCCGCGTAGGGAAAGTCGATGGCCAGACCACCGAGTTGGTCGACCAACCCGGCGAACCCGACAAAGTCGATTTCCACATAGTGATGAATAGGAATTCCCAATTCCTTTTGTACCGTTGACACCATCAACGTTGCTCCGCCGAAGGCATAGGCGGCGTTGACTTTTTGAACGCCGTACCCCTCGATGTCAACCCGCAAATCCCGCGGCAGACTGAGCAGCTGCATCGTGCCGGTTTCCGGGTAGGCCCTGACAAGCATGATCACATCAGCCCGCTGTCCCTGGAAAACCCCAAAATCACCCACCCAATCGTCTGGCAGGTTCTCTCGGGAGTCCGATCCCAGCATGAGGAACGTCACCGGATCAGCCGGGTCATCCGGTGCTTCGGTCAGGATATTGTCGAGCTCGGGGACCGTCTCGAAGTTCGCCAACTGATCCGATACCTGATTGAGCTGCCAGAGGGCATATCCGACCATCAGGTTGGCGAACACCAGTGCGGTGATCACGCTGCGCTTGATCCAGGTCCAGGTGTCTGTTTGCTTGACCATGAGACGTCAGGCTATCAACGGATACGCCATACAAAACCGCAACTCAGTAATCAGTGATTTCAGGTTTTGGAAGGGCAGACGAGAGGAAGCGCGGAATCCGAGCCGAAGCATCGGAAGCTGCCCCGGAATGAAACTGGTCGCTGTCGGGATCCATGAAGTCGTGGCGGGCTGATTCGTATACGATCCATTGTCCCGATGGGTTCAAGCCCGCCGCGACATCTACCCCTTCGGAAGGGATGTGCTCGTCGTCGGCGCCATAGAGGCCGAGCACAGGCACTGCAAGACGTTCCAACGCTGTTTTGACTGTCAGCATTCGCTGATCGTCACCCGCCAACGGCGCATGAATCACGACGAGCCCGGCTACCCGATCTCGCTCGGCGGCATACAGCAGGCCGAACCGACCGCCGGTGTCGACCCCGATGATTCCCACCGGTCCTCCCACGGAGAAGTCTTCCGCGCCACTAACCACGAAGTCGACAGCGCGATCAACGTCAGTGAGCGCTCTGCGGTCCTCGAGGGCGCTGTAAGCGGCCATGGCATCGTCGAGCGTCGCCCCAGCTGGCAACCGAGCCGGATACGGATCGAATGAAATGGCCACGAACCCGTGGCGGGCCAGTCGCCGGGCGAGTTCCTTCTCAAACGGACCAAGCCCGAAGATCCCCGGCAGAATTACGACCGCCGGATACCTTCCGATTTGATCAGGCCGCGCCAGGTACCCCGCCCGCGTGCCACTCCCGACCGGGATGGCGTAGGAATGGAACAGGATGTTGTAGGTACCCTCGTGTGGAAGAACCGCCACGTCGTCTCCTCGCTGTGCAGCAGGAAGCGTAGCCGCTACGCCACCGATGCCAGGTCCCTATCGGTCATTGCGAGCGAACCTGCCAGGCCTCCCCGATGACGAGCGTTCGACGCCCGCTTGGGGTTTCGACCACGAGCTCTCCGCCGGATCCGATGTCGACTGCCTGCCCGGCTCCCGAGGGATTCCATGTGACATCGCGACCCAATGTCACACACCGGGCCACGTAATCCTCGCGACCCCATCCATCGCTACCCCGACGTGTCCGTTCGAGCAATCGGTCGGCGAACTCCCTAGCCAGCTCAGACCCGGGTCCCGGATCCTCGTTGAACGCCGCCCCATACCCGTCAGGCGCATCGGGCCAAAACAGGTTGAGACCCAAGCCAATAGTCACCAGCGAGCCCGACGATTCAGCCAGAATTCCCCCGAGTTTGTCGCCATTCGCGAGGACCAGATCATTCGGCCATTTCAGCCGGGCGGGCACAACGTCCGTAGCTGCCAGACCGGCCACCAACGGCAGCGTCCCGAATGTCGCCGGGTCCCAGCCCGGGTTCCAACAGATAGAAACTGCCAGGCCGCGGGGCGCCGTCTCCCAGACCGAGCCACGGCGCCCGCGTCCTTGCGTTTGGGAACCGGCCCCGACGACTACGGTCCTCCCGGCGAACAATCGACGCGCTACGTCCTGGGTAGAGGTAGTTTCTTCTATCCATTCGAAAACGTATTGTGTATCCATCAGGGGACCTCGCGAGTCGAACTGACAGAACCCTAAACCGGGAGTTAGCGTTGGGCACCGAACAACACATCGAGCGCCTGCGGTTGTTGCGCGAGGAAGCTCAACACGCTGGTAGCCAACGGGCCGTCGATCGACAGCACGACCAGGGAAAGCTGACCGCCCGCGAACGACTCGGCTTACTCCTCGACAAGGACTCCTTCGAGGAAATCGACATGTTCGTGCGGCATCAAGCTTCCGGCTTCGGACTCGAGACGCAGCGCCCCCCGGGCGATGCGGTCATCACCGGTTGGGGAACGATCGATGGGCGGACGGTGTTCGTGTTCGCCGAAGACTTCACAGTATTTGGTGGCTCCCTCGGCCAAGCCGTATCCGACAAGATCTGCAAGGTTCTCGACATGGCCATGGAGGTGGGTGCTCCCGTCATCGGCCTCAAGGACTCGGGCGGGGCGCGCATCCAGGAGGGCGTCGATGCTCTCGACGGCTACGGTCGGATCTTCTATCGGAACGTTCGTGCGTCAGGGGTCATCCCCCAGATCTCGGTCATCATGGGTCCCTGTGCCGGCGGGGCGGTCTATTCGCCAGCTATAACTGATTTCATTTTCCAGGTGGAAGGCACATCGCATCTGTTTATCACCGGCCCCGAGGTGATCAAGACGGTCACCGGTGAGGATGTGTCTATGGAAGCGTTGGGCGGAGCGCATGCCCACGCTTCGATTTCGGGCGTCACGCACTTCGTGTGCGCTTCTGAAGAGGAAGCGCTGGCCGAAGTGCGATATCTGGTGAGCTTCCTGCCCCAAAACAACATGGAAGTCCCACCCTTTTTCGCGGCTACGGACGCTCCAGACCGGACCATTGACCTGCTCGATTCGCTCATACCTGATTCACCCAATCAGCCATATGACATGGTCGAACTGATCGAGGCCGTGGTTGATGACGGTGAGTTCTATCAAGTCCACGAAGCTTTTGCGACGAATATCGTGACAGGATTGGCACGGCTCGACGGCTACACGGTCGGCGTCGTTGGGAATCAGCCGAATTCGATGGCGGGGACACTCGACATCAGCGCTTCAGAGAAGAGTGCCCGATTTGTTCGGTTCTGCGATGCGTTCAATATTCCGCTCGTCACGTTCGTTGACGTGCCAGGGTTTATGCCCGGTGTCGAGCAGGAACATCGGGGGATTATCCGGCACGGCGCCAAACTGCTCTACGCGTATTGCGAAGCAACCGTTCCCCGGATCACCGTCATAACCCGCAAATCCTACGGCGGTGCCTATCTCGTTATGAACGCCAGAGGAATTGGCGCCGATATGGTCTACGCATGGCCTTCGGCACAGATTGCGGTCATGGGTGCCCCCGGTGCGGTTAACATCATCCATCGCAAGTCCCTAAGCGAGGCCGAAGACGTTGATGCGCGACGACAGGAACTCATCTCAGAATATGAGCATGCGTTCAACAATCCGTATCGAGCGGCCGAACTGGGTCTGGTTGACGACGTGATCGAACCTCGCGATACCCGAATCCGGCTGATTCGAGCCCTCGACATGTTGAGAAATAAGCGCCAAACTCTCCCGCCGAAAAAGCATGGGAATATTCCACTGTGATCGAATCGGTCCTTGTCGCCAACCGGGGTGAAATCGCCGTGCGAATCATTCGCAGCGCCCGTGACCTCGGGGTCAGGACGATTGCGGTTTACTCCGACCTTGATCGCGACGCCCCCCATGTGCAGCTCGCAGACGAGGCCTGGGCGATCGGAGCGGCCCCGGCCAGCGAATCGTATCTCAACGCCGCCCAAATTCTCCGGGTGGCCAAAGAGTCGAAGGCTGCGGCAATTCACCCCGGGTATGGATTTCTGGCCGAAAACGGGACATTCGCCCAGGCGGTCATTGACGCCGGACTCATCTGGGTTGGCCCTCCTCCGGCAGCTATCGACACCATGGGTGACAAGATCGCCTCACGCCGAGCCGTTGCAGCTGCCGGGGTGCGTTCGGTACCCGGCACGATCGAGCCCCTCACCTCAGTTGACGACGTCGCAACGGCCGCCGCCGAGTTCGGCTATCCGGTTGCGATCAAGGCGGCCCACGGTGGCGGCGGCAAGGGTCTCCGGGTAGTTCAGTCGGCCGATCAACTCGACGAAGCCTACGAGGGCGCCAAGCGAGAAGCCGACGCTTATTTCGGGAACCCGGCGGTCTATGTTGAGAAGTACCTGGCCCGCCCCCGACACATCGAAGCCCAGATCCTGACCGATGCCAAAGGTGTGACCCACTTTCTCGGTGAGCGGGACTGCTCAGTGCAGCGCCGCCATCAGAAGCTGATCGAAGAAACGCCGGCGGTAGGCATGACCGATGCACAACGCGCCGAGCTAGCCGAGGCGGCCAGGCTCGTTGCGGCGGCCTGCGACTACCGCAACGCCGGGACTATTGAATTCTTGATGGATGAAGACGGCTCGCTCTACTTTCTTGAGATGAATACGCGTCTCCAGGTCGAGCACACAGTCACCGAAGCCGTCACCGGCATCGACATGGTTCATGCTCAGCTTCGGATCGCTTCCGGAGAGGATCTTGATCTCGGCGAGATCACGCCGCGCGGCCATGCCATCGAGTTCCGCATCAATGCTGAAGATCCCTCCACTGGCTTCCTTCCCAGCCCCGGCCAGATCGTCGAGTACCGCGAACCAGCCGGTTTCGGCGTCAGGGTCGATGGCTGGGTTACCGCCGGTACGCGGGTAACCCAGTATTACGACAACCTGATCGCCAAGTTGATTGTGTGGGGTTCAACGCGCGACGAGGCCATCGCCAGAGCCCGGGGCGTCCTATCTGAATACGTGATCACTGGCGTGGCGACCACCATCCCCGCCCACCGCCAGATTCTCGACCACGAGACCTTCATCAGTGGACGCCAACACACCAAGTTCGTAGAACAAGAAATGGATTTTTCCGAGTCGCCTCAAGCCGTTTCTGGAACGTTGCCGACCGACGAAGCAACCACCCAAAGAAACATGACTGTCGAAGTTGGCGGTCGGAGGTTCGACGTTACTTTCTGGGCTCCCGAGGCAACAGTCACCAGCTCGGACCGTCGCCCTTCAGCTCGGCGGCGCCCACCGAAGCTCACCAGAGAGGGTGGCGGCGGGGCCGGGATCGATGCGGGTGTGATCGCCGCTCCAATGCAGGGCACCATCGTGAAGGTGAGCGTCGCGGCAGGGGATCGAGTCCAGGAGGGAGCCGCTATCTGTGTGCTCGAAGCCATGAAGATGGAGAACGAGGTCAAGTCGCCGATTTCGGGCGAAGTGGTGGAACTGCGTGCTCAGGCCGGCGATACAGTCACCCCTGGCCAGGTCATCGCCATCATCCGTTAGTTGTGAGCGAGTAATTACTCGGCAGCTTCGGTCAGGCTCTCCGATAGTGACGGATGGACCATGAGGGTCTCAACAAGAGTTTCAACATGCATTCGACCTTGGACAGCCAATGCCAGGATCCCGATCAGTTCTGAGGCCCGATGCCCGACGATGGTTCCTCCCAACACTTCGTGGGTAGCGGGATCCGAAAAAACCTTGACGAAGCCCCGCTCCTGCCCCTGAATAACCGAACGGCTGTTGGAAGCGAACGGTACTTTGGTGCTGCGGACCCGGCGCCCGGTAGCAGCAACGTCTGCTTCCTCCAGTCCTACTGAGGCGATTTCCGGTTCGGCGAATATTGCCTGAGCCACTTTCGAGTAGTCAAGTGGTTTTACTTGATAACCCATGGCATGCCTGGCGAGTTTGCGCCCCTGCATCGAGGCCACCGAGGACAGCGGCAGCTTCCCGGTGACGTCGCCGGCGGCGTAGATGTGTGGGACATTGGTCCTTTGGAACTCGTCGACCGGGATATATCCGTGGTCATCCACCACGCCTGCGGCTTCCAGATTCAGATCATCAGTGAGCGGGACCGAGCCGATCGCCAGCAACACATGAGAACCCGTGACTGACCGACCGTCGTCGGCGGCGACCACCACTCCCTGGTCGGTGAGGTCGGCGGAGATGGCCCGAGCGCCTTTGAGAAGCTTCACACCCCTCTCGAGGAAATCCTCCTCGAGAGCGGCTGCGACCTCGGCGTCGCGGTGGGGCAACACCTGCTGACGGCTAACGAGCAACGAAACCTGGGACCCCATCGAAGCAAAGATGCTGACGAACTCCACGCCGGTGACACCCGACCCGACGACGATCATATGCTCGGGTATTTCCCCGAGGTGGTAGGCCTCGCGGGTGGTGAGAATTCGGGTCCCGTCCACGGTAGCCCAGTCCGGAACCCGGGGGGCGGAGCCTGTCGAGATCAGCGCCAAGTCGAACTCTAGGTCGATATCGCCATCCTCAGTGGTCGCAACGGCCTGATGGGGACCGGTGAACCGACCCCGCCCTCGGATGAGTCGTACTCCCTGGTCTTCAAGCACCTCGGAAGTGTTTTCTGAGAGATCATTGGCAATCGTGTCGATCCGCGCTGCCAGGCGTTTGAGATCCACCGGACTCTGATCGGCGGCAAATCCGAGCTTCTCGGCGTTCCGGATTGAGTTCATCCGGATGGACGACGCCACCATCGTTTTGGACGGGATGCAATCCCACAAGTGCGCGGCTCCGCCGATAATGGATGCCTCGACCAGGGTCACTTCGGCGTCGAGCGACGCAGCAGTCGTCGCGGCCATCGTCCCGGCGGGTCCGCCTCCAATGATCAGAAATCTTATGGGATTGTCGCCCGACACTTGTCCTCAATCGCTAGGGGCACCTAAGCGTAGAGCCGATCGCTTGCTCAACCAACCAACTAGGAGCCCACTGAACTAATACATGTCACGCAACCTGACGGCCAGCCATCACCACTCGCGGTGTACTCAGCC
>CBDTUI010000011.1:0-42500 GCA_965363765.1 uncultured Acidimicrobiia bacterium
CCGCCCAGTCGAACCTTCGCAACGCGTTGACTTCGGCCAAGGTGCACTACACCGACGAAGAGGCTTACACCGCTCCTGGTGCTGCTACAACTGTCCTGCCGGCTAACCTGACTGCCATTGAGCCCAGCCTAAATTTCCTGGCTGCCGGTGCGTTGGCTGTGACCGACCCCGCCAACACGGTTCGGTTCCTTGCTGAAGGTAACACCGTTGCGACTGATTTCCAGGAAATCACGTTCTATGCGGTGAGTGCTTCGGGCAACACGTTCTGCGTGCGTGACGTCGCCACCAATGGAACTGACAACCCAGGTACGTATTACGCGTCAAGCGATGTCGCCGCCATTACTACCTTCACCAAGCTCAACTGTGCCGGTACGGAGTGGTAAGCCCTACTAGCTAAGAATCTCCCTGAGATTCGAGCCGGACTCTCGTCCGGTGTCTGGGACCGCCTTCGGGCGGTTCCAGTCGTTTGGGGACCGCCGGCAGGCGAGATTTTTGCCTAAGGACTTGATGGGCCTGTGCCGATAGAAATACATAAGGAAAGCGAGGAGCACATGCCTCTTAATAAAAGAGACGACGGCTTCACGTTGGTTGAGTTGATGGTGGTCGTTCTCATTATTGCCATATTGATTGCCATTGCGATACCGACGTTTCTCGGAGCAAGAACACGGGCGCAGGACCGGGCGGTGCAGAGCAATCTGCGCAATTCGCTGACGGCCGCGAAGGTGTTCTATTCCGACCGGACAGCCGATTACAACTTGGTCGTCGGAGATCTCGACGATGTCCACGCTGGGCTGACGTTCGTCCCCGGCCTGGCACCGACTCAAGTCGAGGTGGGCTTCACAATCGAAGCCAATCAGGACGGGACGCCAACGCAGGCGATTCAGTTCGTGGCTCAAAGCCATTCGGGTAGGTGGTTCTGTCTATGGGACGAAGGGTCTGGATCTACTGCTGGGACCTATTTTGGCCAAGATGCCACTATGACATTCGGGACGTTTCCCGACTGCCAAAACGGTTGGTAGCCAAAAACGAGGGCCGGACGGTTTAGGCTCGATGGCCTTTGAATGGAACGTATGTACCTCGACAATCTTGAGCTGGTTGCTCCCTACCTGTTTGCCCTTGTCGGACTGGTAGTCGGATCATTTCTCAATGTGGTCGTCTATCGGATCCCGGCCGGCCTTTCCGTCGTGCATCCACCGTCAGCGTGTCCGAGCTGCGGGACGGCGATTCGGCCGTACGACAATCTGCCAGTTGTGTCCTGGCTGTTACTGCGCGGCAAATGTCGAGCCTGCGGAAACGGCATCTCTGCTCGCTACCCCCTCGTCGAGGCTGCCACCGCTGCGCTTTTCTTGGCGACCTATCTGGTTGTGGGGCTCGATTGGACCGTCATCGGCTACATCTGGTTTGTGGCTGTAACGTTTGCGCTGGCGTTGATCGACTTTGACACCAAACGTATTCCCAACCGGATCCTCTTTCCGGGAGCCGCCGTTGGGGCAGTCCTGCTTGGGGCAGGGGCGATGGTCGAGGGCGAGATAGGGGCCTACGGTCGGTCATGGCTCACGGCGCTGGCATACTTTGCTGGCTTCCTGCTCCTCGCCCTGATCGTCCCGGCCGGGTTCGGAATGGGCGACGTGAAGCTTGCGTTCTTCCTCGGCATGTTCGTGGGGTTCGTGTCATGGCCGGCACTCGCAGTCGCGGTGTTTGGAGCGGTGTTCATTGGTGGGGGAGTGTCCATCCTTCTGTTGGCCAGTCGCAGGGTCGGTCGCAAGGACGCCATACCGTTCGGTCCGTCGATGGTGGCTGGTGCGTGGTTGGCGATCGCCTTCGGAAACCAGATCGCGCGTGCCTACCTCGCACTCGGCTAGATCTTGCAACGCGCGCTTATACGCGGCTACGCTTCTTAAACAACACGTTTGTAATTACGATGTTGTAGCCTACGGGCAAGGGATCGCGGTGCTGGCCGCCAAGGAGCGTAAGAATGACCGCCAATGTCGGTCTGGACATCGGAACGAGTGCTGTGCGAGCCGCGCTCGTTGAGACCTCTAAAAAGGGTCCGCCGGTCCTTAAGAAGTTTGCAGAAGTGGCGCTTCCTTCGGGAGCAGTTCAACATGGCGAGATAGTTGACGAGACGGTCCTCCAAGATGCCGTGAGCCGTTTGTTCAAAGAAGCCAAGATCCCAAAGAAGAATGTGATTGTTGGCATAGCCAATCAGCGAGTCATCGTTCGCCAGATCTCCGTGCCCTACATGCAGGAGAGCGAGTTGGAAGAGTCCTTGGCTTTTCAGGCCCAGGAGTACATCCCCATCCCGATCGATGAAGCCATCCTCGATTTTGTACCGCTTGAGGAGTTCTCAACTCCCGAGGGCGAGGCCCGCATGTCGATCATGGTGGTGGCCGCTCAAAAGGAAATGGCTTCGGACGTAGTACGGATTCTGGGTGGGGCCGGCATCAAACCCAAGGCAATTGACCTGCAAGCCTTTGCTTTGGTCAGAGCGGCGACCGGTGGCGATATCGACCTCAGTCCCAACCCCAAGGCAATCGTCAACATCGGGGCGAGCCTCACGCAGGTGCTCGTCATCAAGGGTGGGACCCTGCGGTTCTTACGCATTGTGCCAAACGGAGGCAACGATTTCACCCGGGCGGTAGCCGATGCGGCTGGCATCGATTACGAGCAGGCTGAGCAACTCAAACGGCGGCTCGGAGTGGCGATCGAAGGAATGCCGACTGGCGATGACCCCGACGCACTGGCGATGGCCGCCCTCACTCGCCAGGCCGACGCCCTCGTGGATGAAGTACGGAGCTCCCTCGATTTCTACCTGTCGTCGGCCGAAGACGGTGGGATCGACACTGTTCTGATCTCGGGGAATGGCGCTCGATTGCCGCACCTCGCTAACCGAATGCGTGTGCAACTCAATATGCAGCTCCAACCAGTAGCCCTTCTCAACTCCGACCGGCTGAGTGTCGGGAAAACAGGTCTGACCGAAGAGGAACTTAACCAGACTCAACCTGTACTGCCGGTGGCGGTCGGACTGGCTCTTTGGGGGGAAGCGTAATGCGGCCGATTAACCTCCTCCCACCCGAGCAGGCGCGTGCCGCCAAGCAGCGGCGCGGATCAGCCTTCGTAGTGTTGCTGTTCATCGCCTTCCTGGTCGCGCTCGGCGGTCTGTGGTTCCTCCGCTCTCAGGCGCTTGCTTCAGCTGTTGACAATGTTGACGCTCAGCGAGCTGCCAACACTCGCATTGAGAACGACATCGCTGCCCTGTCGGATGCGGCGGCAGCTCTCAATGTCTATGAGAGCCGATCAGCTCAGATAACCGAGTCCCTCGCTTTGGATCTTGACTGGGGTCGATTGATCAATGACCTCGGCCGGGTTCTGCCTCCCCGAACCTGGGTTGATAGCTTTTCGGCCGCTTCGGCGCCTCCCGATCCAGAACCGGGTGCCGCGCCCACGTACGGGGCGGTCACTTTCGGCGGGACCGCCTTCGACTATCCCGATGCCTCCACCTGGTTCCGAACCCTCGACTCGACTGAGTGGTCGGCGGTCGGGGGAGCGTGGGTCTCCAGTATCACTCAAGCCGAAATCGGCGACTTCCAGACGGTGGCGTTCTCTTCCTCGGCATCGCTGACCGAGCAGGCCCTATCTAGTCGTGCCATCACCCGAATCGTGGAGATATCAGAATGAGGCGAGCCCTGCTAATCGCGATTCCTCTGATGTTGCTGGTCGGCGCCGCTTTCTACTTTCTGATGTGGGGGCCGATCGGCGAAGACATTGCGGTGCAAGAACAGGAGTTGGCCACGCTACAAGCACAGGAGAACGCCCTGAGCCAGCGACTGCGCGAGCTCAACCGTGTCAACGAACGCCTTCCGGAGTACGACCGAGCGAACGCCAACATGCTCCTCTCGATCCCCGAACTGCCACAGATCGACGGCTTGACGGATGAGCTTTCCGTACTTGCCGATCGGGCCAACGTAGCCTGGGAAGCCGTCAGCTTCAGTACCCCGGGTGAGCAAAGTCCATCCGGCATACGCGAGGTCTCCATGGCCATGACGGTAACCGGCCAATACTTCGAGGTCCTCGGATATCTGTACGGTCTGGCAGAAATGGACCGCCTGGTCCGGGTGGACGGCCTAACTATCAGTCCATCTATCGACGATGTGGGTGTTAACACGTTGACGATAACGCTCAACGCTGTGGCGTTCACGACTGGTGCCATTGTCGTCCCGCTTCCGCCTGAGGTGGCCGAGCCAGACATCCCGGTTGATGAGACAACCACAACAACCACCATCGCCGTCGACTCCTCGACCACGACAACCACGGTAGGTGGATGATGCATAGGCAAAAGCGAGGATCCGGTTCGGCAACAGCCCTGGCGATCATCATGGTCGGATTAGGGCTGGCGGTTGGCTGGTTTGGTATTGCTCCCGCTGTGTTCGGATCAGGGGCGAGCCCATACGGTGCTTCACTCGCTCCAGCGGCGGCTCCACAGTCGGCGCCCACAGGTGACCTGGCCCAGTTGGTCGCCGGCGATGTTGTTGCATCAAATCTCCAAACGTCGCAACCTCGAGACCCATTCCGACCGTTGATTCTCGATGACGGTACCCCGACTTTCGGTGCAGGATCAGGTGGCCGGAATGGGATCACCTTCAAGGTCAACAACATCACCACGGGATCGGATGGAGAGCTCACGGTTGAAGTGGTTCTCAATGGCACCACCCACACGGTCGGCGTTGGTGACACCTTCGCCGGGTCGTACAAGGTCATCTCGATTACCCCGCCCGACGCGAGTGCCGGGACCCCTGGCCGAGCGGTATTCCTCTTTGGTGATAACGCGTTCGAGGTCGTGGAAGGCCAAGAGATACTCAAGTGATGTTGCCGGTCAACCCGGCTAGTCATCTGGTGTACGCTACGGCCCCTATGTCGAACCACCCCTCATGCTGCGCTTCCTAACCGCTGGAGAGTCTCATGGACCCGGTCTGGTCGCCACGATCGAGGGTGCGCCCAGCGGCCTTCCCTTCCTACGCGATGAGTTGAGCGCTGAACTGGGACGGCGTCGGCTCGGGTTCGGACGCGGCAACCGAATGAAGCTGGAAAAAGACCAACTGGAGATACTTGGCGGCGTCCGTCACGGAGCGACACTCGGAAGCCCGATCGCCGTCCTCATCCGAAATACAGAATGGCCGCGATGGGAAGCAGAGATGTCACCTGATCCGGGCGAGACCGACCGAGCATTGACGACGCCGCGCCCCGGTCACGCCGACCTGGTTGGAATGCAGAAATACGACACCCATGACGCTCGCAACATTCTTGAGCGCGCGTCCGCCAGGGAGACCGCTGCCCGGACAGTGGTCGGCTATGTTGCCAAGCAGATCCTGGCGTCGGTCGGGGTTGCGGTCCTCTCGCACGTCGTCGAAATTGGAACAGCCAAATCGGACGGTGTGTTGCCGATGCCAGAGGACCTCGCAGTTATCGATGACTCGCCCGTCCGCGCTCTGACCGGTGCCGACCGAATGATCGCCGAGATCGAAGCCGCCAAAGCTGATCGAGATACGCTCGGCGGGGTCGTAGAAGTCGTGGTGCACGGGCTTCCGGTCGGAGTTGGTTCGCACACACATTGGGATCGGCGATTAGACGCCCGCCTGGCATATGCGCTCATGTCGATTCAGGCCATCAAAGGGGTCGAGGTAGGTGACGGCTTCGAGTCGGCCCGCCGCCGTGGCTCGGCTGCCCATGACGAGATTTACCGCGAAGGCGACGAATTTGTCCGCAAGACGGACCGAGCTGGCGGTACCGAAGGGGGAATGACCACCGGTCAACCCCTTCGAGTACGGGCCGCCATGAAGCCAATTTCCACGGTCATGCGGGCGTTGGACACCGTCGACGTTAAGACCAAAGAAGCCGATGTCGCTTTTCGTGAACGCAGCGACGTATGCGCCGTCCCTGCGGCCGGGGTTGTTGCCGAGCAGATGGTCGCCATCGTTCTCGCTCAGGAGCTCCAGCGTCAGTTTGGCGGCGACACGGTGGGAGACTTTCAGACCAACGTCGCCAACTATCAAAAGCGGCTGCGCAACTTCTAGAGGCCAGAAAGACCGAGAGTGTCACGATTTGAAGTAATCGCCGGGGGTGAACTGGCCACCGAGGTCGTGGTGGGACCCGGCCAGACCCATGAACCTGTTCTTCGTGAACGATCCGGCCGCCGCCAGGTGGTCGTCCTTACCCAGCCAGGTATACCGCGATCGATCGCCGATCGGGTCATCGCTCAGGCCCAATGCCAGCACACGGTGATTGAACTTCCCGATCGCGACGCGGTAAAACGGTGGGAGGTCGTCGCCGATGTTTATGCGTCACTCGCCGATATTGGGGTGGGTCGTCACGACACCATCGTCGGGGTCGGGGGAGGTGCGCTTACCGATGTTGCCGGGTTTGTGGCGTCTACGTGGCTGCGGGGGGTGGAGGCTGTATACGTGCCGACCACGATGCTAGGTGCCGTCGACGCCTCGATTGGCGGCAAAACCGGCATCAATCTGGCTGGCAAGAACCTGGTGGGGACATTCTCCCACCCGACGCGTGTTGTGGTGGACACCGACGTGCTCGATAGCCTGCCAATCGAGATCAAGCGGGAGGGCTGGGCCGAGGCCATCAAGGCGGGATTCATAGCTGATCCGGCCATCGTCGAGTTATTCGAAGCCTCACCGGAGGATCCTCCTACTATCGAAATCGTTGAGCGATCGATCGCTGTGAAGATCGATGTCGTGAATGATGATTTTCGAGAATCCGGACGTCGAATGATCCTCAACTTTGGTCATACGATCGGACATGGCGTGGAGATTGCCCAGGGGATCTCGCATGGGCACGCGGTAGCCATTGGCATGGTGGCGGCGGCCGAACTTTCGTCGCGCAAGTACGGATTCGACTATCCGATGCGAGAGACCTTGGCTGCGCTCGGTCTTCCTATCGTGGCTGACACGGAGCGACGCCGCGTCGAGGAGCTCATCTGGCTCGACAAAAAGCGCGACGCGCAGGGTCTGAAGATGGTCCTGCTCCAGGCAGTTGGCTCGCCCTCGATCGAGTATGTCACCGCCGACGACCTAGCAACCGGTTTGAGCGCCATTGGACTGGCCTAGGATGCCAGGCACCGACCGGAGACCGACATGATTTCGACAAATGACGTGAAGCCAGGGATGGCGATCAGCATAGAAAACGGGCTGTTTACGATCATCGAATACCAGCATGTCAAGCCGGGCAAAGGCAAGGCGTTTGTGCGGATGAAGCTCAAAAACGCTGAAACTGGTGCAGTAATCGATCGTACGTTCCGGGCCGGAGAAGACGTCGATCGAGCCGTGATCGATCGAAAAGATCACCAATTCCTGTACCGCGACGACCTCGGCTTCCACTTTATGGACCTCGAAGAGTTTTCACAGTTTGCGGTGTCTGCCGAAGAAGTCGGAGATGCCGGGACCTACCTGGTGGAGGGGGCAACGGTTGTCCTGCCGCTCTATGAGTCCCGCCCAATTGGTGTGGAGCTTCCGGCTTCTGTGGAGCTTGAAGTGACCTACGCCGAACCAGGCGTCAAAGGCGATCGGGTCTCCGGGGCAACCAAGCCAATAACCGTCCAGACCGGACGAATCGTCAATGTTCCCCTGTTCATCGAAACCGGAGATGTCATCAAAGTTGACACCCGCACCGGTGAGTATATGACCCGCGTGTGATCGAGCCTCGCGACGCGGCGCTCACCGCCCTGTATGCCGCCGACCGTAACGGCGGACTCGCTCCGTCCGACCTGGCTGACAAAGCTCGCAGGCTGGTCAAGGGGGTGACTGCGCACCTCGACGAATTGGACGTAGCCATCAACGAAGTAGCTGAGGGCTGGCGTACCGAGCGGATGCCGGTGGTCGATCGGGCCATTCTGCGGATGGCCGCCTACGAATTGTTGTACGAGACGGAGACCCCGGTGGCCGTCGTCCTGTCGGAGGCTGTCCGATTGGCCAAGCTCTATTCGACTGAAAAGTCAGGCGGTTTTGTGAACGGGGTCCTCGCCAAACTGGCGGAGACTCAGGCCTCCTGAGCGCTGAGCGCTAGGTCACTCGCCACCTGGAGGATCGCCACGATCAGGAGTACCACGAGCCAGGCGGTCGGATGTGGTGGGCCTGCTACTTGCACGACCGCCCCGGCGATCAGCACAACGGCAGCGCCGGCGAGGCGACGCAGACCGCGTTGGGTGTTGATACCGCTGTTGCCGTCTTTTTCGTTGGCGAAGTTGATGAGGGCCATGAATCCGAGAGCGGCCGCCATGCCTCCCGACGTTAGCCAGAACTCGCCGTGGTCAAGGTGCTTGGCTACGGCTTGCTCGAGTCCAACCGCCACGATCACCAATGACGCCCCCAGTGGCATATGCGCGTAGATCCAGGCAGTCGGTTTCCAGGCTTTGGGCCGTTCGCCGGTCCGGCGCACGACCGATCCTTCCATGTTGTCGAAATACATCCACCACAACCCAGCTGCGATGGAAACAGCTAGGGCAGAGTTCACGACGAGCTCCACCGACCACTCGGACTTGGAGATGGCCACCACTGTGGCTGCCATCGATTCGCCCAGAACGAGGATGGTAAAGAGCCCGAAGCGTTCAGGGAGATGCTCCACGTCCAGCGGCACCTTGGCCTGAAACTTGCGCATCACATACGGGGTGGCAATGGACACGGCCAACCCGATGGCCCAAAGCCAGTAGCGGATCGTCGTTGGCGTAAAGATTGAGATTGTCCAGATCACCACTTCCGCAGTGAAGCCCTTCAGGTACCCCGTTATGAGCTCGTGGGTGATGGGAACGTGTTTGCGCGCCCGGGCATACATGACGATCAGAATGATCCGGGTCACGACATAGGAAGCAGCAAAGGCGACCGACGAATCGGCTGTGGCGCCAGAGATCGACCCGGCCATCAAGGCAATCGTGATCATCTGCCCGACAGCCAGGACCCGCTGGCCAAAGTCGTCGGTGTCGAAGCGGTCGGCGTAGAACGTGTAGGAGGCCCAGGCCCACCAAATCGGAATGAAGAATCCGATGAACACACCGAACCCACCCCAGGAGGTGTTCTCTAGGAGTCGTCCGCCAAGGGCGGCGACGGCAACGACGAATACGAGGTCATAGAAGAGCTCTGTCCACGTGGCATGGCGCGCCTCGCCATCTTCGATGGTGCGCAAGCGGGGCGGTCTAATGGTTACGTATTTCATGCCGCAGCTCACGGCCTCCCAACGGATCGATCAACGTTCACCCTGACACGCCGCACACTACCAAGCATTCCCACTTCGTTTCCACTAGCTTCACCGCCAAGGGGAGGAAGCTGTGTCGCGTCATCTACATTTCTGGGGCGTGCGTGGGTCCATGCCTGTCGGCGGTGCCGAAACCGCCCGGTACGGTGGCCACACGCCATGCATCTCCATCGATGGGGGAGGGCGCTCGGTCATCGTGCTCGATGCTGGAACGGGGATCCACCAGTTCCAGAAAACCCTCCCTGATCCGGGCCCAGAGGGATGGGATTTTCATATCCTGTTCACCCATTTTCATCTGGATCACATCATCGGGTTACCGTTCTTTCGACCCCTATTTGACGCGAGGAATCGTTTTACTTTCTACGGCTACCCCTACGAGGGGATGCCCGTGAATGAGGTCGTCCACCGGATCCTGGCGCCGCCCTGGTTTCCTGTTGCCCTAGCTGATGTGCCCGCTACTCAACAGTTTGTAGCGTTAAACGGTCAGCCTCTGACGATTGCGGGCATCGATATCCTGCCCGATCAACTCGAACACCCCCAAGGCGTAGCTGCGTTTCGATTGACCGGCCCCGAACGGTCGGTGGTCCTTGCTACCGATTACGAGCGCGGTCTGTCGAGTCATCTCGACAAGAAACTCGACGCCCTCGCCGAGGGTGTCGACGTGCTCATTCACGACGCTCAATACACCCCGGCCGAGTACGTAGCGGCTCACAAGGGCTGGGGACATTCGACTTGGGAAATGGCGTTGGAAGCTGCCACGTCGGCGGGGGTCGGCGAACTCATTCTTATGAGTCACGACCCTGATCGCTCTGATGAGGGCGTCGATGCCATCCTCGAACTCGCCAGCCAGACCGCTATGCCGGTTCGGGCCGCATTCGAGGGCTTGAGCATCGACATTTGAATTCGAGCAAGGACCTCGGGTGAAGCACGGCGTGTTAGAGTCGCCCTCGACCTTTAACGACAGTCCTGTGAGGCTGACAAGGGAGAAAAGATGCTCAATTCACGGACGGCTGCGCCGTACCTTTCCTGCACCAGGCCACCCGGCTAGTGCCAGAAGTTCTCAACGCTGATGATCTCGGTCGGGCATTACGCCGTATCGCTCACGAAATTGCCGAACGAAATCGCGGAACTGACAACATCGTGCTGCTCGGTATCCCGCGGCGTGGCGTTCCGCTCGCCAGGCGCATCGCTGCCGCTCTAGCTGAGATCGAAGGCACCGAACCGCCGGTCGGCGCCCTGGACATCTCCATGTATCGCGACGATATCGCGTCGCGTCCTACGCCAACGTTGCACGGGAGCTCAGTCCCTGTTGATGTAACCGACCATACGGTCGTTCTCGTCGACGACGTGTTGTACACCGGGCGCACCATTCGCGCTGCTTTGGATGCCGTCAACGGCTTTGGCAGACCGGCGGCCGTACAGCTGGCGGTGCTGGTCGACCGGGGTCATCGCCAGTTCCCGATCCGGGCGGACTTCGTCGGCAAGAACATTCCAACCTCGGGGATCGAGGAAGTCGTCGTTGGCGTCACCGAAGTTGATGGTTTCGACTCTGTTCGGGTTGAAGTGGCCCAACCCCCATCAGACAGGGGTTCGCCTCGATGAGCCTCTTGACGATTGAAGGCATGCCAGCCTCAGAAATCGATCGGCTGCTCGATCTGGCGGAAGGGTTTGTCGAGGTCCTCGATCGGCCGGTTCCGAAAGTACCAGCGTTGCAGGGTCGTACGATCGGCATGCTCTTCTATGAGGCGTCGACCCGTACTCGGATGTCGTTTGAGCGTGCCGCCAAGGCGTTATCGGCCGATACGATGGTCTTCTCGCCGTCAGGATCGTCGGTGTCCAAGGGTGAGTCACTGAAGGACACCGCCCTGACCGTCGGGTCGATGGGGCCTGACCTGTTTGTCGTCCGCCATTCCTCAACCGGGGCTCCCTGGCGGGTCGCCGAATGGACCGGGCTCCCGGTGATCAACGCCGGTGACGGGGCACACCAACACCCGACGCAGGCTCTTCTTGACTGCCTTACCCTTCGGCAACATTTTGGCTCTATCGACGGGTTGCGAGTTGCCATTGTCGGGGATATTCGCCACAGTCGAGTGGCTCGATCGACAGCCCAGGCTTTGGGCACCCTCGGTGCTTCGGTGCACTTCATCGCTCCGCGCACGCTGTTGCCGGTTGATGTCGATGGCTGGCCAGTCCAGACCACCAGTGACTTTGACGGTCTTATCGGCGACCTCGATGTCGTCTACATGCTCCGGATTCAACAGGAGCGCGGAGGCGGCGATGTGTTCCCTTCGATTGGCGAATACGTCAAACGGTTCGGACTGACCCGCAATCGGGCTGATCGCCTGCCCCCGCACACCATGGTGTTGCACCCCGGTCCGATGAACCGGGGCGTTGAGATCGATCCTGCCGTCGCCGATGGGCCGAGGTCGCTTGTGACCAAGCAAGTCGCCAACGGGGTGGCCGTCCGCATGGCAGTTCTGCTCGACCAACTGAGCGGTAAGGCCGGCACATGATCATCTTGCAGGGCGGCACCGTCCTAGGAGACGAGGAGCGAGTGGCTGATGTTGCGGTCGACGCCGGCCGAGTCGTCGAAATAGGCAGCGTCGACGTCGGGCCAGAAGATCAGACCATCGACTGCTCTGGAGCGTGGGTAGGACCGGGTTTCGTCGATCTGCATGTCCACCTTCGCGAGCCAGGCCAGGAGTGGCAGGAAGACATCGCCTCCGGTTCCCGATCAGCGGCGACGGGTGGGTTCACCACGGTCGTGGCGATGCCCAACACAGAGCCGCCGATCGATTCGGGCCCGATGGCCCGCTACGTGCACGATCGCGGCATTGAGGCAGGTGCGGTCCGGGTAGTCCCGTCCGGGGCGATCAGCCTGAGCAGAGCGGGGAAGAAGCTTGCCCACCTTGATGACCTCTGGGCGGCCGGCGTTCGGATCTTCACCGACGACGGTGATTCGGTCGCAGACGCAGGTCTGCTTAGAAGGGCGATGGAGTACATCGCTGAACTCGGAGGGATCGTTGCCCAACACGCCGAGGACGCCGGGTTGTCCGGAGGCGGTCACATGCACGAAGGGGCCTTGTCATCCCGTCTGGGAATGATCGGTCTTCCATCGCTCGCCGAGACCATCATCGTCGAGCGCGACATCCGTATCGTCGAACTGACCGGCTGCCGATACCACGTACAGCACGTGTCAGCCCAGGCCACCGTCGAAGTAATCCGGCGAGCGAAAGCGGCCGGTCTGCCGGTAACCGCAGAGGTAGCACCCCATCATCTCTCGTTCACTGACGAGCTGGTTGAGTCGATGAACCCCGTAGCCAAGATGTACCCGCCGCTTCGTACTGCCCAAGACGTGGCAGCGCTCAGAGAGGCCCTGGCCGACGGAACCATCGACTGTGTGGCGACCGACCATGCGCCGCATTCCGCTCACGAGAAGGACGTGCCGTTCGAAGAAGCTCCCCGAGGAGTGATTGGGCTCGAAACGGCCGCGGCCGCAACCCATACGTCGTGCGGCCTGGGAATGGCAACGTTCTTTGATCGGATGTCAATCGGTGCCGGTCGGTTGCTCGGTCTCGAGACAGGAGTTCTCACGGTTGGATCTCCGGCCGACATCACCGTATTTGATCCTGCTGCCAGCTGGTCACCGACTACCTTCGTCTCCAAGTCGGCCAACTCACCCTGGATCGGGAGTGATCTCACCGGCAGGGTGCGAGCGACCGTATTTGGCGGGCGGGTTTCATATCAACAGCAGGAGGATGTCTCAGGATGATCGAGGCGCTGGCAGTAACAGCTGATGGAGCAGTATTCCGTGGACGGTCAGTCGGGGTTGACGGGATCACCACCGGCGAAGTCGTGTTCAACACTGCCATGTCTGGCTATCAGGAGATCTTCTCAGATCCGTCCTATGCCGGCCAGGTGGTGGTGATGACGGCGTCTCATATCGGGAACTACGGCACGAATCCGGCTGACGACCAGTCGGATAACGTCTTCGCCTCTGGCGTGATCGTTCGTTCCCTTTCACGACGCGAATCGAACTGGCGTGCAACCGGGACGCTGGCCGAATATCTCGCGTCTCAGAATGTGGTTGCTCTTGCAGATATCGACACGAGACGCCTTACTCGCCATATCCGCGACCAGGGCGCTCAGCCGATCGCGATGGGTGCCGGTGTGACCGAGAAGGAGTTGCTTGACGCAGCCCGGTCAGCGCCGACCATGGCCGGACGTGATCTGGCTACCGGCGTCTCGACCAAGGAGCCATACCGCGTTGAAGCGGTCGCCGAATCGCGAGGGCATGTCGTCGCTCTCGATCTCGGAATGAAGCGCGATATTGTCCTGAATCTGGCCAAACGTGGGTTTGACGTGACGGTCGTTCCGGCTGGAACGACCGGCGCTGACATCCTGGCCCACGATCCCACTGGCGTATTCCTCTCCAATGGTCCCGGTGACCCGGAGCCATTGGGCGAGCCCATCGCTGCCATTCAGTCTTTGCTGGGCAACGTACCGGTATTCGGGATCTGTCTCGGTCATCAGTTACTTGGCCTGGCGCTGGGCGGGACCACTTATAAGCTGCCGTTCGGGCACCATGGTGGCAATCACCCGGTGATGCGTTTGGCTGATCAGCAGGTTGAGATCACGAGCCAGAATCACGGTTTCTGTGTGGACCCGTGGTCGTTGAGTGCCCAACCGGCGGTGCACATGACCCCGGGAGACCTGGCGGGGCCTCATCTGCTCCCCACGCAGATGGACTCGCCGTACGGTGCTGTCGTTGCTTCTCACCAGAACCTCAATGACGGAACTCTCGAAGGGCTCCGATGTCTGGACGTGCCAGCCTTCTCCGTTCAATATCACCCTGAGGCGGCACCCGGCCCGCATGATTCGCTCAGATTGTTCGATGACTTTGTCGAGCTGATGGGCGTCTGATGGGCAAACGAACTGACATTTCGTCAATCCTGCTCATCGGATCCGGTCCGATTGTTATCGGGCAGGCCTGCGAGTTCGACTATTCGGGTACCCAGGCCGCCAAGGTGCTGCGCTCCCACGGCTACCGGGTGATTCTCGTGAACTCGAATCCGGCGACGATCATGACGGACCCGGAATTTGCCGACGCCACGTATATCGAGCCGATCACGCCCGATGTTGTGGAAGCGATCATCGAGAAGGAACGTCCCGATGCGTGCTTGCCGACCCTGGGAGGCCAGACGGCGCTGAATGTCACCACCCAGCTCGCCGCCAACGGTGTGTTTGAGAAGTTCGGTGTCGAGTTGATCGGCGCCGGAGTGGACGCCATCGAACGGGCCGAGGATCGGGGCCTCTTCAAGAAGACGATGGAAGCGGTGGGGATTGCGACGCCGCGAGCCGTGTACGCACGGTCGCTGTCCGAAGCGATGGAGGCTGCCACCGAAATCGGCTACCCGGTGATGATCCGCCCCTCGTACATTCTCGGTGGCGGTGGAACCGGTATCGCCCACGACGAAGCCGAATTCATCAAGAAGGCCACCTACGGACTTGAGTATTCGCCGGTCAAGGAGATTCTCGTTGAGCAGTCGGTCGTCGGCTGGAAAGAGTACGAACTCGAGGTAATGCGAGACCGGGCCAACAACGCTGTGATCGTGTGCTCAATCGAAAACCTCGACGCGATGGGTGTGCACACCGGTGATTCGATCACGGTTGCCCCGATTCAGACCCTGTCGGATCGGGAGTACCAGGACATGCGGGACGAGGCGATCCGCTGCCTCGAGGCGATCGGAGTCGAAACGGGTGGTTCGAACGTCCAGTTCGCCGTCAATCCGGCGACCGGTGAGCGGCTGGTGATCGAGATGAACCCACGGGTCAGCCGTTCGTCTGCTCTGGCCTCGAAAGCGACCGGATTCCCCATCGCCAAGATTGCCGCATTGTTGGCGGTCGGCTTCACTTTGCCTGAGATCGCCAACGACATCACGCAGCGCACGCCAGCCGCTTTTGAACCGGCTCTCGACTACGTGGTCGTGAAGGCGCCCCGGTTCGACTTCGCCAAGTTCCCGACCGCTTCCAACACGCTCGGGACTTCAATGCAATCGGTCGGTGAGGCGATGGCTATTGGCCGTACGTTCCCCGAAGCGCTCCAGAAGGTGCTCAGGAGCCTGGAGATTGGCCGCCGGGGCCTGAACGCCGACCCTGGCGAGCTCGGATATCGAGCGATGACTGATGACGAAATCGCCGATCGCCTGATCGTGCCTACCCCGTCACGGATCTTTTACGTTGGAGAGGCAGTCCGACGCGGATTTGAGGTCGAGCGGATCGCGCAACTAACCGGATACGACCCCTGGTTCGTCGATCAGATGGCCGAGATCTACGAGGTACGCGACGAAATAGAAGCCGCCGCACTGCTCGGGGCGGCTCGCGACCCGGCTGTGGCATGGCCTCTACGGGAGGCCAAGCGAAGCGGATTCTCGGATTTGCAGGTGGCATACCTGTGGGATCGCGACGAAGACTACGTCCGGGGATTAAGACACGAACTGGGCATCCGGCCGACGTACAAGACCGTCGATACGTGCGCGGCAGAGTTCGAAGCACACACTCCGTACATGTATTCCACCTACGAGGACGAAGATGAGGTTCCTCCAGCCGACAAGCCACGGGTCCTCGTCCTCGGATCAGGACCCAACCGGATCGGTCAGGGAATCGAGTTCGACTATTGCTGCGTGCACGCTGCGTTTGCGCTGCGCCAAGCCGGATATGAGACGGTCATGGTCAACTGCAACCCGGAAACGGTCTCGACCGACTACGACACATCTGATCGGTTGTACTTCGAACCACTCACCGTCGAAGACGTGCTCTCGATCGTGGACGCCGAACAACCAGAAGCCGTCATCGTGCAACTCGGTGGTCAAACCCCCCTCAATCTCGCAACTGCCTTGGCGGCCCGGGGGGTTCCGATAGCCGGGACGTCGCCCGAGTCCATCGACCAGGCCGAGGACCGTGAACAATTCTCGGCGCTTTGCAAGTCGCTTGGAATTCTTCAAGCTCCTCACGGTATTGCCCGGTCAGCTCTCGAAGCAGGCGAGGTTGTTGATCAGATCGGACTGCCGGTTTTGGTTCGGCCCTCGTTTGTTCTTGGTGGTCGAGCGATGCGCATCGTGTATTCGTACGAGGAACTGTCGGACTATCTCAACGAGATGTACGCAGGCGGAGAAGTCGGCGACGGCAACGCCAGTACGGGAGCCGGGTTTGATTTGTCGGAAGCGCCGCTGCTCATCGATCGGTTCTTGGAAGCTGCCACCGAGGTCGACGTCGACGCCGTTTACGACGGTACCGAGTTGCTGGTCGGCGGGATCATGGAGCACGTCGAGTCTGCCGGCGTCCATTCGGGCGATTCGGCGTGCGTTACACCGCCACCGACACTTTCGGATGAGGCGATCAGCACCATCTTGCGAGCCACAGAGGACCTGGCCAGCGGATTGAAGGTCAGGGGACTCATCAACATTCAGTTCGCCGTGAAGTCGAACGATGTTTTCTTGCTCGAAGCCAACCCGCGCGGTTCGCGGACGGTGCCGTTCATTTCCAAAGCGTCCGGGGTGCCGCTGGCCAAGGTAGCTACCCGGGTCATGATGGGATCGACCATCGCCGAACTTCGGGAAGAAGGTTTGATCCCACCGGATTCGGACGCGCCAGATTTTTTTGCTGTAAAGGAAGCCGTCTTGCCATGGGATCGATTCCCTGACGAAGACATCATCCTCGGTCCCGAGATGCGGGCAACCGGTGAAGTGATGGGGATTGCCGAATCTGCCGGGCTGGCCTACGGGAAAGCCTTGCTCGGGTCTGGCATGAAACTACCCCAATCTGGAGCAGTTTTTCTTTCGCTGGCCGACCGGGACAAGGCAATTGGCCTGGCGGCCGCCCAGGCCTACACGATGCGGGGGTTCACGCTGTACTGCACCCCTGGGACGAGCCGGTACCTCAACCACCACGGAGTACCCAACGAAGTAGTAGACAAGGTAGGGGAGTCAGCCAACGATACGTTGGCGCTCATCGAAGGCAACAAGGTTCAACTGCTGATCAACACGCCGCGGGGTAGCCGGGCCCACACCGATGGGTGGAAGATGCGGATCGCTGCTCAGCATGCAGGCATCCCCTGCGTGACGACCGTACAAGGGGCATTAGCGGCGGCCCGTTCGCTGCAGGAAGGGCCGGACGCATTGAAACGAGTCCGGAGCCTCCAGGATTGGCATCGTGGGTAAGCCGCTACTGGCCGCCTCCCTGGGCCCCCTTCGATTACCAACGCCGCTCGTGGCTGCTTCCGGCACGATTGGATCGGTCGTCGAATTCGCCGAAGTGACCGACTTGTCGGCTTATGGAGCCGCCACAGCCAAGTCCGTCTCCACGGTTCCCTGGCCGGGCCGACCTGCCCCGCGCGTGGCACCGACCGCAGCAGGCATGCTCAACGCAATCGGCATCCAGAACCCCGGTGTAGATGCCTGGCTGTCCGATGTCGGGCCTCAGCTGCCGTCGCTGGGTGTCGCCGTGATTGGATCAGCGGTGGGTTACACGGTCGCCGAATACGTCGAAGTAGCAACCAAGATGGCGACCTCCGGCGTCGTCGCTATCGAGGTCAACCTTTCCTGTCCGAACCTCGAAGGAAAGGGCATGTTCGCCCTCGACCCCGACGCTACTGCCGAAGTCATGCGGTCAGTTCGGGCAGTCGTCGGGTTGCCACTCGGCGCCAAATTGAGTCCTAACGCCCTCGACGTCGGCGACATTGCGAGCGCCGCAGCGGAATCGGGTGCCGATTGGGTAACCGTGGCGAACACGGTGTGGGGGGCGGCGATCGACATTGAGAACCGGCGCCCGAAGATCTCAGCCGGGATCGGTGGATACTCCGGAGCGGCTATCAAACCGATCGCCATCCGATGTGTAATAGAAGTGCGCCAGGCCAACCCGAATCTGCCCATTCTCGGCCTCGGGGGAGTGCAGAACGGAGAGGACGTCATCGAATTCATGATGGCTGGAGCAAGCGCCGTCGGAATCGGCACGGCCCATTTCGGTTCACCCAAGATAGGGAGGCGAGTGTTGCGACAAGTAGAACGATGGTGCGAGCGACATCGTGTTGATGACGTTCGTGATCTGATCGGAGTGGCCTCTTGACGTCACCAATTCTCGTTGCCCTAGACGTCGAGTCTGCTGAAGAAGCCGTACGCACGGCAGCGAGTCTTGAGCCGGTCGTGGGGGGATTCAAGATCGGTCTCGAATTACTCATGGGTCCGGGCCCGGGCACGATCGGGGCGCTGGTTCGGCTCGGCAAGCCTGTCTTCGTCGACGCCAAGCTGCACGATATTCCCAACACGGTCCGGCGAGCCGCACGCCAGATTGGCCGGGCGGGGGCAAGATGGGTCACGGTGCACGCCGCAGGAGGCAGTGACCAGCTCGAGGCAGCCGCCGCCGGCCTCGCCGAAGGTGCCGGGGGCGGAGAGGCCGGCGTGTTAGCCGTTACCGTGCTCACCAGTTTGACTGACGCTGACCTCGCCCAGACAGGAGTTAACGGCACGGCGGGTCGACAGTCGGCTCGGCTCGCCAGGTTGGCGTCCGCCCACGGTGCAGAAGGGGTGATCTGTTCCGTGAAGGAGCTCGGCGTTATCGCCGAGGTCGCCCCGTCCCTGCTGCGAGTCACACCGGGAATTCGGCCGTCCGGGGTCGGGTCAGACGATCAGAAGCGGGTCGCGACGCCGGAAGACGCGATGTCTCGGGGAGCAGATTGGCTCGTTATCGGCCGGGCGATCACTCGAGCCGCAGATCCCCGGGCCGCCGCAGAATTGATCAATGAATCGCTCCGGAGTGATGCGGTCGTGTACGCTCGTAGCCAATTGAATCGAGAGGATTAGGCGATGGCCCCACCCGAGATCACCCAGGAACAACGCGAGGCCGCTCTCGTCAAAGCAGGCGCGGTCCGTAGGGTCCGAGCCGAGACCAAAGAACTCCTCAAAATGGGATCCCTGAACTTTGCTGAGCTACTCGCCAAGGCTGACGGCGACGACATGTACGCTGGCATGAAGATCGCCTCTGTCCTTCCATCACTGCCTGGAATGGGAAAAGTCAAGGCGAAGCGACTGATGGAAGAACTCCAAATCGCCGACAACCGCCGCCTGCGCGGTCTCGGCGATCGGCAGCGCCAGGCTCTGCTCGAGCGACTTACCTAACTACCCCGATGCCCGGCACCCTCCTCGTTATTTCGGGTCCGTCCGGGGTCGGAAAAAGCACCGTCGTCGCCGAGCTACGGGAACGACGCCGGTTTCATTTCTCGGTATCCGCGACGACCCGACCTCAGCGTCCTGACGAAACAAACGGCGTCGACTATCAGTTCGTCGGCGCCGACGAGTTTCAGACAATGATCGACGCAGGTGAACTGCTTGAGTGGGCCGAGTATGCGGGCCGCTACTACGGCACCCCTCGACAGCCCGTCGTGCGGGAGCTTCAAGCCGGGAGCGATGTGCTGCTCGATATCGAAAACCACGGCGCCATGCAGGTCCGTGAATCCTGGCCAGTCGCTTTGCTCATCTTTATCGCACCTCCCTCGCCCGATGAACTCGAGCGGCGGCTCCGCAGCAGGGGAGACACTACCGAGGCGGACATTGCCGTCAGGCTGTCGGTCGCAGCCGAACAGGTCGAGCATGCCCGTCGCGACTACGACCGGGTGGTGACAAACCAGGACGTCAATGCGGTAACTGCTGAGATACTCGATATACTTGCCGAGCACGAACAAGGGACACAATGAGCGCTAATACCGCAATCGAAGAAGGTCTGCTTCTGGCCGGTGGCCGATTCAACCTCGTAGTCCTGGCATCACGCCGGGCTCGCCAGATCAACGCCTACTACAACGAGCTCGGTGGCGGCATCGGACACTACGTACCGCCGCAGGTTCATTCGTTGAGCCGCAAGCCGCTCACCATCGGTTTCGAAGAGATCGCAGCTGAGAAGGTCGTCTTCGACTACGACGAAGCGTAGGCCAATGGACGGACGCCGGATCGTCCTCGGCGTTTCCGGCGGCGTAGCCGCCTACAAGTCTGCATATTTAGCGCGTCGGCTCCTCGAACAGGGAGCCGACGTTCGCGTCGTCATGACCTCAAGCGCCCAACAATTCGTTGGGGCACAGACATTCGCGGCCATTACCAAGTACCCGGTATTGGTTGATCTGTTCGGCGGCATCAGCCCGCACACTGAGCTGGGTCAGTGGGCTGAGCTGATCATTGTCGCCCCGGCGACGGCTCATTCGCTCGCCAAGATTGCGTATGGGATCAGTGGAGATGCGCTTGCCTCGACGGTCCTCGCCTCCCAGGCACCGCTGTTGCTCGCCCCGGCTATGCACACCGAGATGTGGGAACACCCCGGAACGATGACAACCATGGAACGACTCGCAGCCGCCGGTCACACTGTCGTGGGGCCTGAAGCGGGAGAGTTGGCTGGCGGAGACATCGGATACGGTCGAATGGCCGAACCCGACGACATCGCGTTCGCGGCGGCAGTGATTCTGTCGGGTCGCCCGCTAGCCGGAAAGCGGGTTGTCGTGACCGCTGGCGGCACTCGCGAGTCGATCGATCCGGTCCGATTCATCGGCAATCGTTCGTCGGGAAAAATGGGACACGCCATCGCGAGCTCAGCAGCACGTTTGGGAGCGGCCGTCACGCTGGTCACCTCTTCCGATCTGGCCACCCCCAATCTCATTGAGCGGGTTCCCGTTGAGTCGGCACAGGAGATGGCCGAGGCAACTTGGGGAGCGGCGACTGGCGCCGACTGCGTCGTCCTGGCGGCAGCCGTTGCCGACTTTCGACCCGATTCAGCGGCCGATCACAAGCTGCGCCGGATTGACGGTGCTCCGGACATTTCGCTCACTGAGACGCCGAACATCCTTGCCGGCGTCGTTGCGATGGATCCCAAGCCGTACGTGGTCGGGTTTGCCGCCCAGACCGGGTCCTTGGATGACGCCAAACGCAAAGCGACTGAGTACGGGACGGACGTCCTGGTAGCTAACGACGTGTCGGCGCAGGGCAGCGGGTTCGGTACTGACACGAACCAGGTCACCCTCATGTGGCCAGACGGAACGAGCGAGGATTGGGCCCTCGGTACGAAGGTCGAGATTGCCAACCGCCTGATGGACCTCATCGCTCAGCAACTCGCCGAGAAATGAGTATCGAACTGTGAGTTTCGGACTGCCTTAGCGGTCGTCGTATACTCGTCGGATGCGTCAATGGTTTTTTACGTCAGAGTCGGTAACTGAGGGACATCCCGACAAGGTCGCTGACCAGATCTCAGATGCCGTTCTCGACGCCGCCCTTTCGGTGGATCCGAACGCTCGGGTCGCTTGCGAGACTCTCGTCACCACCGGCCTGGTAGTGGTCGCTGGAGAACTGCGGGCTGCTGCCGAAATCGATTTTGAGGCTCTGGCCCGTCAGACGATCCGTCAGATCGGCTACGTCGAAGATCCAAACTTCCACGCCGACAAGGTCACCGTGCAGGTGGTCGCTCACACGCAGAGCGAAGATATCGCTATCGGCGTCGACCGAGCCAATGAAGACCTCGGCGCTGGCGATCAGGGCTTGATGTTCGGATACGCCGTCGATCAGACACCCGAGCTGATGCCGCTTCCCATCGCCCTGGCTCACCGACTGGCGGAACGTCTCGCTCAGGTCCGTAAAGACGGCACGTTGCCGTATCTTCGCCCTGACGGAAAGACTCAGGTAACCGTCGAATACGCCGACAAACGCCCTGTACGCGTCACCGACATACTCATCTCGACCCAGCACGACCAAAGTATCGAGACCAGCGGAGACATGTTCGAGGACCTCCATCGTCATGTCATCTCAGAGGTAATTCCCGACAATCTGCTTGACGATCCGCGCATCTTTGTGAATCCGACCGGCCGGTTTGTCATCGGAGGTCCGCACGGCGATACCGGCCTCACGGGCCGCAAGATCATCGTCGACACGTACGGTGGATACGCCAGGCATGGCGGGGGAGCCTTCTCCGGAAAAGACGCATCCAAAGTCGACCGGTCCGCCGCCTACGGAGCCCGTAACGCCGCCAAAACGGTCGTTGCGGCTGGTCTGGCAACTGAGTGTGAGATCCAGGTGTCCTACGCCATCGGTCGGTCCGAACCCTTCTCGTTGCTCGTCGACGCACACGGAACGTCGACGGTAGACCCAACCAAGCTGGAAAGGCTGGTCGCTGAATTCTTTGATTTCCGTCCGTCGGCCATCATCGAGCGTTTGAAGCTGACTCAGCCAGGCTTCGGAGCCACGGCCGCCTACGGGCACTTCGGGCGCCCCGGATTCACCTGGGAATCGACGGACGGTGCCGACGAGCTGGCCAGGGCGGCGGCAGCCCTCTGAGAGCGCTCGTTGTCCCGGCGGTGGCATCCTTTGCCGTCGACAAGGGATTTCGGTATGCGCTAGCCGGCCACAAGGTTCAGCTCGGGTCACTTGTTCGAGTACCCCTATCAGGTCGACGGGTGCGCGGCTACGTTGTAGCCGTCGAGGACGAAGATCCGGCCGGGCTCAAGGACATCCTGGCTGTGTCGACTCCGATCAGGCTGTTCGACGAAAAGACCTTGGAATCGGTCCGGTGGGCCGCCGCCCATTACGTCGCCCCCTTGTCGACCGTCCTGGCCAGGACTGCGCCTCCCAATATCCCCAAAACGGCTCCGGACAAGACATACCCGCCAGTTGACGTGCAATCAGGGCCGTTGACAGACATTGCGTCGGCTATCGCGGCCAAACGCCGCTCGCCCGGGTGGTTCGTGTCCGGAACAGACCTTGATCCGATAATTGCGCTCGCTGGGTCGGTGGCGGGGCAGGGCAAATCGGTCTTGATAGCCGTGCCGACGGCCAGCGAAGTGCAAGATATCTCAGATCGGGTGGCTGCGATCGCACCCGATCGTCTCATTTCGGTGAGTCCAGAGTTATCGGACGCCTCGGTTACGACGGCCTGGTCACGCATGGCCACGAGGCCCGGGTCCATTGTTGTCGGCACGGAGCGGGTGGCGTTGTGGCCAATCGCCGCTCTCGGTCTCGGCATTGTCATCGACGAAGGCCGACGGTCGCACAAAGCACGCCAAACCCCTACGTTGCACACCCGCGACGTCATCCGGGCTCGGTCGAGGGTCGAACGGTTCCCCTTTGTGATGACCGGGCTGGCACCCACCACCGAAGCGCTTGCTGCCGGAGTCCGGCTGGTGCGCCCCGACGCTCAGCGATTGTGGTCAAACGTTGAAGTCGTCGATCGGCTCGAAGAACCGCCCGGCGGAGGACTGATAACGAGTCGGGTCAGGGCGGCGATCGCCGGGCACGCCAAGCGCGATCAATCGGTATTTGTACTAGTCGGGCGGAAGGGATACGCCCCGGCTTTTCGGTGTGTGGCTTGTCGGGTGCTGCGCAGGTGCGCCAATTGCGGGGCGGCCACCAATCAGGCAGGGAGCTGTCAACGATGTGGCAACGACCTCGGGCCCTGTAGCGAATGCGGCCGACGCAGGTTTGAGCCATTGGGAGCCGGGATCGGACGGGTGGTCGATGAAATCCGACGGTTCCATGAAGCGGTGGGCCCGGCCGGGTCTGATCACATGATTTCGGTCGGCACCGAACGTGACCTGGTGGGGATCTCCAATGTCGGGCTAGGTGTAGTCGTTGATGCCGACGGCATGATATTCGGGACGAACTATCGATCCCAGGAAGACGCCCTGCGTCTTTTTGCGCGCCTCGCTGGAAAAGTGAGCCGATCTAGTGGCAGTCGCCTGATGATGCAGACTTCGCAGCCATCGCATCCCATTTTCGCTGCACTGCGACGGGCCGATCCAATTCCATTCCTCGAAGCAGAGTTGCGGGAACGCGAGACGTTGCGGTATCCACCGTACGGAGAACTGCTTGTGGTTGAGGTGAACGGTGCTCCGGCGTGGGCCAGCGAGCGAATCCGGTCCGAGGTTTCGGCAATGATCCTCGGGCCAGCTGATGCCGGGACCCGGACGCGGTGGCTGATTCAGGCAGACGACCTGACCAACGCCCGTCGAGCACTCCGAGGCATTGTCGGCGAGATGCGGGACGCCGGTGCGAATGTACGGGTTGATGTCGATCCGATCGACCTGTAGCGGCGACTATCCTCGCTCGCTGTGGCTATCTATCCCCTCAGAACGTTTGGTGATCCGGTCCTCCGGAGTACCTGTGTGTCCGTCGATGAGATCGATGGCTCAGTGGCGACGCTGGTGGCTGACATGATCGAGACCATGTACGACGCTCCAGGAGTTGGCCTGGCCGCCCCCCAGATTGGCATCGGCCGGAGGGTGGTGGTGTTCGACGCTGGATTTGGTCCAAAGGAGCTGATTAACCCGGTTCTCATTGACGTTGCTGCCGGAGGCGACCCGGCTCCAATCGAAGAATACGACTCCGATGAATGGTGGCTGTACGACGAAGGCTGCCTGTCTGTTCCTGGCTACTTCTGGCCGATCGAGCGTCCCGCCTGGGCCTGGGCCAAGGGATTCGACCTCAACGGGAACGAGGTCGAATACGCCGGTGACGACTTGCTCGGCCGGGTTCTCCAGCACGAGGTCGACCATCTCAACGGTACGCTGCTGATTGAGCGACTCGACCGGCCAACCAAGAAGCAAGCCTTGCGGGATCTGCGCAATGATGCCCTCGAACTCGGATAGCCCGTGAGATCACTCTTCTTTGGGACGCCTACGGCGGCGGTCCCGACTCTGATGACCCTGGCCGAATTCTCCGATATAGCTGCCGTGATCACCCGCCCCGATGCGGCGAAAGGCCGGAGTAAAAAACTCAGGATGTCTCCGGTTGCAGAAGAAGCGGAACGGGCTGGGTTTCGGGTGCTCAAGCCCAGCCGCCGTTCGGAAATATTCGAGCTGCTCGCCGATGTCGGGCCGGTCGACGTCGGTGTTGTGGTTGCATTCGGAATGATCCTCAGCCCGGACGTCCTCGAATTCCCGCCAGCCGGGATGGTCAATGTCCACTTTTCGCTTCTGCCGAGGTGGAGAGGGGCCGCCCCCGTCGAGCGAGCCATTCTGGCCGGCGACCGACAGTCCGGGGTCTCCATCATGGCAATGGACGCCGGACTCGACACCGGCCCTGTCATCGCTACGCATGAAACTGACATCGGCACTTACGAATCGGCTGGCGATCTTACCTATCGACTCGCCGAATCGGGAGCGCAGCTGCTGGTCGAAGTGCTTCCTGACTGGGTGTCCGGCCAGATACGGGCATTCGATCAGGATGCCAGCCAGGCAACGTATGCACCTAAGCTGACGACCGCTGAGAGCCGGCTCGACCTTTCATCCCCAGCTGCCGATCTGCTCCGTCGGATCCACGCCTTTTGTCCTCGCCCTGGCGCACATGTCCACCTGAACGGCGAACGATTCAAGATCTTGGCCGCAGCGGACGGGCTCGGGCCAACCTTGCTTCCTGGCGAACTGTCCTTCGACGGCGATGAGCTCTGGGTGGGTACCGGCACCAGGCCATTGGGGTTGCGTTCAGTCCAGCCAGCCGGGAAATCGGTCATGGCCGGTGCCGCATGGGCTCGCGGTCGATCCGAGAGCCTCGGGCACCTCACATGAATCGTTTGATGGCTGCCCGAATCGTCGGGCGAGTGCTTCGTTCGGGTGCCTACTCAAACGTGCTTGTCCAAGCCGAAACCAAAGATCTTGAATCAAGAGATGCCGGACACGTGCGGTTTCTAGTATTCGGGACCCTCCGGCACGTGACACGAGTAGACCGAGTTATCAACGGCTACTCGAAGCGGTCGCGCATCGATCCAGAAGTGATGGACATTCTGCGAATTGGCACCTTTGAGTTACTCGAAACCGATAGCCCACCGCATGCCGTGGTCAACGGCGCCGTTGAGGCCGCCGCCACTATTGGAGGAGCCAAACTCAGAGGCTTCGTCAACGGCTTACTGCGCTCGGTCGAACGTTTCGGTGACCCGGCCACGGCTGATCGGCAGGAACGATTCGGACTCGACCCTGAGGTCCTGGCTACGCTCGATGCCACCTGGGGTGCCGTTGTCACAGACGCGTTCATGGAGGCGTCGTTTGAACCGGCTACGACCGTCGCTCGTCGCCGTGGCGACATAGAGGTAGGCGACGCGATCGCAATTCCTGATGTAACCGATGCCTATCAGGTGATTGGCAATGTTGATCCAGCCGACTGGGCCGTCCAAGATGCGGCCTCCATTGCAGTCGGTGGGGTGGTTCCCGTGGCCGGATCTGGTCCGATCCTCGAAATGGCCGCCGCTCCAGGGGGGAAGGCCCTTCATCTGCTTGACCGACTGGAGGACCCGGACCGGTTGGTGTTGGCCGACGCCCATGCGAAACGGATCGACCGGGCCAGGAAACGACTGGCTAAAGCCGGCCAGAGTCCGCGGTGGGTCAGAGCTGATGGTCGGGCAGCCCCATTTGCAGACGGCACGTTCGACGCCGTGCTGTTGGATGCACCGTGCACCGGGCTCGGCACCTTACGAAGGCGTCCCGAAATCAAGCTGCGGGTCAACGCAGCAGATGTCAGGCGGATGGCGGCCATTCAATCGGATCTTCTGAGAGAGGCCATCCGGGTCACCCGTCCGGGCGGCACCGTCATCTATTCGGTTTGTACCGTCACCGCCGCCGAAACCATTGACCAGGTCGCCACCCTGGCGGCCTCTGCGCCAGACGGCATTCCCGGCGAACTATGGGGCAACGGGATACTGCTCGCACCGCATCTGACCGGTACCGACGGGATGTTCATAAGTTCCATAGCCGTTCCTAATACACTCACCACATGACCATCAAGATTGCCCCGTCGATTCTCGCTGCAAACTTCGCCAAACTCGGCGAGGAGATCGAGCGAATCGCCGACCATGTGGACATGCTCCACATCGATGTGATGGACGGCCACTTCGTTCCCAACCTCTCACTGGGCTACCCGGTCATTTCGTCCATCCGTCAGGTCACCGATCTGTACTTCGACTGTCATATGATGACGAGCAACCCCGACCTCTACATCGACAACCTCGTTGCGGCAGGTGGCAATCTTCTGTCGGTACACATCGAAGTGTTTCCAGATCCTTCGGAGGTTCACCGCAAGGCCACCGAAGCAGGGTTGGATTTTGGTCTCGTTGTAAATCCCCAAACGCCTATCGAAGCCGTTGAACCATTCATCGAGTTGTGCAGTCAGGTTCTCGTGATGTCAGTTGAACCAGGGTTCGGCGGACAGGCGTTTATGCCGGAGGTTCTCTCGAAAGTCGAAAGATGCCGTCAACTCATCGATAATCGAAGCCTCAATGTCGACCTGCAGATAGACGGAGGTGTTACCGTCGAAACTGCACCGCTCGCCAGGAGTGCCGGGGTGAATGTGTTTGTGGCCGGTTCAGCGATTTTCGGCCAACCAGACCCGGTCGCGGCAGTGACTGCGCTGCGGAACGCGATTGGGGGATAGGTGAGCGCCAAACCAAAGGTGTTGATAGCCGACGACGACCCGGACATCATCCAGTTCGTCCGGGTGAATCTGGAACTGGAGGGCTTTGAGGTCCAAACGGTTGGCAATGGGCGGGCGGCGGTAGAAATGACTCTGACCGATCCGGCTGATGTCCTGCTGCTTGACATCATGATGCCCGAAATGGATGGATTGACGGTCCTCCGGCGGTTACGTCTCCACCCAGCCGCCGCCAATACCTCCATCATCTTGATGACGGCCAAAGCCGTAACAGAAGACCGGATCCGCGGCTTGGAACTCGGTGCAGACGACTACATCACTAAACCCTTCGATGTCGGAGAATTGGTGGCCAGGGTTAAGGCGGTCGTGCGCCGGACTCAGGCATTACGCGACGTTTCACCGTTGACGGGTCTGCCAGGAAACTTTCGTATTTCGGCCACCCTCGACGAACGAATCGCCAACCCCGAAGAACCACTGGCAATTGCCTGGGTCGACCTCGACAACTTCAAAGCTTTCAACGATCACTACGGCTTCATGCGAGGTGATGAGGTCATCAAATTCACGGCTCATGTGCTCCTCGAAGCGGCTGCCGCTATCGGCGATGAATCGGCCTTCACCGGGCACATCGGCGGGGATGACTTCGTGGCCTGCTTCGACGCCAATCAGTCGTTGGTTTACTGTGAGACCGTTGTCCGCCTGTTCGATGAGGGCGCATTGGATTACTACGACCTTGAGGACGCCTTGCGAGGCTACGTCGAGGTCACCGACCGTCGTGGCGATCGACACGCGTTTCCCCTTGTCACCGTGTCAATTGGAGTCGTCACGAATCTCCATAGGCCGATCACCTCTCAGTGGGAGGCATCTGCTGTGGCAGTGGAGATGAAAGAATTCGCCAAACGTCAGATCGGCTCTTCCTTCGAGATCGACCGGAGGTCGTCGTAGGGGCGAACGAACCATCGCTAGCCTGACAGCCATGGACCCCATGGCTCGCGCTATCGAGCTCGCCAGCAAACAGCGACCGCATCCCAATCCACGCGTCGGAGCGGTCATCGTCGCCCCCGGTGGAGAGATTATCGGGGAAGGCGCACATGTAGCTCCCGGAACCGACCACGCCGAGGTCCTTGCCCTGAAGTCGGCCGATGTTTCGGTGGCAGGATCGACCATCTATGTGACCCTTGAGCCATGCTCACACCATGGCCGGACCCCTCCCTGTACCGAAGCGATCATTGATGCCGGGGTGTCCAAAGTCGTTGTCGCAGCTACCGACCCCGACCACAGAGTGTCCGGGCAGGGGCTGGCCCGCCTCCGCCAGGCGGGCGTCGAAGTGGTTACCGGAGTCATGGCCGATGATTCGGAGCAAATGGACCCCGGCTACTTCCTCCACAGACGTCTCGGACGGAGTCGAATCACGCTCAAGATGGCGCTCACCCTTGACGGAAACGCCGCCGCCGCCGACGGAACCAGTCAGTGGATAACCGGTCAAGCGGCTCGCCGAGACTCGCATCAGCTGCGCTCGGATTCTGACGCAGTGGTCGTAGGGTCAGGGACGGTGATCGCCGACGATCCATTGCTCAATGTCCGCGACGTCGACGGACCCCAGCCGTTGGTGGTCATCGTGGCGGGAAGGACGCCGATTCCAAAAGCGGCCCGCATCTGGGAACGAGCCCCGCTCGTCGTAGCCGGCCCCGACTATCGAGGGCCCGGAGAGCTTGTGCAGGTCGCTACGGACACTGACGGACGGGTTGATGTGCTTGACATGGCTCGAGTACTCGGTGCGAGAGGAATACTCGACGTGATGGTGGAGGGAGGTCCACACCTGGCACGCTCGTTGTTCGACGCAGGGATCGTTGACCGGGTCGTGATCTACTATGGAGCCAAGCTGGGCGGCGGGGCTGGAAAAGGAGCCTTCGCAGGAGAGTTCGGCACGCTTACCGACGCCATAGACATGCGGATCACATCAACGGACGTTCTCGGCGACGACATCCGGGTTGAACTACTGCCGAGAGGAACCTGATGTTTACCGGAATAGTCGAAGCACTCGGCAACGTGATCAGCGTCGCTTCCGACAATAGAGGGATGAGAATCTCGATCGAGTCCCCTCAGATCGTGGCGGGACTGAAAATCGGAGACTCGATCGCCATCAACGGCACCTGTCTGACCGCCGTCGAACTCACCGACACCGCCTTTGCTGCCGATGCGATCCTCGAGACGCTCGCCAAAACGAATCTCAGCGATCTGACGGTCGGATCTCAGGTCAACCTGGAGCGTCCGATGCGGGCCGATGGCCGCTTTGATGGGCACATCGTCCAGGGTCACGTCGACTCGGTCGGGACGATCACCGGGCTGGAAGCCGAAGGGGACGGCCAACGGTTCACCATCTCCATCGACGAACCCCTGCACCGATATGTTGTCGATAAGGGGAGCGTAACGGTCGACGGGGTAAGCCTCACCGTGGCGGCGCTCACCGATCAGGGTTTTCAGATCGCGCTCATACCGCATACTCTGCAGGTAACAATTCTCGGGCAACGACAAATCGGTGACCGGGTCAACATCGAGATCGACGTTATTGCCAAATACGTCGAGCGCCTCGTGGGAGAACGAGCATGAGCATTGCCAGCATCAACGACGCCGTCGCAGCCATCGCCAACGGTGAATTCGTGGTGGTCGTCGACGACGAAGACCGAGAAAACGAAGGCGACCTGATCATTGCCGGAGATGCCATAACCCCCGAGAAGATGGGCTTCATGGTCCGTTACACCTCCGGGGTCGTCTGCATCGCTGCTGAAGGCACCCGACTTGATGAGCTGCGACTTCCGCCGATGGTCACGCACAACACAGAGTCGCTTCGCACCGCTTTTACGATCTCAATCGACTACAGCCATGGCACGACGACGGGTATATCGGCTGCTGATCGATCGGCCACAGTGCGGGCGTTCTGTGATCCGAGCACCTCTGAGGTCGACTTCAATCGGCCAGGTCACGTTTTCCCGCTCCGCTATCACCCGGGTGGGGTAGTGCGCAGAGCTGGCCACACGGAAGCTGCCGTGGACCTGGCACGACTAGCGGGTCGCTATCCAGCTGGTGTGCTATGTGAGATGGTGCACGACGACGGTTCGGTAATGCGGCTCCAAGAATTGGAACGATTCGCCAAGGAACACGACCTCAAGCTGATCACAATTGCCGACCTCATCGCGTATCGCCGGGCAACCGAACGGGTCGTCCGACGCATGTCTGAGGCGCGCATTCCAACCGACTACGGTGACTTTAGGGCAGTCGGCTACGAGAGCTTGGTAGATGGCCGAGAGCATGTTGCCTTGGTCATGGGTGACGTAGACGGTAAGAAGGACGTCCTCACGCGAGTCCATTCCGAGTGCCTAACTGGCGACGTTTTTGGCTCAACGAGATGCGACTGCGGGTACCAACTCGATGATGCACTTCGACTCATCGCAGCCGAAGGCAACGGTGTGTTGTTGTACATCAGGGGCCACGAAGGTCGCGGGATCGGTCTCATGCACAAGTTACAGGCCTACGCGCTTCAAGATGGGGGCCGGGATACCGTCCAGGCCAACGTCGATCTTGGTTTCCCTCCCGACGCTCGAGACTACGGGGTCGGGGCAGAGATACTCACCGACCTCGGGCTGACCTCTTTGCGGTTGATGACGAACAACCCGATCAAGCGTGCCGGAATCGAAGGGTACGGCCTCTCGATCAGTGAACGGGTCCCGCTCCAGACAGCCGCAACCGCCGAGAATCGTGCCTACCTTGAGACCAAGGCCACCAAGCTCGGCCATGACCTGACCTTCGAGCAGGAATGAGCGGGTTGCGGGTCGGGGTGGTCACTGCCTCCTTCAACGCGGACATCACGTCTCCACTGCGAGAAGGAGCGCTCAGCGAACTCGAGGTCGCCGGGATCTCGGACGTTGTCGACGTTCAGGTTGCCGGAGCCCTCGAATTGCCAGTTGTCGTCAAGGCCTTGTCAGCCACCTGTGACGCGGTCATCGCCATCGGGGCCGTCATCGAAGGCGAGACCGACCACTACGTCCATGTCTGTACTCAGACGTCGGCGGGCCTAATGCAAGTCTCGATTGAGACCGGAGTGCCGATCGGAAACGCCGTGTTGACAGTTCGCGAATACGAGCACGCCAGAGAACGGAGCCTGCCTGGTCCTGGCAACAAGGGGGCAGAAGCTGTCCGAGCCGCCCTCGAAGCGGTGGAGGCCATCCGCTCGCTGAGCGACTGACCGGGTGACCGAAGGTCACATTGACACCCTTTTTCCACCCCGTATACTGGTAGTACAACTGAAAACGGAAAAGAGGAGGCTGCTGCTTCCCACCCGGCCACACACCGAGTTCGCTCAAGTGCAGTGCGCCGAGGTCGACAACATGTGCTGCCGCGATGGCGGTGCACTTGTACGCAGCATCTTCATGCTGCGTTTTTTGTTGGACCAGCGAAATAACCACCAAACCCCGGGAGGGCACAGATCGCCGACCTACGTATAAACGGGAATATCCGCGCCAAAGAGGTGCTGGTTATCGCCCCGGATGGATCTCAGATCGGAACCAAGAAAACTGAAGAGGCCGTTTGGCTCGCCGACCAATTGGGACTTGACCTTGTCGAGGTAGCCCCCGAGGCGCGGCCGCCGGTCTGCAAGATCATGGACTACGGCAAGCACAAGTACGAACAGTCCGTACGTGACCGGGAAGCTCGCAAAAAGCAAACCCGCACCGTCATCAAAGAAATCCGGCTCAAGCCGAGAATCGGCGATCACGATTATGAGATGTTCTTGAATCGTTCGCTCAAGTTCCTGTCCGAAGGTGACAAACTCAAAGTCACCGTTCGGTTTCGAGGACGTGAGAATGAGCGGCCCGAGTTGGGATTGAATCTCATCGGTCGACTGGTTGGGGATCTCGGAGATTACGTGACCCTCGAGCAGCATCCATCAAAAGAAGGCCGGTCGATGACCGCGGTGCTCGCACCGACGTCGCTGGCTAAAACAATTGTTATTCACCACAAATCAGATCCGATTGAAGAAAAATCAGATCCTGAGGATTCGGAAGATGCTATTTCGGAAGAGATAGACGACACCGAGTCGGAATAAGAAAGGAGCTGAGCACATGCCAAAAATGAAAACTCATAAGGGCACTGCAAAGCGCTTTAAGACAACTGGAACCGGCAAACTTCGCCGACGCCAGGCAGGCAAGCAGCATTTGCGGTTGGCCAAAGGCAAAAACCGATATCGTCGTCTCGACGGCGAGACCGGAGTTGCCCCTGGTGATGCGAAGCGCATGAAGAAACTGTTGGGACAGTAGGAGGAATTATGGCTCGAGTTAAACGCGCCGTACATGCCCGCAAAAAGCACCGCAAGGTCATGGAGCGGGCGAGCGGATACCGGGGAGCGAAAAGCCGCCGGTATCGCACTGCCAATGAACAGGTCATGCACGCCATGCAGGACTCCTACGACCATCGGCGAGCCCGCAAAGGCGACTTCCGCCGGCTGTGGATTACCCGCATCAATGCAGCAGCGCGCCAGAACGGCACGACGTACAGCCAGATGATGGCTGGATTGAAGGTCGCCGAGGTTGCCGTCGACCGCAAGATGTTGGCCGAAATGGCCGTCAACGACCCGCAGGCCTTCAGCCAGCTGGTCAAGGTTGCCGGCAGCACAAAGTAGCCCGCAGGAGCCGGTCCGCTCGTCACGCAACCCACGCGTGGTCGCAGCTGACCGGCTTCGACGCGCCAAAGGAAGAAAGGAATCCGGCCTGACCCTCGTAGAGGGTCCTCACCTGCTGGCAGATCTGGTTCGTTTCGGTGTGCCTATCACGACCATCTTTGCGGCGCCCGATGATGAAACGGCAGCCGCGCTCGCCGTCGAAGCTGGGGCAGAATTGCTCCTTGTCGACGACCAAGCGCTGCGCCGGGTCGCCGACACCGAAAACCCACGCGGTCCGGTCACCGTGATCGCGATCCCCCCATCTAGGGCCGCATTGGGCTCGGTCGTCGTCCTGTGGGACCTCAGAGACCCCGGAAACGCAGGCACCGTCATCAGAAGCGCCGCCGCTTTCGGTTTCGGAGTGGTCGTAGCCGGACACAGTGTCGATGTGTGGTCGCCCAAGACGATCCGCGCTGGCGGTGGGGGACACTTTGCGACGCCGATCGAGGTTGCCCCCGGCCTCACTGTCGATGAACTTAGAGCGCGCGGGCTCGTGACCGTTGCAACTGTCGGATCGGGTGGCGTAGGTCCGGACCAGATCCCGAACGGGCCAGTAGCGATAATTGTGGGCAACGAAGCACACGGTCTGCCTGAGGAACTGGCCGGGGCGGCCGACCACCGATTTACGATCCCGATGCCCGGTGGCACAGAGTCGCTCAACGCCGCGGCAGCAGCCTCGATCGCCCTCTACGCAATTGGAAGTCGCTGGTCCGAGGGTGGCAGCTAACCTGTCGCACTCTATGGATGAACTCGAACACGTAGCCACAAGCGCCCCGAGCCTTATCACCGCTGCCGAATCGCTCGACGAGCTGAAAGCGGCCGAGACAGAGCTGCTCGGGAAGAATTCGGTGATCGCTCGCCTCCGGCGCGGCCTTGGTGGACTCGATGCTGTCCAGCGTCCGCTCGTGGGGGCGAAGATCAACGACGTATTCAGCACGATCCGAGACTGGCTGGCCGAGCGGAAGCGCCAGCTGGAAATAGCCGAAGAAAACACCCTGCTCGTGGCTGATCGGGTCGACGTGACCGTTCCGCATGTCCGAGCCGAGCTCGGGACTGAACACGTTCTTACGACAGTAATGGATGAGGTGTGTGACATCTTCGTGTCGCTCGGGTACCGGGTAGCCACAGGCCCGGAAGTTGAAACTGCCTGGTACAACTTTGATGCTCTGAACACTCCGGCCAGCCATCCGGCTCGAGCTGAATCTGACACGTTGTACGTAGATTTCGGCGATCCGACCGATGAGATGCTGCTTCGCACCCAGACATCTCCGGTCCAAGCCCGATACATGCAGGAACATGAACCACCCCTACACATCGTTGTTCCCGGACGGGTCTTCCGATCTGACAGCCTCGATGCGACCCATTCGCCGGTGTTTCATCAGGTCGAGGGTCTGGTGGTCGACACCGACATTACGTTTGCAGATTTGAAAGGGACCTTGGAGCACTTCGCCCGGACCTTCTTCGGTGCCGGCCGAGTCATCAAGTTGATACCCCATTTCTTCCCATTCACGGAACCGTCGGCGGAGATGCACGTTTCGTGCTTCGCCTGCGACGGCAGCGGATGCCGGGTGTGCTCGAACTCGGGGTGGATCGAACTTATGGGATGTGGGATGGTCGATCCGAACGTGTTCGACGCCGTTGGGTATGACCCGTCTGTTGTCAGCGGGTTCGCGTTCGGGATGGGCGTTGAGCGGCTGGCGATGGTTCGCCACGGGATCACCCACGTCAAGCACTTCTTTGAGAACGATCTTCGGGTACTAGGTCAGTTCGTATGAAGGTATCGCTCAGTTGGCTTGCCGACTACATCACGCTCCCGACCCTAGATCCGGCTGCGCTCTCGGACGTCTTCGCCAATCTTGGGCATGAGGTCGAAGGTGTCGAGGTTTTCGAGCCGCAATTTCGGGACGTGTTGATCGGCAAGGTGCTCAGCGTGGCGCCCCACCCGAACGCCGACAAGGTCAGGCTCTGTTCAGTCGACACCGGTGACGGTCCGACCGACATCATTTGCGGTGCGTGGAACTTCGAGGCCGGAGCAACGGTGCCGGTCGCTGTCCCGGGAGCCGTCCTTGGCGAAGACTTCCTGATCACCCAACGCGACATCCGAGGTGTGACGTCTAACGGCATGATCTGTTCGGCGAAAGAGTTGGGGTTGGGTGAGGACGCCGAGGGCATTCTCGTTCTTGCCGACGATCTTGAGGTCGGCACACTGTTCGTTGATCACATCGAGCTCCCGGACGTCGTGTTCGATCTGGCAATCACGCCTAACCGTCCCGATGCCATGTCGATGGTCGGTTTGGCGCGAGAACTCGCCGCCCATTTCGAAATCGATTTTCGGATACCGGCGCCCGACGTATCGGACACCAACGGTGATATCGACCTCAAAGTCGATATCGAAGACGATCGGTGTCGTCGTTTCGTGGCTAGGGAAGTGCGCGACGTTGAGGTGCGCCCCGCCCCTCTTTGGATGGCCCAGCGCCTGGTCAAAGCGGGAGTTCGATCGATTTCTAACATCGTCGATGTATCGAACTACGTCATGCTTGAACTCGGCCAGCCAACCCACGCATTCGACCGTGACAAGGTCGCCGACGGACACGTGGTCGTCAGGGCAGCCGCCGATGGCGAACAGCTTGTCACGCTCGACGGTGTCGAGCGGAAACTCACGGCCGAAGACCTTCTCGTGGCCGATGTGAAGCAGGGATCATCGCTCGCCGGGACGATGGGTGGCCTCGACTCTGAGGTCTCCCCTTCGACGACCACCGTGCTCATCGAATGCGCCTCGTGGGACCCACCAACGATCATGAGGATGAGCCGGCGCCATGGTCTTCGTTCCGAAGCGTCGGCTCGATTCGAGCGTGGGGTCGATCCGAATCTTCCTCCGCTGGCTGCCGACCGGATGGCTGAACTGATCGCCGCCCACGCCGGAGGAACGATCGTTGGCGGAATCGTCGACAATTACCCGGAACCCGTGCAGCCTTTGCAGCTCAGCCTTCCTGTGTCGGAGGTCGAGCGGATTCTCGGCATTCGCTTCTCACCGGACGACGTCGCCGGACTGCTCAGACGCCTGAATTTTGGCGTGTCCGGTCAGGATCCGTTGGCGGTGGAGGTTCCGACTAACCGGCCCGATGTGACTCGCCCGATCGACCTGGTCGAAGAAGTAGCCAGGTTGCACGGATTCGACAATTTCCCGAGCCGAGTTCCAACCGGCGGCGATGGAGGACTCTCGATCTCCCAGCGGCGGCTCCGGACGCTCCGCCTCGTGGTCCGAGGTCACGGCTTCTCTGAAGCCCACACCTCAACCTTTATGGGTCGCGCCGACCTCGCTGCGCTCGGGCTTACCCCAGATGACCATCGGAGCCTGGCAATTGAGATCAAAAACCCGCTACACGACGAAGAGTCTTTAATGCGCACGACGCTGATTCCCGGCCTCTTGCAAAGCGCCAGGTTCAATGTCGCCCACGGCCTCTCTTCAGTAGCGTTGTTCGAGGTTGGCAAGGTGTTCTTCAATCAGGAATCCCCGGAGCTCGGGACGGTGCCGGAGCAACCGGATGTATTGGCGTTCGCCGGGGTCGGCTCGGATGGTTCCATCGACGTCTCAGGGGCCGGCCGTTCGGTCGATGTCTTCTCGGGTATGGCGCTCTGGCGTTCTATCGCTCGCCAGATGGGGCTGGCATCGTTCGAGTTGCGCCAAAATGAGATTCCGGGTCTGCATCCGGGTCGGGGTGCCTACGTCGTCCTCGACGGTGCCACGATCGGCCATATCGGCGAGTTGCACCCGGCGGTGGCCCGTTCGTTCGATCTTCCAGGGCGGGTACTCGTGGGAGAGTTAGATCTATTGGCCTTGGTGACTGATCCTGGTCCGTGGACATTGACGGAGCCGAGCGTATTCCCAGCATCAGAATTCGACCTGTCGTTCGAAGTTGAAAGTTCAACTGCGGCAGCCACACTCCGAGCCGGAGCTACGGTTGCGATCGCCGACCTGATCGAGTCGGTCGAAATATTCGACGAGTTTCTGCGCGACGAGACCAAGGCCATCGGTCTTCGTGTTCGGCTCCGGGCGATCGACCGCACCCTGACTGCTGACGAAGTTGGCGATGCACGGCTGAGGATCGTCGCGGCAGTGGCGGCAGCCACCGGCGCCACCTTGCGCGGGGAATGAGCGTGGACTTCCTGGGTATAGCTGGTGCCGCCCCTGAGCGGATCCGAGATCTGGTAACCCTCGCTGGCGAGATGAAGCGAAATCCAGTTGACTTTGCCGGTCGTCTAACTGGCAAGTCGGTCGGCCTGTTCTTTATGAAACCGTCCACCCGGACCCGGGTCTCGTCGGAAGTCGGGACACTGCAACTCGGAGCCCATCCCGTTGTCCTCAAGGGCGAAGAAGTTGGGATCGGGGGTCGGGAAACGGCCGACGATGTTGGACGGGTACTCGACCGCTACCTGGACGCCATTGCCATGCGCGTGTTCGATCATCGTGATCTCGAGTCCATTGCAAACGCAGCCGAAGCACCGGTCATCAACCTGCTGTCTGACCTCGAACACCCTTGTCAGGCGATCGCCGACGTCCTGACGGTCGCTGAACATCGCCCTGGCGCTTCGATTGCTTATGTCGGAGATGGAAACAACGTGCTCCATTCACTCATGGTCGCTGCCACGATCACGGGTTCAGCGATGCGGATCGCAACACCGCCGGGATATGAGCCAGACGAGCGGTACGTGACGCTCGCTCGCACACACGGTGACGTGCTGCTGACCAACTCTGCATCCGAGGCCGTAGATGGGGTCGACTGTGTCTATACCGATGTGTGGACATCGATGGGCCAGGAGGCCGAAACATCAGCGCGATTGGGCGCGTTCGAAGGCTTCATGATCGACGAAGCGCTGTTCGGTCGAGCCGCGTCTGATGCCATCTTTCTTCACTGCTTGCCAGCCCACCGCGGTGAAGAAGTGTCAGCTTCGGTTATGGCCCACCCCCGTTCACGGGTTTTCGACCAGGCTGAGAACCGCTTACACGCGTTCAAAGCGGTGTTGCTCGACGCGCTCGGCTGATGGCTCCACTGTGGGACGGATCCGTTCGTACGGTTGCGCAAGCCCTGGTCGGTTGCCGACTCGTCAGCGACCGTCCGCCAGGACGGACCAGCATCACGATTACCGAAGCTGAGGCGTACGGCGGGACCAATGATCCGGCGAGTCACGCCTTTCGGAGCAAAACCACCCGAAACAGCCCGATGTTTGCACGAGCTGGAACGATCTATGTCTACCGATCGTATGGGCTGCATTGGTGCCTTAACATCGTCACAGGGCCAGAGGATGACCCGCAGGCAGTTCTCATCCGGTCCGGACTGCCAGAGGAGGGACACGATCTGATGATCGAACGCCGAGGTAGAGAAGATCACCTCACCGACGGACCGGGCAAGCTGACCACAGCTCTCGGCATCGATCGGTCCGCAGACGGCTGGCATCTGGACGACATCGGATGGCTGTCGATCGTTGGTGGGCAGATGCCAGTCGAATATGCTTGGAAACCGCGAGTCGGTCTCACCAAAGCCGCCGATCGACCTTGGCGTTGCGTGCTCGTCAGGGATTGATCCAGACGGTGACCGTCCCTTCGACGGCACCGCCCTTGGCAGGATCCTGCTTCCAGATGACCCCGGGTCTCCGCTGGGCATCGTCGGGATTGGCCTCGGCTTCGACGATCGCAAAGATCCCAACTCCGATCGGATCCATACGAGCGTGGGCCTCGTCGATCGTGAAACCGAGCACGGACGGCAACGCCGCGTCGAATGCCGGACCGGCCAGGGTCAGCTCGATGACGGAGTTGAGCTGGGCAGGGAAACCGGGGGACGGCGACTGATCAAACACTGTTCCTTGTGGCAATCCGCCTCCATCCTCCCACTCAATGGTCACGAAAAAGCCTTGCGCCTGTAGCTCCGACGTGGCTGCTCCGAGGTCCATCCCGATCACACTCGGAACATCAGTGGCACCAACGTCCACGATCCCTTCCGGATTGTGGATCGGGCACACGGTTGTGGGGGCATCCCCACCAGGAACGCTGATCGTTTGAATGAACTCACGTGGACAGAACGGACCTGCGAGGAATCCAGTCGATGTGTCGACGGTTACCAACTGGAGCCCGGCGGCATCGGGTCCGGCAAGCCCGGTTACCCCGACGCCAGTCAGAACCTGCGATGAATATGCCGACCAAATTTCTGCTGGATACGACCCACCGACGACGGTGATCGGGGTGGTGGGCGGTTCCATTGCAACTTGACCCTCAGCGAAGCCGACCCACACCGCCGTTGCCAGGTCGGGTGTGTATCCGACAAACCATGCATCACGGTGGGCTTGAGAGGTGCCCGTCTTGCCGGCGATCGGGGGGCCGATCTGGGCTCGTTGTCCGGTACCGCGCTTGACGACCTCGCTCAAAGCCGCCGTGACCTGGCTGGCCGTCTGATTGCTCATCGCCTCGGTGATCACCGGAACCGGCTGGTACAAGTTGACGCCCTTGTGGGTTTCGATGTGGGTCACCAGGGTCGGCTCAACGTGGATGCCACCGGCTGCGAATGTCCCGTAGGCCGAAGCCATATCGAAGACGCTCACTTCCTGGGCGCCGAGGACGATCGAATGAAACGGTTCCAGCTTGCTTGTGATGCCTGCGTTCTCGGCCATGTCGGCCACGGCTTCTGGCCCGACGGCGTTTACGAGTTGGGCGTATACGACGTTGACAGAAAACACTGTCGCCTCCAACAGGGTGAGGTCCGGCCAATTCGACCCTGCGTAATTCTCAACTTCCCACGGGCCGCTCGGAGTCTGAATCGTGATTGAGCTGCCGCCCTGGAACTCCGTGGCCAACGTCATCCCGCTTTCGAGTGCGGCAGCCAAAGCAAATGGTTTGAACGCAGACCCGGCCTGCCGGCGGCCCTGCGTAGCGAGGTTGAACTGGGCGAACGGGTTATCGGGGTCATAGAAATCAGAGCCGCCCACAATGGCCCGAACATATCCCGTCGAGGGTTCGATGGAGACGAGGGCTGCAGAAGGACCACCGTCGCCAATGACGTCGGCCACGGTCTGCTCGGCGACGGCCTGCATCGTCGGGTCGAGCGTGGTGTAGATCCTCAAGCCGCCTCGGAACAAGGCGTTGTAGCGGTCGGTGGCTGTGAGACCGAGGGCAGGGTCGTCGAGGAGTCGGCGTTTAACCTCTTCAACAAAGTAGGGGTAGTCCGATTGGTCGGGCGGCCGCTTGGTAGCCAGCTTGAGTGGCTCGGCCTTGGCTGCGGCGCCCTCGTCAGTGGTGATCCAGCTGAGCTCGATCATCTTGTTGATCACCACTGCTCGGCGATCAAGGGCGGCTTGGGGGTGGAGGCGTGGATCGGTTGATGACGGTGACTGGATGAAACCAGCCAGCAAGGCCGCCTCGCCAAGAGTCACTTCTTCAATCGGCTTGCCGAAGTATCCCTCAGAGGCTGTACCGACCCCGTAATAGCCGCTGCCGAAGTAGACCGTGTTGACGTAGCGTTCGAGTATTTGCTCCTTGGTGAGTGTCTCTTCGAGTCGGAGAGCCAGGGTCGCTTCTTCAATTTTGCGGTCGACGGTGACTTCCGGCGTCAGAACGACGTTTTTGATGTACTGCTGCGTAATCGTCGAACCACCTTGGACGATCGACCCGGCATTGGCATCGGCCACGAGGGCTCGAGCGATAGCCCGTAAATCGACTCCCTGGTGGCCCCAGAACCGCTGGTCTTCGATGGCCACGACCGCATTCATTAGGTGGACGGGTAGATCGGCGAAGTCAACGAGGATACGGTCCTCGGTTTCATGCCATTCGGCGATGACCGTTCCGTCGGCCGCGTAGACAATGCTGGTGAGGCTCAGCTCGCCCATTCCTGGGTCAGCGAGAGGTTTGATCTCGGGGTTGCAGGCTCCCAATAGGAACGACGCAACAGCCACGAGAACGATGATTCGTTTCATGCGGTCCTTACTCCGGGAGCGATGGTACCGACGGACTGACTCGTAACGGCGGATTTGGTCGGGCTTTGAAACGGCACAACCCCGATCTCGTGGTACCAGCGGCTATCGTGGCGGGCTTGATGGATCAGTCAGAACAGCACAGCTACCTCATGCGCGGTGTCGACACAGTCGCGCCTGAAACCGAACTCGCTGACCGACTGGCCGAAGGCCGCCCGCTGCGCGTCAAATTGGGATTGGATCCGACGGCGCCGAGCGTCACGCTCGGTTGGGCTGTGGTGCTGCGCAAGCTTCGCCACTTCCAGGAGCTCGGACATACAGCTGTTCTCATTGTCGGTGACTTCACAGCCCAAGTTGGCGACCCGTCTGGCAAGAGCGAAACACGCAAACGCCTGTCCGCCAACGAGGTGCGCGGCTACGCCGAACGGCTGCTCGGTCAGTTCTCAAAGGTACTTTTACCCGAACCGCTCGAGGTCCGGTACAACTCAGAGTGGCTCGGTTCGCTCGACATGGCCGAGGTGCTGGAGCTCACATCGAAAGTGACCGTCGCCCAGATGCTCGAACGCGACGATTTTCGCAAGCGATTTGACGGTCAACAACCCATTTCAGTGATGGAGTTCATGTATCCGCTTCTCCAAGGATACGACTCGGTGGCCGTTGAAGCCGATGTGGAACTCGGTGGGGCTGATCAGCTATGGAACCTCATGATGGGACGCGTCCTTCAAGAAAGGTATGGCCAGCGACCCCAGATGGCGCTAACCATGCCGCTACTGATCGGGACCGATGGCGAACAGAAGATGTCGCAGTCGCTCGGCAACTACATCGGGGTCACCGATGATCCCGCAGACATGTTCGGCAAGGTCATGTCCATCCCGGACGAGCTGATGCGCCAGTACTTCGAACTGGCTACCGAAGTGCCAACGGCCGAGATTATGTTCAACATGGAAGGACTTGAGTCTGGCGATGTGCACCCTGGGGACCTGAAACGCCGCCTGGGACGCGAAATCGTCGACCTCTACCACCCTGGAGGCGGCCGCGACGCCGAAGCGGCCTTCGACAAGGTCTTCCGTCAGGGCGGTGTGCCCGACCATATCGAAGACTATCCACTGGATAACGAAACCGAACAGTGGCTCCCAGGTTTG
>CBDTUI010000011.1:47500-48683 GCA_965363765.1 uncultured Acidimicrobiia bacterium
CCGTTATGGGGGTAGAGCACTGATTGGGTTAGGGGGCCTACAAGCTTACCAACCCCAGTCAAACTCCGAATCTCATAACGCTAGAACGAGGCAGTCAGACTGTGGGGGATAAGCTCCATGGTCGAAAGGGAAACAGCCCAGACCGCCGGTTAAGGTCCCTAAATCTGAACTAAGTGGGAAACGATGTGGGATTGCCCAAACAGCCAGGAGGTTGGCTTAGAAGCAGCCACCCTTTAAAGAGTGCGTAACAGCTCACTGGTCGAGTGATCCTGCGCGGAAAATGTAACGGGGCTCAAGTTCAGTACCGAAACCGCGGATTTCTATCACTATCCAGGCACACTTGTGTGTCCAGGAGATAGGAGTGGTAGGGGAGCGTCGAGTGGCCATCGAAGCGGCGGCGTGAGCCAGCCGTGGAGGCCACTCGAGTGAGAATGCAGGCATGAGTAGCGAAAGAGGAGTGAGAATCTCCTCCGCCGAATGTCCAAGGGTTCCTGGGGAAGGCTCGTCCGCCCAGGGTTAGTCTGGACCTAAGGTGAGGCCGAAAGGCGTAATCGATGGATAACTGGTTGATATTCCAGTACCACCATATGGCCGCCCAGAACGAATCTCGTTTGCTAAGGAAAGCCCTTCGGGGCCTACCGACCCAGCGGGTAGTAGTTCAGCGATGGGGGGACGTGGAAGGGTAAGCGGACCCGGGCGTTGGTTGTCCCGGGGTAAGCGTGTAGGGCGAGGTCTAGGTAAATCCGGACCTCACGAAGCCCGAGGCGCGATGCCGAGCCGTTTTAGGCGAAGCCGCTGAACGCCCATGCCACCAAGAAAATCCTCTAGCTAGGACATATGGTGCCAGTACCCCAAACCGACACAGGTGGACAGGTAGAGAATACCAAGGCGAGCGAGATAACTATGGTTAAGGAATTCGGCAAAATGGCTCCGTAACTTCGGGATAAGGAGCGCCTCGGTAAGGTTAGAGACTTAGCGTCTCGAAGCTTGAGGAGGCCGCAGTGACTAGGCCCAAGCGACTGTTTACTAAAAACACAGCACGATGCTAAGACGTAAGTCGACGTATATCGTGTGACGCCTGCCCGGTGCTGGAAGGTTAAGTGGAATTGTTAGCTTCGGCAAAGCATAGAAACTAAGCCCCAGTAAACGGCGGCCGTAACTATAACGGTCCTAAGGTAGCGAA
>CBDTUI010000012.1:0-45474 GCA_965363765.1 uncultured Acidimicrobiia bacterium
GCGCCGAAGTGTTCAAATGACCGACAGTGACGTAGGATGTGGCGCGAATTCAGGGGGGAATATGAAGGTTTTTGGAAAACTAGCTCGGTGTCGAGCACGTCAACACCGGCTTATTGGGCTGACGGGATGGCTACATGTCTGAGCTAATGACTCCGCCAGAATTACGCCTGACACACCTGCAACAGCTCGAGTCGGAGAGCATTCACATCATCCGGGAAGTCGCTGCCCAATTCGAGAAACCGGTCATGCTGTACTCGATCGGGAAAGACTCAACGGTGCTGCTGCATCTGGCTCGCAAAGCCTTTTTTCCAGGAAAGATCCCCTTCCCGTTGTTGCATATCGACACGACATGGAAGTTTCGCGAGATGATCACCTTCCGTGACCGGATGGCCGAGGCGATCGGGGTCGAACTTCTTGTGCACACCAACCAGGAAGGCGTCGCCCAGGGCATCAATCCGTTCGACCACGGCTCAAAAAACTACACCGACATCATGAAGACGCAGGCGCTAAAGCAGGCCCTGACCGCCGGTGGATACGACGCCGCTTTCGGCGGGGCGCGACGCGATGAAGAGAAATCTCGCGCCAAGGAACGGGTGTTCAGCTTCCGCGATCAGCACCATCGATGGGATCCGAAGAATCAACGTCCAGAGCTATGGAATCTCTACAACGGTCGAGTCCACAAAGGCGAGAGCATCCGGGTATTCCCCATTAGCAACTGGACCGAACTTGACGTGTGGCAGTACATACATCTCGAAGAAATCCCGATTGTGCCGTTGTACTACTCGGCAGTGCGCCCGGTCGTCAATCGAGACGGCGTTCTTATCATGGTCGATGACGACCGATTCCAGTTCGCCGAGGGCGAAGTCCCCGAGATGAAGTCGGTTCGGTTCCGAACCCTTGGTTGTTACCCGCTGTCGGGGGCGGTCGAATCGACCGCCGACACCTTGCCGCAGATCATCCAGGAAATGCTGTTGGCCACCCGCTCGGAGCGAGAGGGCCGAGTCATCGATTACGACCAGTCGGGCTCTATGGAAGAAAAAAAGCGGGAAGGCTACTTCTAATGAGCCACCAGTCTGACCTCATCGCCACCGACATCAACGCCTATCTGGCCGAACATGAACGGAAAGACCTGCTCCGCTTTCTGACTTGCGGCAGCGTCGACGACGGAAAGTCGACGCTCATCGGACGGCTCTTGCACGACTCCAAGATGATCTACGAGGATCAGCTCGCCACGTTGCATGCCGATTCCACCACCGTAGGATCAGCTGGCGACCAGGTTGACCTGGCACTTCTCATGGATGGTCTGAAGGCTGAACGTGAGCAAGGCATCACGATCGACGTCGCCTATCGCTACTTTTCGACGGCCCGCCGGAAATTTATCATTGCCGATACACCAGGCCACGAGCAATACACCCGCAACATGGTCACCGGTGCTTCCACCTGTCAGTTGGCGATCATTCTGGTCGATGCGACCCGAGGGGTACTGCCCCAAACGAAACGCCACAGTTACATCGCTAGCTTGCTGGGGATTCGTAACGTCGTGGTGGCGATCAACAAGATGGATCTCGTTGATTGGTCTGAAAACCGCTTCAACGAGATCCGTGGCGAGTATGAACAGTTCGCTGCCGGCCTTGAAATCGGGGATCCCTATTTTCTTCCGATGTCTGCCCTGCTCGGAGACAACGTAGTTGACCGCGGTGTCGAACTCGACTGGTTCGACGGCCCCGCGTTGATGGAACACCTTGAGACGGTTGACGTCGCCAGTGGGATCGACTTTGAACGCTTCCGGATGCCAGTCCAGCTTGTGGCGCGACCGAACCTCGGGTTTCGGGGTTTCGCAGGCACCATTGCCTCGGGGATACTTCGCCCGGGCGACCAGATCGTATCGTTGCCGTCGGGAGTCGGATCGACGATTGAGCGGATCGTAAGTTTCGACGGTGACCTAGAGGTGGCGGGTCCTGGTCGGGCGGTAACGGTCACGCTGACCGATGAAATCGACGTGAGTCGCGGCGACCTGCTCGTCAAAGCCGGGCAATTGCCCATGAAGGCCCACGATATCGACGCCATGATCGTTTGGATGGCGGACGCCGCCCTCAAGCCAGGACAGCAGTACCTCCTGCAATCGACCAATGGGTCCAGCAACGCAACTGTTTCGTCCATCCGCCATCGAGTAGACATCAATTCGCTCGATCACGAGCAGACTTCGGAACTCGCTCTCAACGACATCGCACTGTGTTCCGTGAGATCGGACCGCGAATTGCTTTTCGACGCCTACGACGAAAGCCGTCACACCGGTTCCTTCATTCTGATCGACCGGCTCACCAACGCCACGGTCGGCGCAGGGATGATCGTCGGTGCGGCCTCCGCGTGGGATCGGGCCCCGGAGGTAGGCCTGGTCCGCCATGTTTCGGGGATCGAGGATGCTGAGCGAGCGATTCGATACGGTCAGCAGCCCTGCACGGTCTTGCTGACTGGTCTGACTGCGGCTGGCAAGTCCACGATTGCCACTGCACTCGAGCGCGAGCTCTTTGACCGAGGCAAGGTTTCGATTCGACTCGACGGCGAGAATGTTCGGATGGGCATCAGTCGCGACCTTGGTTTTAGTGCCGAGGATCGTTCCGAGAACCTTCGCCGGGTCTCAGAAGTCGCCCGGTTGGTCAACAATCAAGGCCTCGTGGCCGTAGCTGCCTTGGTGGCACCGAACTCCGACGTGCGGGGACGGGCCAGAGAACTCATCGGACCGAACCGCTACATCGAGGTCTTCCTGGACACCCCGGTCGAGGTCTGTCGCCAGCGCGACCCGAACGGCCTCTACGAGGCGGCTGACCGTGGCGAAATCTCCCACTTCCCTGGAGTTTCTGCAACCTACGAGCGCCCCACTGACATGGACCTACGCCTGGACACATCTACCCAGAGCGTGCGGGAATGCGTTAGCGAGATCCTGCGGGTTCTTGGCGAACGAGGTTTTCTCCGTGGGTGACGAGCCCATCTCGCAGAACATCGTCCGCAGCCACGGCCTGGTCACCCCCGAAGACCGAGCCAGCAACTTGGGACATCGGTCGTGCACAGTCTGGTTCACTGGCCTCTCTGGCTCCGGCAAGTCCACACTTGCCTACGCCGTCGAACGAGAACTTCTCGATCGAGGGATCGCCACCTATGTTCTCGACGGCGATAACGTCAGATTCGGCCTCAACCGAGATCTCGGCTTCGCTCCCGAGGATCGAACCGAGAACATTCGAAGGATCGGCGAAGTGTGCAGACTGTTCCAGGATGCCGGCTTAGTCGTGCTCACTGCGTTTATCTCGCCGTATGCGTCGGATCGGTCCCAGGTGCGAGGTCTGCATGAGGCAGGTCGTTTTATCGAGGTTTTCGTCGATACGCCACTTGAGCTGTGTGAACAGCGAGACATCAAAGGGCTCTATGCCAAGGCACGATCAGGCGAGCTAAAAGATTTCAGCGGTGTGTCGGCCCCCTACGAGCGACCTGAGAATCCCGAGGTACGCGTTGACACCCGGCTTGGCGTAGAAGACTGTGTACGCCAGATCGTTGATTCGCTCGACATATAGTCGGGGATGAGGCTGGTTAATCGTCGGTTCTGAGTTTGTTGTCTACCAGCGCGCTTGCGTGCGCAGGTTGTGCCAGAATTGCGCCAAGACACGGACAGGAATCGATACACAATGTATGACTCATTGGTCGGAAAAGTAGTCCTTGTGACCGGGGCAGGATCGGGGATCGGGCGTGCCATCGCTGAGCGGTTCGGATCCATCGGATCCCACGTTGTCGTCAACGACGTTGAGGCATCGAGCGCTCTGGCCGTTGCCGACGAAATTGTCGCGGCGGGCGGGACGGCAATGGCGATCCAAGCTGACGTTTCCGATGGCGTGGCCGTGGCGGGTATGTTTGCGGCGGTCATGGAGGAGCACGGTCGAGTCGACGTGCTCGTCAATAACGCCGGATTGGTAGGCCCGATGCTGCATTTTTTCGAAGCCGACGAAGCATGGTGGCGGCGGATCGTGGACGTGAACCTCACCGGTCACTTCCTGTGTTCTCACCAAGCTGCCCGGATCATGGCGAAAGCAGGTGGAGGAGCCATCATCAACATGAGCTCCGGAGGAGCGACCCAGTCGCATCGTTCGTTCACGGCCTACGATGCCACCAAGGGGGGCATTGAGGCGTTGACTCGGGCGATGGCGCTCGATCTGGGCCCCTACAACATCAGGGTTAATGCTCTTATGCCGGGATCAATCGATACGAGCGGGCTGCCTATGGACGAGCGCATCTTCCGTGGCGAGAATGTTCCCCTCGGTCGGATCGGCGAGGCCTACGACATGACTGGAGCGGCCCTATTCCTGGCCTCCGAAGATGCCTCGTACATCACTGGCGACGTCATCAAAGTTGACGGTGGGATGACCGCTCAACAACGCTCCGCCACAGTAGACATCATGCCGCCATCGGGCTTCCCCAAGATCGAAGACCTTTAGACGGTCACCTGGATGAGCATCAAAGACTCATACGACGTAGTAATCGTGGGCGGGGCGTTGATGGGAAGCGCGATCGCCTATTTCATCAGCGAGAACCCCGACTTCGACGGGTCCGTGCTAGTAGTTGAACCCGATCCGACGTATGAAAACGCGCAGAGCACCCGGTCAGGCAACAGTTTTCGGGAGCAGTTTTCCAATCCCTTGAATATTCGGATAAGCCAATTTGGCCTGGAGTTCCTCGACGACTTCGAAAACCGGGTTGCCGTGAATGGTGACGCACCTGATCTGAACTTTCGTGGCACGGGCTATCTGTTTCTCGCAACTACCGATGAACAGCTTGACACCCTTCATGCCGACCACCTCATTCAGCTAGCCGAGGGGGCAAACGTGCAAATGCTCGGTCACGACGACATCAAGCAGAAGTTCCCTTACATGGACGTTGACGTTCTGGTTGGAGCTCGTTTTGGTAGCGAACGTGAGGGATCCATCGATGGGTGGGCGCTCTTGCTGGGGTTTCGTCAGCGGGCCAGGGCCAACGGTGTCACGTACGTGGCGGACCGTGTGGTCGGAATCGAACGTGACGGAGATCGGGTGACGTCAGCCCGCCTCGAATCAGGTCAGAACGTCAGCTGCGGCTACCTCGTAAACGCCGCCGGGACCCGGGCGAAACTCATCGCCGAGATGGTTGGGCTGGACCTTCCGGTCGAGCCTCGCTCGCGCACAACCTTTGTGTTCGATTGTCGAGCGCCCATCGAGCAAAATGTCCCGCTGACCGTTACACCAGAAGGCGTTCACTTTCGGCGGGAACGACAGCACTACGTCACGGGAGGTGTTCCGGTCGATGACCGTGCGGTCGCGTACGATGACCTCAGAACCCGAACCGCCGAGTTCGAAGAAATCATCTGGCCGGTGCTGGCAAGGTACGTGCCCCAATTCGAGCGGATCGCGATCATGGCCTCCTGGGGCGGCCACTACGCCTACAACGTCCTGGACCACAACCTGATCATTGGTCCGGCACCCGACCTTGGAAACTTCTTCTTTGCCAATGGTTTCTCCGGTCACGGCCTTCAGCAATCGCCGGCAGTCGGCCGAGCCGTCAGCGAACTCATCGTGTATGGCACGTATAGGTCACTCGATCTGTCGCCGCTTGGATACGACCGCGTGCTCCGCAACGAGCCGTTCATCGAATCGGCGATTATCTAGCGGGAACCTTCTCGGACTTCCATACGTCGGATCCGGAGATGCTCACCTCCCATTGTGTCCAAAAAGCCGATGTTTCCGGCTAGAGAAAGCCAGGCCAGCAAGATTCCTTTGCGGTCTGCGCCGCGAAGCGAGGCCGAGCAGCGAGAGCTGTTCGAGACCGTCTATCGCACCACCTATGAGCCTCTCCAGCGATATCTACGTCGGCGGGTTGGCCACGATGAAGCTGAGGAGGCTCTCGATGACGTCCTTCTGATCCTTTGGCAGAAACTCCCCGACCTTCGGTCCGACCAGTACCTTCCCTGGGCGTACGGGGTGGCCAGAAGAGTCCTGGCCAACCGGCGACGAAGCATCCAGAGGCGCCAGCGCCTTTTCGAGCGCCTGGTGCGCGAGCCACAGCCGGCTGCTGTCGAAAAGGTTGACCTTGGCGACTATCCGGTCCTGGCCGCCATTTTCGAACGGCTTGCCGAGGCGGACCAAGAGGTCTTGCGACTGTGGGCGTGGGAGGGTCTGGAGGCCCAGGCCATCGCCACTGTGCTCGGCGTCACGCCTAATGCGGCGTCGCTGCGCCTCTCAAAATCAAAAAGGAAACTAAAAAAACTGATGGATGGACAGGATCCATCGCATGCCGGACATAAACAGGTTCAAGACGATGGAGAACAACGATCGTGACTGACGACCTACGCAACAGCATAAGGAGCCTCGATCCGATGCACTCCAGCGTCCCGACCGAACCACCGACGACACCGTCGTCCATACGCCGAATGGAGCGTGTTATGTCCACAACCACTCAGCAAGCACCTGCCCAGGTACCTGCACCAGCCCCCAAACGATGGGTCCCGGCTATCGCCGCTTTCGCCATCGTCGCCCTAGCCGTCGGAGCTTTCCTGTACTCGGGTGCGAATGACACCGCCCCCGTCGCAGGCCCGCCGCTGCAGCTAGCCCTCGGAGAGGAAAACGCCCTGGCGTCGTGCGCCATCTTCGACGCAGCGATCCTCCGAGACATGCCACTCGCATTCGAAGGAACAGTCACTGCGGTTGATGGAGCCAATGGAACTCTGACCGTTGACCATTGGTACAAAGGCGGAGATGCCGGCGAGGTTGTTCTCACCGGCGGATCAGAAGAGATGGTGTCACTCATCGGAGCATTCCCCCTTGAAGTTGGCAGCAGCTACCTGATCACCGCTAACGCAGGATCCGTGAACTTCTGCGGATACAGCGGGCCCGCCACACCACAATTGCGAGGCTTTTTCAACGAAGCATTCGGTGCCTGAACGAGAATCAACAGTCAGCAAGAAAGAAGGTGAGGGCTCCCCAGCCCTCACCTTCTTTCGTGTTCGTAGTTCCGCAGTGGCGCTCTGTCGACATACACTATGCAGAGAATGCCGACGTGGAGGAATGTGTGGCTGGTTTCAAACGCCCGGTGGTCGAGAACATAGAAAGCACCGCACGAGACCATCTGGCCAATGAACGTACCTTTCTGGCCTGGGTTCGGACGGCGTTGGCGGTGGTTGGGCTTGGCGTCCTGGTCGGCAAACTGATCGAACCGGATGGAGTGATTGCGGAAGTCCTCGGTCTGGCGATGATCGCGTTTGGAGCGGGTATGTTGATCTACGGGATAACTCGGTTTGAACGGGTGACCGCACTCCTAAACCAGCAAAAGTTCGCCTCAGCTAGTCGCGGCCCACTGGTACTTGCAGCCCTCGGTGTCATCATTTCGCTCGGAGCCGCAATCTTGCTCCTCGTTTAGTGGTCACCGTGCTAGTCGCCACCATGCTCGGCGTTACAGCTAGCGGTCAAACTCTCTCGTCACTGGCGAGCTCCCGCCATTAGCCCGACGACTACGAACGTCAGGGTCACTACTGCCCCAGATGTTCCGGGACTAAACCGGTCTGCCCTCAAACTCACGACCGTCACCCAGGCCGGTAGTACGGCGCCAAGTGCCCATGCCGCCCCACGGCCTAAGACGCCGGTGAGCACCCCGCTCACCAACCCGACCGCCGCCACGGTCAACAATCCGACGACGAGGGCCTCCGTGCTCCTTCGACCAATCCGCACTGCCAATACCCGCTTTCCGGCTGCCCTATCGGAAGCGATATCGGGGATCTCAAATGCAAGCATCATGGCGAAGTGGATTGGCACCAGGATCGCGATCGACAGGTAGAGCGCAGGAGAAACTGGACTCCCCTGGCTGGCTGCTCCGATCGACGGCACGACACCAACCACGACCACGGTGGTGGCGAGCTCCCCCCAGCCAGTACCCAGGAGCCGGATGGGCGGCATCGAATACGCCCAGGAAACGGCCAGCGCCACGACGCCGAGGATGGAAGCGAGCGGACTGAACTGCCAAACGACAACTGCGCTGCCGACAGCGACTACCGACGTGACCTGTCCAGCCCGTAGCGCCACGGCCGGATCGAGACGTCCAGACACCAGGACGCCACTCCCACCCGAGAAAGCCGTCCGGGTGACGATGCCGGCGTCGACAAACCGGTCGGCGAATTCGTTGAGGAAGTGAGCTGTCAACTGAGCCGACGAAACCATCAGCTGGGCGAGCAAATATCGACCGATCTGGATCGACGGCGAGCTCGCCGCACCCAGGGCGAAGGTGAGCACCCCACCAAGGAGGAAGTGGGCCCGGCTGAGTTTGGCGAAATCCAAGGCGCGTTGCTGGAATGGGCTGAAGTTCCCCGGCACATCAGGCGAGTGTTTCAAGAGCTCGCATCATCGGCATGAGGTCCGGCAGTAGCTCGGCATCGTCGGTACTCCATCGATAGGCAATAGTCCCATTGGCGGCGACTACGAAAATCGCCCGTTTGGCGACTCCTTCATGACCCTTCCATATGGAGTACCGGACTCCAAACGCGTCTGCGACCGAACCGTCCCAATCGGACAGCAGCGGGAAATCGATCCCGAGCTCACGACTGAACGCCATCTGCGAGAATGTGGCGGTCACTGCAATGCCAACGATATCGGCTCCGAGCGACCCGATCTGGTCAGCGAGCGAACCCAACTGGGCCAGCTCGGCCCCTCAGAACGCGCCGAAGTCGAAGACATAGAAAGCAACCACCATCGGCTTCCCCAGCTTTCGAGTAACCGTCTTGCCAAACGTCCAACGAAGCTCGAAACCTGGGGCGACATCCCCCACTGACATGGGGTTTGAGGTGGCTGGCGAAGACCGATTGTGCTCCATCGGCTGATCCTACGCGAGCCAGCCATCGGCGACATGCTCGAGCGCCGGGGCTGCCAGTAGATCGGAACGTTGCGAACTCTCAGCTGGCATTCAGCTTCTCGTCGCTATGGTCACTGCGTGTCGCTAGCCAAAGATTCCTTTCGCCAAGAGGACCAACCCGGACAACCCGTCCCGCCTGCCTCAGAACCCGCCAGCCGTATCGGATGGGCTATCGGATGGGTCCTTGTGCTGGCGTCGCTCGGAGCACTCGGTGGTCTGTATCTCTGGATCGCTCTCACGGCTCCCGAAGTCCTCGGCCTCGACTCACGAATACATGACTTGGCTGCGCTGGGCCTCTTGCCGGGCAGCGGCGGTTTCCTGGCTGCCATGTCGGCCGGGACGAACACAGTTCCTCTCGGGGTGGCCTCGCTTGGTGTCGCTGCTGGGATCGGCGTCGCATCCTCCCTGCGCAGAGCGGCAACGTTCGGGGCCACGATATTGGTGAGTGCTCTGACAGTGACCGTACTGAAGGAGGTGGTAGCACGCGCTCGGCCTGGGGCCGGAGCTGCAGTTCTTAGCTCGTTTGCCTGGCCCTCGGGACATTCTGCTGGGGCGCTCACTTTCGCGCTAGCGGTGACGATCGCCCTTTTTCGGATCGGTCGGACGCCTGGGCTCGTTGCTGGGATCGTGCTTATACCTGCAGCGCTCTTGGTCGGATACAGCCGTGTTTTCCTTTCTGTGCACTGGTTCTCTGACGTTGCGGCCGGGTGGGCAGTCTCATTTTTCGCTGTTGGAATAGTCATGGCGCTCGAGACGACTCCGCGGCCAATTGCGCGGCACCGACCTGCCCTCGCGTACGGGGCTACCTTTGCGGCCGTTAGTCTCATGGTGACCATGGGACTGCGATAGGCGGAATAGTGACATCTCTGTTTAGAAATCGGCATCAATCGGGTCCTAAGACTGGTGCCCTGTACGACTCAAGCCGTTACGCGATGATGAATCGATGGGACCCTCGCCACATGGTCACGGTCGCCGAACACCTTGACCCACGTGCAGGTGATCGCATACTGGAAGTCGGTTGTGGGCGGGGACACCTCACTAAGCGACTTCGCGACCTCGGCGCAGACGCCATCGGCATCGACGCCAATCCCCACGCTGCCGAACAAGCCGTGACCGAAGGCGTCTCGACTGGCGACGCTGAAGCTCTCGAGTTCCCAGACAACACCTTCGACAAAATCGTCTCGGTCCACGCAATCGAACACATCCCTGACATCGAGGCCGCGTTCTCGGAGATGTCCCGGGTACTAAAGCCCGGCGGTAAAGCGCTATTCATTTACCCGGCCGAACCAATCCAAGGCATCTGGGCCGTGCCTACTGCCATTATCCTCCATCGAAACCCGCTCAAGGCCCGCCAAGTCCACTGCAACTGGTTGTGGCCATCGCGTGTCAGAAAAATTGCCGAGCCGACGGGGCTGGTCCACGACCACTCGAAGTTCATGTTGTTATCGTCTCCCCAGTTTGTTTCGCTCTTCGCGAAACCCATCCACGTAGCTGGTACATAGACCATCGTGTTCCAGCCGCCGTGCTCTACCCGATTCGAACGATGGGCGTGACCCACTCAGCTAACCTTCATCCATGGCCGCCATATCAGGCACGGTCGGTTGATAAGCGGAGGACGTGATGGACGCAGCATTCGGGGGCCTCTACGTCGTCGCAGCCTATTTCCTTGGAGCCATTCCGGTCGCGTACCTGTATGGCAGGGCCCGACACACCGACATCTCGACCGCGGGTTCTCGCAACCTCGGGGCCGGCAATACGACCCGGCTTCTCGGAGCTAAAGCTGGCGCGCTCGTGGCCTTGTTAGACGGCCTTAAAGGCCTCATCACAGTGATCGCTGGCCGTTCCTTCGGGTTCTCCTCAAGCGTTGTCGTTTTCGGGACCCTCGCGACCGTGGCCGGATCTGACTGGTCCGTATTCCTCGGGGGTCGTTCAGGACGTGGCCTGGCCACGTCATCGTTGGCCATGCTGGCCTTTGACCCTGTTGCTGTGATCTGGCCGGCGCTGTGGTCGGTGATGGGATGGAAGATCGGCGGGGGCATTTCCGGCTTCTTCGGTTGGGCCTTCATCGGGCTTGCCGCATACGGGCTGGGGCGCCCGCTTGAGACCGTTTTGCTTGGTGCAGGCCTCGGAGCGCTCATGATCGTTCGACGGGCCCAAGGCAACTTCAACGATCCGGACCAGGAAGGCCCCTTGTCGCGGGTGCTTTTTGACACGGACAGACGCCATCCATCCGCTGAGCTGGCTTCGAGCGACGGGTCCTTGGCCTAACTCCCCCCGTTTTGGCCCCGGCTCGAGTTGTATATATTGGTATAAACAAATCGGCTTACCTAGGGTACGATCGATGTCGAATGGCGTAGACATGCCACTAGAACTGAAGACAATCCGGCTCGCAGACCAGGACCGCGCCGAGACTGATCGCCTGATCCACAGGTCAGCGGTGTCAGACCCAGTAGTACTTGAACGCGCACGGCAGATCTGCGAAACCGTCCGGATCGGCGGCGACGGGGCACTCACGGCAGCTAGCGTCGCGTATGGTGGCGGAAGATCCATTCCCCTCGTAAGCCGCACCGATATGAAGGACGCCTGGACAGCGAGTGGCGATCCGATTCGCCAGGCGATCCAGCATGCCGTCCGAAACGTCGCCCATTTTCACTCTCTTCAGCGCCCGTCGGACCTGACGGCCATGCCGGTACCGGGCGTTCGAATCGATCGTAAATGGTCCCCGTTGGGATCCGTTGGCGCCTACGTACCCGGCGGCAAAGCGGCCTATCCTTCGTCGCTCATCATGACCGTGGTGCCCGCCAAGGAGGCAGACGTATCCCGAATAGTGGTGGCATCGCCCGCTCGTGGCGATGGCACCATGGACAGCACGCTGTTGGCGACGGCCCACTATCTCGGCGTCACCGAGCTATATGCGATGGGCGGAGCCCAAGCGGTGGCGGCTATGGCCTACGGTACCGAATCCATCGCCAGAGTCGACAAAATTGTCGGTCCGGGCAATGCGTATGTCACCGCCGCCAAGCTCCTCGTGCTCGGGACGTGTGCCATCGACATGCCAGCCGGGCCGAGTGAGGTGCTCGTAGTAGCCGACGACTCGGCAGACCCGGAAGCAGTCGCAGCAGATCTGCTGTGCCAAGCAGAGCATGGTCCTGACTCGCCGGCCATCCTCGTCACCACCGACCGTAACCTCGGGTCGGCTGTGGTCGGCCATATCAACCGGCTCCTCCCCCAGCTTGAACGAAGAGACATTCTTTCTCAAGCGCTCACTAATCACGGACTCATCGTTGAAACCGACACCATCGAAGAAGCACTGGGATTTGCCAATTCCTATGCCGCCGAACACGTCACGGTGCTCACCAACGATCCGGAGCGCCATGCTGCGCAAATCGTGGCGGCCGGGTCAATCTATGTTGGCCATTGGTCCCCAGAATCAGCTGGAGATTACGCAACAGGCTCCAACCATGTCCTACCTACGGGCGGTCTGGCGAGATCCATGAATCCACTCGGGGTTGAAGACTTCGGTACCTGGCGCCAGGTACAAACTCTGTCAGAGTCGGGCCTTCGGAGTATCGCCCCGACCATCTCGACCTTGGCGACCGCTGAGGGTTTAACCGCTCACCGGTTGTCGGTCGAGATCCGGTTGCGGCAGCCAGGTCGATAGCCGCATGGTCACTCCCAAGTACCAGGTTATTGCCGACCGGATTCGCTCGGATATTCTTAACGGAACCCTCATGCCCCTCGACCAGTTACCGACCGAACACGAGATGAGCGACGAGTTCGGCGTTAGTCGCGGGACGATTCGCACCGCCCTCGCTGAACTGATCGCCGAGGGTCTCGTCCGCAGCGCTCAAGGCAGCGGAAGCTACGTCGCGGCGGCTTCACCGATGACCAGGTACTTTTCGCTCAGTTCGTTCGACGACGACATGCGAGCGGCTGGAAGGACGCCGAGCACCACCGTGCTCGCCGCCGAGTTACGACCAGCCGGGGTGGGAAACCCGCTCGGTGTACCCGCAGATACCCGACTAATCCGGCTTCGCCGGCTCCGCCTTGCAGATGAGAAGGCAATGGCTGTGGAAGAACGTCAGATCGTCGAAAGCCTTTGCCCGGGACTTCTCGAAGAGGACCTGGCCCATCAATCGGTGCATTGGCTACTGACCGTCAAATACGCGATACCGCTGACGAGAATCGAGCACTCGGTGGAACGTCAGCGTGCCAACGCCGAGGACGCTCGGACCCTCCAAATATCTGAGGGATCCCCTGTGCTCACGATCGAACGGCTCACCTATACCGAAGACGAGGACGAGACCCGCCGACCGGCGGTGTGGTTTCGATCGGTCCATCGTGAGCACCAGCCCAACCTTGAGAGGACGTCATTATGAGCGGACCACGGCCAGTGAGAGCCCCACGCGGCACCGAACTCTCGTGCAAGGGATGGGGACAAGAGGCAGCCCTCCGGATGCTCATGAACAATCTGGATCCCGAAGTTGCCGAACGCCCCGACGACCTCGTCGTCTACGGCGGCACTGGAAAGGCGGCTCGCTCATGGGAAGCGTTCGACGCTATTGTTGCCACTTTGCGGCGGCTAGAAAACGACGAGACCTTACTCATTCAGTCCGGCAAGCCGGTGGGCGTCTTTCGAACCCACGAGTGGGCTCCCCGGGTGCTTCTAGCGAACTCGCTGCTCGTCCCGGAATGGGCCACCTGGGACGAATTTCGGAGACTCGAGGACGCCGGCTTAACCATGTACGGCCAGATGACCGCCGGATCTTGGATCTACATCGGTACCCAGGGGATTCTGCAAGGCACCTATGAGACCTTTGGAGCCATTGCGGACAAGCGATTCGGCGGCTCCCTGGCAGGAACCATCACCGTGACAGCAGGGCTGGGAGGCATGGGCGGTGCTCAGCCACTCGCAGTGACCATGAATGAAGGCGTGGCCCTTTGCATTGAGGTCGACCGCCATCGAGCCAACCGGCGCCTGGAGACGCGCTACCTGGATGTCATCGCTGACGACCTCGACGATGCCATCACTCGATGCCTGGCGGCCAGAGACTCCCGGCAACCGCTGTCGGTGGGTGTGGTTGGGAACGCCGCCGATGTCCTTCCCCGACTACTTGAGCTCAAGTTCCCTGCGGACATTGTTACCGACCAGACCTCAGCGCACGATCCAATGAGCTACGTCCCCAACGACCTGACGGTGGCCGCTGCCGCGCAAATGGCAAACGAGGCGCCGGACGAACTCATCCGACGCGCCCGCCTTGCCATGGCTCGCCATTGCGAGGCGATGGTGGGCTACCTCGACCAGGGAGCTGAAGTCTTCGACTACGGCAATAGCTTGCGAACCGAAGCCAAGCTAGGTGGCTTCGACCGCGCCTTCGATTACCCGGGGTTTACCCCCGCCTACATTCGTCCGCTGTTTTGTGAAGGCAAAGGACCGTTCAGATGGGTAGCCCTTTCTGGCGATCCCGCCGACATCGCAGCAACCGACCGGGCCGTCCTCGATGAGTTCCCCGACGACGCCGGATTGGCGCGGTGGATCCACCTTGCGTCGGAACGGGTGGCCTTTCAGGGCCTGCCGAGCCGGATCTGCTGGTTGGGGTACGGCGAACGACGCCGCCTCGGCCTGCGGTTCAACGACATGGTTAAGTCGGGCGAAGTCTCGGCTCCCATCGTTATTGGACGCGATCATCTTGACTCTGGGTCGGTGGCGTCTCCGTATCGGGAAACTGAGGCCATGCTCGACGGATCGGACGCAATTGCCGACTGGCCGATCCTCAATGCTCTGATCAACACATCGAGCGGGGCATCATGGGTCAGTGTGCACCATGGCGGTGGGGTGGGGATCGGACGGTCGATTCATGCCGGGATGGTCGTCGTCGCCGACGGAACCGAGTTGGCCGCCAAGCGACTCGACCGGGTGTTGACCGCAGACCCAGGTACAGGCGTGATGCGTCACGCGGACGCCGGGTACCCGATTGCCATAGACGTGGCGCAGAGTCGCGGTCTCGACCTGCCGATGATCACGGGACCGGCGTGACGCACTGGTTTGCTCCGCACGCTTGGCTGGGTGGAGCCACCTTCGCTAGGGATGTAACCCTTGAAGTCACCGACGGTTACATCGCCGGTGTAGTCGCCGACTCCGCTCCCCCGCCCACGGCCACCAAGCTTGAAGGAGTAATGCTTCCCGGCTTCGTCAACGCCCATTCTCATGCCTTTCATCGGGTTCTGCGGAGTAGAACACACGATGCCACCGGGGACTTCTGGCACTGGCGCGACGCAATGTATTCGATCGCGCAACGACTCGAACCCAACACGTACCGGGCCCTCGCTACGGAAGTGTTCGGTGAAATGCTCAGGGCAGGAATCACGACGGTCGGCGAGTTTCACTACGTCCACCACCAGACGAACGGCCGTCCCTATCCCGTTGCTCATGCGATGGAACTAGCGCTGGTCGAGGCGGCCACGGACGCCGGGATCCGATTGACGCTGCTCGATGCCTGCTATCTAGCTTCCGACGTTGAAGGGACCCCGCCGCGACCCGAACAGGCTCGGTTCGCTGACCCGAATGTCGAGGCATGGTCAACCCGGGTTGTCGATCTCGCTGATCGAGTAAATCTGCCAACTGTGAAGATCGCCACAGCCGCCCATAGTGTCCGAGCGGTGCCCTCCCCAGCGCTGGCTGTTGTCGCCGATACGGCCCGCAAGTTAGAAAGTCCAGTCCATGTACACCTATCCGAACAGCAGGCAGAGAACCAAGCCTGCTTGAAGCAATATGGGATCACCCCGACTCAGCTTCTTTCAGACGTCGGGTTGCTGAGTGCCCAAGCAACAGCGATCCATGGCACGCACCTCACCACGACTGACCTAGACCTCCTCGGAGCATCCGGAGCCGGCGTATGTTTTTGTCCGACGACCGAACGAGAACTCGGCGATGGAATCGGACCCGCCAGGGAACTGCGTGACCGAGGCGTTGCACTATCACTCGGAACCGACAGCAACGCCGTGATCGATCTTTTTGAAGAAGCCCGATCCCTGGAATTGAATGACCGCCTCAGGCTTGAGCAACGTGGCGTGCACGCTCCGGCAGACTTGCTGACCAGCGCAACGACCGCCGGTCTCTCGGCACTCGGCTGGGGATCCCACGATGCCCTCGGAGTTGGGTCACCGGCTGACTTTGTGACCGTCTCTTTCTCTCACAGCTCCATGATCGGCTTGGAGCCACCTGACGGACCGGGAGCGCTGCTTTTCGCTGCTAGCGGCTCAGCAATCACCGACGTCGTCGTAGCAGGGAAACCCGTCGTTACCGCGAGCAAGAGCTTGCGAGGTCAGTCTGCGGCTGGCTTGCACCGGGCGATCAGGAAGTTGTTGGCGTGAACTACGACCTACTTCTCGCCAACGCAACGGTGGCAACGATGGCTCCCGACGGAGTTCCCTATGGCCTGATGCCCAGAACCTCGATCGGCGTCACTGCCGGACTCATTTCCTATGTCGGCCCGACGGATCCACAGCTTTCCGCCGCCACCGTTAGAGATGTCGACGGCATGCTTATTACTCCTGCGTTGATCGATTGCCACACGCATGCTGTATTCGGTGGAACGCGGATAACAGAATTTGAAGAGCGGCTGGGCGGAAAGTCCTATGCAGACCTTGCTGCTGAGGGGGGCGGCATCCTCTCGACCGTAAATGCAACCCGAGCCACATCCGACGATGAACTCACCGAAAAGGCCGCCAAGAGATTGCAATGGCTGCTGCGCAGCGGCGTCGGGACCGTCGAAATCAAGTCGGGCTACGGCCTCACAGGCCCTGACGAACTACGCATGCTGAGGGTGGCCCGTCGCCTAGGTTCGATGGGACCTCAGCGAGTCCACACGTCGCTCCTCGCAGCTCATACGGTCCCACCAGAGTTCCGAACGAACCCCAACGCATACATCTCGGAGATTTGCCAACAGATCCTTCCCGCTGCCCTGGCGGAAGGCCTGGTGGATTCAGTCGACGCCTTCGCAGAATCGATTGCCTTCAACCCAGAACAGGTGCGAGAAGTATTCTCGACCGCCCGATCTTTAGGCCTGCCCGTTCGTTTGCACGCCGACCAGTTAACCGACGGAAAAGGTGCAGCGCTGGCTGCCGAGTTCGGGGCGCTCTCTGCCGACCATCTCGAGCACGCCAGTGAGGCCGGACTCGAAGCCATGGCGGCGGCTGGGACGGTAGCTGTGGTCATCCCAGGAGCGTCCGTGTTCCTCGACGAAGAAGCCAAGCCAAACGTCGCAGCGATGCGGGAACTCGAGGTCCGGATCGCCGTGTCGACTGATTTGAACCCTGGTACCTCGCCGGTAGCTTCTCTTCAGGCCGCCATGTGGCTCGCCACCTCTCGGTTCCGACTCACGCCTGAGGAAGCCCTGGTCGGGGCCACGCGCAACGCAGCCGCCGCTCTCGGCCTATCAGACACCGGCATCATCCAGGTTGGCTTACGCGCTGATCTTGCCCAGTGGTCGACCGATGATCCGGCTGCTCTCTCGTATTGGATGGGCGCGCCTCTCTGCTCAGCCGTTTGGATCGGCGGGACCCTGGCTCACGAGGCGACAGCCCATGATTAGATCGATACCCCAAATCGGCGACCCGGTTCTCAGAGCCACCAATCGGGAACTCACCCCCGAAGAACTCAAGGACAGGTCCACTCAGACACTCATCGATGACATGATCGACACAATGCGTGATGCGCAGGGGGCTGGCATCGCAGCCAACCAGGTCGGGGTGAACCTGAGAATCTGCGTTATCGGAGTGGAAACGAACGCGCGGTACCCCTACAAGCCGGCCATTCCGCTCACGGTGCTGGTCAACCCGGTGATCGAACGGATCGGCGAGGACACCTACCTGAACAACGAAGGCTGCCTAAGCGTCCCCATCCGCGGTGACCTTCTCCGATTCACGCACATTTCGGTCCGCTGCCTCGACCGCCAAGGCCTGGCGTTCGTTCAGACCTACCGGGGACTGACCGCCGGGACGGTCCAACATGAAGTCGACCATCTTGACGGCAAGCTGATTCTCGACAGGGTCGAGGACCCGATGTCGTTCACAACTTGGGAGAACTTCAAGACGCACCAGTACGACGAGTTCGTGCGACGCATTCAACCGGTGATCGATATCACCGAGCCACGAACGGAGCCAACATGACCGATGTCACACTTGAAGACCAGGGACTGTCCCGGGCCGAAGTCGTCCGGGTGGCCCGACACGCGGCCACGGTGTCGCTGGGTGAATCGGGCCGAGCCGCCATGGAAGCATCTGCGGCCATAATCGAGGCCTATGCGGCCTCCGAGACGCCTGTCTATGGAGTGTCAACCGGGTTCGGCGCTCTGGCTGCGACGTACATACCGGAAGATCGCCGACAGGAGCTGCAGCTGTCGCTCATCAGGTCACATGCTGCGGGTATGGGCCCCCGGGTCGAGCCGGAAGTGGTGCGAGCGATGATGCTCCTCCGGGCGCGTTCGCTGGCCATGGGTTTCTCCGGAGCTCGCCCGGAACTAGTTGAGGCCTATCTCGGCATGTTGGACGCCGGCCTCACCCCGGTTGTCCACGAGTACGGTTCGCTCGGCGCCTCCGGCGACCTCGCTCCCCTAGCCCATATCGCCCTGGCACTGATCGGCGAGGGCACGGTCACTGTTGATGGCATCGACCGTCCAGCTGCCGACGCCCTCCTCGAAGCCGGACTGGATCCAGTCGTACTGCGGGCCAAGGAGGGACTCGCTCTTATCAACGGGACCGACGGCATTTTGGGGATGTTGATCCTGGCGCTGGATGATCTTGAAAACCTGCTCGTTTCGGCCGATGTTATTGCCGGCATGACGGTCGAATCCCTGCTCGGAACCGACCAGGCCTTCCGCGCAGACCTTGTAGCGCTTCGTCCCCAGCCGGGGCAACAGGTCGCGGCAGCCAACATGACCAAGGTCCTGGCCGGATCCAACATCGTTGCATCACATCGCCACGACGACGTTCGAGTACAGGACGCGTATTCACTCCGTTGCACTCCCCAGGTTCACGGCGCGGCCCGCGACACGCTCACGTACGTCGCGCAGGTCGCCGACAATGAACTCCGGGCGGCTATCGACAATCCCATGGTGTTGCCCGACGGCACCGTCGCATCCTGCGGCAACTTCCATGGGGCTCCACTGGCGTTTGGGTGCGACTTCCTGGCCATTGCCGCCGCTGAGGTTGGTGCGATCGCTGAACGGCGCCTCGATCGGATGCTGGATCCGGCACGATCCCACGGCTTGCCTGCATTTCTGACCGAAGACCCCGGTGTGTCATCCGGATACATGATTGCGCATTACACCGCTGTCTCTATCGCTGCGGAAAACCGCCGCCTGGCCGCTCCCGCCAGTGTCGACTCCATGCCGACCTCCGCCATGCAAGAGGACCATGTTTCTATGGGATGGGGTGCCGCCCGAAAGCTTCGAACCGTTATTGACAATGTGACCAGGATTCTTGCAGTCGAGTTGTTGGCTGCCTGCCAGGCACTCGATTTTCGTGATCCGCTTAAACCGGGGTCGGTTGCTACCAGCGTCCGACAAGCCGTTCGAGAACAGGTGGCCCACCTCGGTGCCGATCGGCACCTGGCACCCGAACTGCAGATAGCCACCAACATCGTTGCATCTGGAACTGTGCGCCGCGCAGCTGAGGATGCGGCAGGTCGGCTGCAATGACCAGGGCCACTAGCGGAAGTCTGCCCGCAGAACCATGATTTGTCGGGTAATTCGTTTAGCTTGAAAGGGTGAACATCTCCATTCGATCCTATGCCCAACGTCCGGTCATGCTGTTCGTCGTTTTGGCTCTGCTCCTGGGTGCGTGCGCCGATCAGTCGCGACCTAGCGTGGCGTCGTGGCAGGCGCAGTGGGACGAAGTCGTCACTTCAATCCCAGAAGAAGCGGCAGTTGGTGAGGCTCCGGCCAACGAACTTTGTACGGAAGTTCTGACGACGCTCAGAGAATTACGTCCCCTGCTCACACCCACCCCAGATCTTGCCATCGACGATGCCGTTCAAGAGTGGTTTCAAATCGCTGAGGACGCTTTTTTCGAGTGCCCTCCGCGTAGCGAGCTCATCAGTAGCTTCGCCGACGCCTACCACGAGATGTCGCGGCTGGAGGCTGAGATAAACCTCGTCCTGGACCTCGACGGTTGACGAGGCCGTCTGCGGAGACCGCTATTATTCTCCGGTTGTCGTGAAAGCCGGAGGCGAGAGGATTGTCCAATAAAAGTGGCCACAGCGGTGGAAGCCGGGCGGCTCTCTCCCTTGCCGCGTTGGGCGTCGTTTACGGCGATATTGGCACCAGTCCCCTTTACGCGTTCAGAGAGGCATTCCGAGCGGGTGAAGGTGTCCCGGTCATAGAGGCGAACATCCTCGGCGTTCTATCGCTCATGGTGTGGTCTCTGATCATCGTCATCACCATCAAGTATCTCGTCTTCGTGATGCGGGCGGACAACCACGGGGAGGGCGGGATCCTGGCATTAACGGCGCTGATTCTTCCCCGGACTACGCGAACGAGAACGAGTCGCCTAATTTTTGTCGTGATTGGGCTGTTTGGAACCGCTCTTCTGTACGGCGACGGAATGATCACCCCGGCCATTTCGGTACTGTCGGCTGTGGAGGGCGTGAGCCTGGCGGCGCCAGGCCTGTCGCACTGGGTAATCCCGCTGGCTGTAATCATTCTGGTGGCACTATTTTCGGTGCAGCGTTTCGGGACGAGGAGCGTCGGCGCCGTCTTCGGCCCAGCCATGGCAGTCTGGTTCAGCGTCCTGGCCATACTCGGCGTCTTCTCCATCCTCCAGAATCCGGGCGTCTTCCGTGCGCTGTCGCCGCTGTACGGGGTTCAGTTCTTCATCAACAACGGCTTCCGAGGTTTCTTGGTGTTGGGCTCGGTATTCCTGGTGGTTACGGGAGGTGAGGCGCTCTACGCCGACCTCGGACACTTCGGACGCAAGCCCATCCAGCTCGGATGGTTCCTCGTTGTTTTTCCCTCTCTCATTCTCAACTACTTCGGGCAAGGCGCGTTACTCCTCCGGTCGCCGGAAGCCGTCGAGAATCCCTTCTTCCTACTTGCACCTTCCTGGGCGCAGTGGCCGATGACGGTGCTGGCAACAGTGGCATCGGTCATCGCCTCACAGGCGCTGATCTCAGGGGCGTTTTCAATTACAACGCAAGCAATCAACCTTGATTATGCACCTCGATTCCGAGTCCTCCATACCTCCGATACCGAACGAGGGCAGGTGTATGTACCTCATATCAACCTGGTCCTTATGGTCGCCGCGGTTGGGTTGGTTATCGCCTTTGGCGATTCATCTGCGCTCGCAGCTGCCTATGGCGTGGCCGTGACGTTGACGATGTTGATCACAACGATCCTTTTCCTCGTCATGGCACGGCTGAGGTGGCAATGGTCCTGGCCAAAGGCACTAGCGGTCACGCTCCCCTTCTTCGTAGTCGACTCGGCCTTTGTCGGTGCGAATATGTTCAAGATCCCCCAGGGAGGATGGTTCCCGCTTGTCATCGGTATCGGGGTCTTCACACTTATGGTTACCTGGCGGACAGGTCGCCTCGCCCTCCGGGATGAAGCCCTGCCACGCCGGTTGCCGCTCAAACGGTACGTCAGGTCGCTCCAGGCACGCCCGCCTGCCCGGGTCCCCGGTACTGCCGTCTATCTCCATCGACGGCCCGGCGTGGTTCCACCAGCTCTGCTGGCCAACGTGCACACATTCCAGGTCCTCCATGAGGAGATGGTCATCCTCAGCGTCATGATTTCCGATGATGCCCATGTGCCGAGAGCGCGACGCGACACCATTCGGCATCTTGACCTAGGTTTCCACGAGGTCGAATTGCACTACGGGTTCGCTGACCGAATCGACGTTCCAGCCGACCTGCAATCGATCGTTAACTCCCACCTGAGCTTTGCTCCCCAACAGACGACCTACTTCCTCGGGCGCGAGACACTCGAAGCGGGGAATCGTCACTGGATTCTCGCCCTTCGGGACCGGCTCTTCATTGTCCTGCATCGCAACGCCCGCAATCCGGCGGACGCCTTCCAGTTGCCCGCAGACAGAACCCTCGGAGTGGCTTCACAATTCAGGTTCGCCGACTCCCCCTAGTCCACTCTCGTGGTCGACCTCGCCAGTCGGCACAGGTACGATGGACTGCCTGCACCCCACGCTCGCTCCGTTAGGACCCCAATGCATCTTGTGTTAGCTGGTTTAGGGGCGATCGTCGTAGGGGCGGGTGACTTCTCGGGTGGGACGGCAAGCCGTCGGGACCTACCTCACCCCGTCGCGGCGCTCAGCTTCCTCGTTGGTGCATTGGTGCTGTTGGCACTTAGCCCCTTCTTCGGAGGGACCGCCAATGCCAGTGATCTTGGCTGGGGGGCGGTGTCAGGGATCGGCGGAGCGGTTGGCACATTTACCCTGTATCGCGGCTTGGCGAGTGCGCCGATGGGTCTCGTTTCGCCGATCGCTGGGCTGGTTGCTGCCTCCGTTCCAGTCGTGGGAGGGCTGGCTCTCGGGGAAGAACTCACGACGACTGTTGCGTTGGGCCTTAGCCTCGGACTGGTGGCAATTGTGCTGGTGTCTGCGACGCCCGCCGCGGGACTAAGCCGTCAGGAGCGCGTCGCTGGCGTCTCACACGGCGTTGTTACCGGGCTCGGATTCGGCGTCCAGTTGTTGGCCCTGGCTCTCGTCGGAGCGAACGCAGGTTTGAACCCGGTCGTCATCAGCCGGGTCGTTAGCTTCTGCCTCGTGGGCGGCTATCTGCTCATATCCAAGCATCGAGTAATGCCTACACGACAAGCTCGCCCGATCAGCATGCTCGCCGGCCTGCTTACCGGGGTCGGTGTTCTGCTGTACTACCTGGCGGTCGGAGTCGGCCCCATCGTGGTGAGTACCGCCATCTATGCGCTGTTTCCGGTTTCCACCGTCGTCATGGCTCGATTTATCCACCACGAAAAGCTGAATGGGCGTCAGCTGAGCGGTGTTGCGCTCGCGCTAGGCGCGGCCATGCTGATGGCCGCAACCTCGGTTGGGTGAAATCCAATCGGGCGCTCGAATTTGTTCGAACAACTGATATACTTATAGAAACAAATATCAGTTCTCATAAATCGGAGGCCACTATGGCTCGACCCTTTGCCCGCCGTAAGAACGTCCGTGGGCGTTTCCTTGCAGGCGCAACAACCCCCCATCCGGGACGGACGTCGCTAGAACACGGATCATCTGCGTGGCGTGACGGGGTTGGAATCGGGCACGCCAATAGGCCGACCCGACGTGTCCTGGATCTCGTGTCCGGCACGACCGAAGCCCGCTACTCCCACCGATAGCGAAAGACGGCCGCCTCGTCGTCGATAAGGCGGCTAGGCCTGCGGACGACAGCGACAAGCATCCATCCCAAGAACAGCAGATGGGCACCGCGTTTCTGAGACTGCGATCGTCCGTCGTACTGGCCGAAGTACGTCAAGTACTCGATAGTGGTGTTCCACTTGAGGAATCCGAGACTCGCAGGGAGCACACCGATCCACGTTCTAAAGGCGTGCGTATCAGTCGTTTCGGTTCCAGCCACGCTAAGAGAGAACCAGCAGGCTCCTTAGTCGTGGTGAGAATGCGGATTGCGGATTGCGGTCGTTTCGCCGGCGCGCCGTTCTTACCAAGGAAACTAAGGATACGTCCGACTCCCAGCGAGAAAAACAGGCCCCACCAGGCCTGCCTGTCTCCATATCTCGTACCCCATTGGCAGTCAGAACGCTATGTCCGCAAACATTGCTGGTGCCTTCGCACGCTCTCGGGTGCGGGAAGCTACCGGACAATCGAGACTGGCACCTGACAACGTGAGCTTCTGCCCCTGCTCACGCCGGGTGGGCGATGAGCCTGGGTCGGGCGATTGCAATGAAGAGTATGGAACCGAGGATTGGTAGAACCAGCACTACGGCCACCCATACCAGCTGCAGCATCCCAGCCGCCTTCCAGGTACTTTCATCAGTCGTCAGAATCTGTACCAAAGCCCACACCATCAGGGCGAGGCCCACCAGACCGAACAGCACGACAATCGACAACAAACCAGTGAGTGCCACTTCAACTCTCCTCAGACTATGGGGAGTGACTGCACGTCGCTCCCGCCTATGTACCAAGCATCAGACGCAATAAGACGGTAAAAGGTTCGGGTATTTCAGACTATTTTTTGACAGGTCCGGCCAAGCACAACGCAACCCGCACCCAATGCTCGTTGTCGTGCCGTTTTTGTCGATTCTGACCAGCCATTCTTCGGCGGATGTGCGCTGGTGAGCCCGGCCTGACTAAGAATCTGCCAGGTGAACCTGATGAAGAATTCCGGTGTCGACGTCGTAGACGAAGCCGCTTATGTGCTCCTGGTTCGGAACGAATGGTGTCTGATGCAGTCGGCGGATCGATTGACGAGTGTCAGCGTATGGGTCAGTAAACGACTCGACTGCCCATTGGGGACGTACGCCCAATTCGGCCTCGAGCGCCGACTTGAATCCATCGTCAGTGACCTTCTCAAGGCCGCAATCAGTGTGGTGAATAAGAACGATCTCCTCGGTTCCAAGCACCCGCTGAGACAGACACAGCGACCTAATCACGTCATCAGTGATCACTCCGCCGGCGTTTCGGATCACGTGGGCTTCTCCGTTGCGAAGACCCAACATCTCGAAAATATCCATGCGGGAGTCCATACAGGTTACGATCGCCAACTTCCGACTCGGCTCCACCTCAAGATGGACCTTGGCGAGGTCGTCGGCGTAGGCGGCGTTATTGGTGCGGAGTTCAGGGGTATTGGGAGAGAACATGCCAATACGGTAGCGCGACGGGATCAGCGGCTCGGCCAGGCAGGCCCTTCGATGCGGCTAACCCCACCCGAAGAAGAACGTGCCCGAATCGTGGGTTCGGGCACGTTCTCTTCGCTCGTGGGGGGCCTACGGCGCAGCACCAACTAGAAGGACCGTTCTCCCTTGACGAGAGCCAGCGGAGTCATAACCATTAGATACAGATCAAGCCAGAAGCTGCGACAGCCGACATAGGTGAGATCGAGTCGCATTCGCTCTTCGAATGAGGTCTCGGAGCGACGAAACACCTGCCACAAACCAGTTACTCCTGGAGCGACCGAGTTGCGATGTTTGAACGCTTCCACGCTCAACTCGGCGATCTCTTCGTCGACGAGCGGCCGAGGCCCGACAAGCGACATTGTGTTTCCGATGACGTTGAAAAGCTGCGGTAGCTCATCGAGGCCAGTTCTCCGGATGATTTTGCCGATCGACGTCACCCGCGGATCATTAGGTGATTTGTAGACCGGCGAGCTTGTTTTGTGCTCGTCAATGGCGATCTGGTCGGCGATATCGTCTTTGGTGATGTCGTTGCGCATGGATCGGAACTTCCAAACGTCAAAACGCTCGCCTCGACGCCCTACTCGTTCGTGCCGGTAAAAAACCGGTCCGGGAGATGTCCCCTTGATGGCCACGGCCACCGGAATCATCACCGGCGTTGCGAGCAGCAGTATCACCAACGCTCCGACGATATCGACGAAACGCTTGGCCATTAAACCTGCCCGCTCGACCATCGGTGAGATTCGGGTACGAACCCGCAGCTCAACGGTGCGCGGCCCAATGGCCGCGAACGGTAGTTGAAGTCGGACTGAGTGGATCGCCGAATCGTCGGCTAGATCTAGCTCAGTTGTTTCCCCCTGTTGCGTGGCGAATTTCGCCCACGTTCGGACATACGGAGATGCCCAGTTTCCCCCCGCCACATTGCCTCCCAGCGGTAGTGACCCTGACTGGCCAACCGTCCCCCGAAACTCTGGTCCCCCGAGCGCATTACTGCGTTCAAACCATGGGCTTCGATGGTTGGCCACTTACATGTTGCAACACCACTCTAACATCACACTCTCCGTGGTGGGTGGATTTATATCGTGCCCTATAATGCCCACGCCTAAGGGCCGAGCCGGAAGAAGGAGCATCACCGTGGCCGTGCTGTGTTATCACTCTGTGTGCGATGCGTGGGATAGCCCACTAGCGATGAATTCTGGGCGTTTCGCCGCCCAATGTGCGTGGCTCGCCCGCCGAAAAGACAGCATCGATTTGGCGACGGCAGTCGCCGCTGTCAACCGGCGGGGAAACCTCCCCCACCGTGCAGTATCGCTGACATTCGATGACGGCTTTGCCGACAACTTCGATACCGCCCTCCCGTCCTTGCGACGAGCGGGGCTAACCGCGGCAATCTTTGTGGTTGCCGCCACGCTCGATCGTGGCCATAGCGTCGATTGGGTTGATGATCCTCCGAAATTCCCGCTCGAGACCTTGACCCGGGACCAGATTCAGGCGATGGTCACTGAAGGTATTCACATCGGCTCACACTCGTTGTTCCACAAGGATCTCACCAAACTCAGTTACGAGGACTGCGTGGACGACCTGACCACCAGTCGGCTGATACTCGAAGAAGTGGTGAACGGGCCGGTGCCCTACCTGGCATATCCACGGGGCTTTTGGAATGACACCGTTGCCAAAGCGGCTGAAACAGCTGGCTATTCGGCGGCCTTCAGCCTTCCAACCGGACCCGAACCAATCGGACAGTTTTCCCTTCCCCGGGTCGGCATCTGGCGTCAGAACGGGGATGTCGAATTTCGACTCAAAAACCTGCGGGCGTACCAAACCGTCCGGACGTCGAAGGCCTACGAAATGCTCCGCGGCTGACAGGCGAGGTCGATCACTGTCTCGATTTCCGTGATGGTCTGGGCCAGCGAATACCGATCGAGCGCACGTGATCGAGCGTTCGCGGCTAGTCGGGCTCGAAGCACCTTGTCCTCAATGAGTTCCTGCAAGGCGTCGGCGAGACCGGCAGGGTCCTGCGGCTCGACCAAGCGACCAACGGAGTCATCGATAATCGACGGTATCTGGCCGACCCGGGTAGCAACGACTGGTAGGGCACTCGCCAGTGCCTCCAAGATTGACAGCGGCATCGCTTCGAACCAGGAGGGCAGACAGAAGACGTCCGCCTCCCTCATATAGCGGGCCATTTCAGCGTGAGCGACGGCCCCTACTAATTCCTCAGGACCGGTAGCCGCTTCCCTGACGATAGTTTCCTCATCGATTCCTTCGTCTGGCCTTCCGCCGACCACGACCAGCCGATGCTGCACCCCGCGAGCGAGCAGAAGATGAGAAGCTTCGATCAGGTCTACAACACCTTTTCTCCTCGTGAGAATCCCGGCAAACACCACGACCGGCACGTCGGCGTTGCGCTGCGGATCGGGTGCGAATGCGACGGTATCCACTCCGTTGTAGATCGTATGGATGCGGGGCGATCCGAGTGCGGCTGTGATGCCGTCGGACACTGACACGACCTGGTTGGCCGGCAACAGAGCTAACCGCAGGAGCAGGCGCTTCCAGCCGGCATCAGTCCATTCCGGCAGGCCACCACCATGTACATGCAGCACGGTTGCCGCAGCACGGAGCCGGGCGGCGACCAGAAGGAGGCCTGCCCGGATGAGGGTCACCGTCGGCACAAACGAGCTGTGGAGGTGCACAACGTCGAACTGACCCGCGCCCTTGAGCACTCGCCAGAAGTCGACGACCGTACGGGTGATGTTCGTTGAGCTAAGGACCCCGGCCCGATACTCCGATTGCCGTGTGAGGTTAAGCAATTGCACGTCGTGGCGGGCCGCAAGTTCTCTCTGCAGGGTGCTGAGCATGGAGGAAATGCCGCCAGAATCGGGCGGTCCCTTACCGACGAGAAGGATTGATGGCTGCGTCACGAAACCGCGATGGTAGCGTTCCGGCCCATGGGCCACACAGACGCCGAGAACGGCGACCCGGACGACAGCATGCTCGATGCGGATGCCGTGCAAGCCGCGCTTCGGGAGGCGGGCTTCGGTGAGCGTAAACCAACGTTTCAGTCGGAACACCTGACTGAAATTGACTTGTGGACCAGCCGGGACGCCCTCCCACGACTGACAAAGGTGTTGAACGGGTTCGGCCTGACTCCATTTCAACCTTCCCGTCGATCAGGCCATCGCTTCTTCATGGGATTCTCCCGCTCCAGGTGGGTGAAGGTAGATGCCAAACTCACCGATCCAGAACCCACCGGTTCCCTGATTAGTGACGCGCTGTGGCTCCTGAGGCGTCAACGAGGTCTCGTCGTAGCCTTGCTCGGCGCCGATGGAGCCGGCAAGTCAACGGCCGTGGCGTGCGTGGCTGACGCAATGCCCATCGACGTCGCCACCCGATACCTGGGAGCACGACGCCGGCCGGTGTCGCCCACCTCGCCCTCGGTGACTCGCCAGCCAGGCCCCGGGCCCGCTCCTTCGTGGCGAAGCTATGCCGGGTTGGCGAGATGGACGGTCCGCACGCTCCAGCAGCTTTGGTCAGTTGAGTGGGCGGCTCGACGCGGATCGGTCGTTGTTTGTGATCGGCATCCCCTCGAAGCGGGCCGACTCGGAGACGAGCCACGAAGCGTCAAGTATCTGAAACGCGCTGTGGTTCATGGGCTGACTCCGGCCCCCGATCTGATTATTTTGCTCAGTGCTCCTGGGGAGGTGCTCTTTGAGCGAAAAGGCGAACACTCTCCCGAATACCTCGACCGTATTACGTCGACGTGGGCGGCCCTGGTAGAGAAGCGACATGGGGTCGTCATCGACGTGAATCGACCCCCGGATGACGTTTGTCGTGACATCCAGCTCGAAATCTGGAGGCCACTCCTTGCCAGGCGAGGCTCGTGATCTCTGACGACGCATTGAGACCCTTGCTCGGATCAGCGTCTGGTCGTGAGTCGATACTGATCAGTGCTCCGGCCACTGGCTGGCGCAGTGCCCCGAAGGCTCTGACAAAGCGCGAGCTCAATCGAATGCGCGCTCGGTCACAAAATTCTGTCGAACGGGTGACCTGGGCCGCATCGTCAGGCAAACGACCCCGCTACCCAGCCCTCCGTCAGTCGGTCCTCTCTGGCTACATCTGGTTGACTCTGGCGTCTGATTCACCGGTCGTCATCATGCGGGCGGCCAGCGACTTCATTCCCACCGATGCCCTCCATATCGGCAGCGGCGGCGGGGTACGCCAACGCGGTACCTGGCACAACAAGCCGGTGATTGCCCGGCTCGGAGCTAACGGCTCTCCAGGCGATCCATCCTGGCACTACCGGGCTCTCGAACAGTTCCGTTTCGTAGAAGTGCCAGAACCCATTGGGCAAGGTGAGGTGGACGGCGTCGCGTGGACCATTGAATCGTTTCGGGACGGATACCCGCTGCGCCAGCTCACCGACAGCGTCGTCGACCAGGTCTCGGACTTCCTGACCAAACTGCCTCCTCCGAAGAAACCATCAGACCTTGTTGCCGACGCCGTAGATGAACTTGCCGGATTCTCCGTTGACGTCAGCGCCGTCTCAGAGCGGTTAGCCGCTACGTTTCAGACTCTGCCTTCCGCAGTTAACCACGGTGATGTTTGGGCTGGCAACCTCCTGGTCGACGACGATCGACTGGTCGGCGTTATTGACTGGGACTCTTGGCAGCCGAGAGGGCTGCCCGGGATCGATCTGATCCACCTCTACGCCGAAGACGTGCGACGCAGCCAGGGAATCTCCTATGGAGATCTCGTTGATCAGTCGTTTTGGTCGAGCGAGCCGCTCACCCAGACGCTGGCCAGGCACTTCGCCAAGCTGGGTCTGGAATGGCAGGAAACCCGTTCAGAGGAATTGGCGGCCGCCTGGTGGATGACTGCATCGACGGGTGCTCTCCGGAGAACGCCGACCCTCGCTGACAATCCTGTCTGGATGGATCGTAATGTTCACCGACCTGCCCGTCGGTTCGGCTGACCTCACCTACCGTTGGCGCTCAGCTATGCCGCGGGTCCGCAGCGCGCTACTCCGAAGCACGGTCGTCATCTGACTCAACCTGCCACTCGGGGCTCCCCCAGCGCGACGCGTCAGCGTCCGAGACATCGGGAAGGGCAAACCCGTGTCGGGCGATGCGAGCCAGTCCTTCCCACATACCCCAACCCCAGGCCAGCTGCATGGCACCAAGCGCACCCGGTACCCGCAATCTGTCCCTTGGACCAAGGGGCCGTCCAATCGGAATGGCAAGTCCGAGAACCGCCAAGGCATAGCCACCGCTAGCCACCAGCAAGAGAATGGGAAACCAGGGAACCAGAACGGCCGAACCGGTCAGGGCAGCCACTGCTATCGGCGGTGCCAAATGCCGAATCCGAACCTCAGACGGGTGCAAAAAAGCTACATCGGCTTTGCCCCGACCGTATCTGCGGTACTGAGCGGCCAGGTCCCTGATGCGGCTCCGACACTTCCACAAGACCTCGACCGTCGGATCAAGAAAGAGCTTGCCGCCCGCTTGCCTCACCCGTACATCGAATTCGAAGTCCTCGTTGGCAAGGAGGCGCTCATCCCATCCCCCGAGCTGTCGGGCTAGGTCGACTCGATAGGCACCGAACGGAATATGGTCCGTCTCCATCGGCTCAGTCGCGTAGTGATAGGCCGAGCCACCCACTCCAAATGGCGATCCCAGAACCGCCGCGATGGCAATCCCATTCGGAGGGCCTCCCACCGCGGTCTTTTTGCCGCCGACCCCGGCCATGCCTCCTGTGCTCAGGTGGCTGACCAATCGTTCGACGTAGTCAGAGGGAATAGTTGAGTGGGCGTCGACCCTGACTAGGAACTCACCCGCCGCCGAAGCCAGAGCAAGATTCAATGCGGCGGGAATCGCCTTGGCAGGATTGGGAATGACCCGTAATCGGTCTTCGCGGTCGACCCACTCAGCCAATCTGGCGAGAGTCCCATCGTCTGACATCCCGTCGACAGCCAGCACTTCGAGGTTGGAATAGCTCTGATTCAGGACGGATTCGAGCGTCCTGTCGATGGTTCGGACCTCATTGAGGATCGGAATGACAACCGATACCAATGGCGTAGTCTGTCCCTGCTCGCTATCCCCCACGTCGCGTTCCTTAGGTTGGCGTGTGATGAGTGAACCTAGCCGCCATCGAGAAAGCCTGAGTACGTTGACAGACGACCCGATCATTGAACGACACCGAATATTGGTCGTCGGTATGCGTCCGCCTCGTCTCCCCCTCAGGGACGGATACGTACTACACCTCTATCACGTCCTAAACGAACTCCACCTCAACCATGAGGTCACATTCGTTGCCGTGGACGACGGGGGTGCCCCTTTCGATGACATCGACGGCCTGCCCGTGACTGTGACGTCTACAGCCGACCTGAAGTCCACTCTCCAGGCCACCATTCGGTCGACGCGCCCACAGGTGATTCACGCGGTTGGCGCTCCGCTCGCCCGGGTGCTCGGCACGCTTGATCCCTCGATCCCGAAGGTTCTCGGCGCACTCGATGCACCTCATCTCAACGTCGATGCCGTCCAGACCCGTAGCGTGACGCAACGAATGCGCAAGAACGCCAGACGATGGCTGTCACTGCGGGCGATTCGAACCCAGTACGGGCGCGCCGACCGGGTAGTGGTCGTGAGCGATGAGGACGGTACTGCCCTCCGAGAAGTCAAGTCTGACCTGGCGGTTTCGGTCATACCTAACGGGGTGGATCTGGCCGGGTTTGGCCCCCGTCCCGACATCGCTCGTCAACCGGACCGACTGCTGTTTACCGGTGCACTCAACTACCCACCCAATGTGGCCACCGCCGTGTTTCTTTGCGAAGAGGTGATGCCGCATATCCTCGAGAACCGACCGGCCACCCGTCTTAGTCTCGTTGGCAGAGATCCCGGTGAGCGGGTGAACAAGCTTGGGGCGATGCCTGGTATCGACCTGGTCGGCCCGGTCGAGGACATGGGCGATGCACTTGCAACCGGGAGCGTCTACGTGTGTCCAATGGTGAGCGGCACCGGCATCAAGAACAAGCTTCTTGAAGCACTCGCCAATGGGCTACCGTGCGTGGCCAGCCCGCTGGCGATCCGAGGTACCAGTCTCAGTAATGGCACCGACGTGTTGGTCGGTGAAACTGCCACCGATGTGGCCGACCTCGCTCTACGCCTCCTGGCCGACGAAGACCTGCGCCGACGCATGAGCAGTGCCGGTCGAGCGTACGTCGAGGATCACCACTCGTGGTCCTCTGTGGCCAAACGATTCGATGAGGTTTACACCGAACTGATCAGCGCCGCCGGACCAGGGTAAACGCGGCGTTTCGCAGTCTGAGACGCCTCCGGCCGAGGGCGCCATTCAACTCGTTGAGAACATCGACGCTCGTCAAATAGGCCTCATTGCTTGCGGCGTGCCTGAATAGATGTGGAATCCGGTCGGCGTACTTGCGGTAGGCAAGCGCTTGTTTGGCGACCAAGTCTGCTCCGATAAGATCATCAGGCTTGCGGGCGGCAGCCTCCTCAGGATCAATGTCCAACCAGACAGTGAGGTCCGCCTCTGGCACGAAGCGGCGAACCAACCAACGATGAACGCCACTCGGGACGCCTTCGTAGATCGCCTCGATTGTGCCGAGGGCGTCGAGCAGATGCCGGTCGAAAATCACCACGCCTTTCGCCCGCCGAGCCTGGCCCCGAACGTCGGCCAAATAGGCCACGGACACCAGCATCAACCACACCCAGCCAACGAGTCCCTTGCGCGACGAAATGGTCTGCGTCGACTCGCCTTCCGCCAATCGTCTGAGGCCGGTGGTTTCTTCCTTACGCAATCTCCTAATCCAGCTGGCTATCCGGTCGAGGCGGGCCAGGCCCATCCCTGGACGGGTCCAAATCGTCGTGTGGGGAATCCCCAATCTGTCGAGCGACTCCTCCAAACCACTGACCAGCGTTGACTTGCCGGAGCCGTCGACACCCGATATTGCCAGCCGGACCTGTGGGCGGCGCAGGCGCGGGTGTTGTGGACCCCCCTCAACCGGTTGCGTTGCGGGAGCGGCGACCGAATCGGACCGCGGTCTCCTCATCTCATCTTCAGCTTGAGCTATTCGCTGTTTCAATTCTGGACTCAAACCCGACAATTCCAGCCCTTCGGCAACCAGCTGGCGGATCTCGAGAACTGCCCGGACATCGGGTCGGGCGAGGCGCTCGGCACGGGCAATCACGCGCTCGGACTGGGCAGGAGCTCTGCCGAGATTGATGTCAGCCTTCGTCAGTACGTTGCCCTGATTCGTGATGGCATAGCTGCTTTCCCCGGGGTATCCGAGGTGACGGAGTACCGACTCAAGCGCAACCCATCCGGCTCCGCTGGCTAAACGCTTGGCGAGCTCCCGGTCGGATACGTACACATCGAGATCCGATGACCAGCCGACGCCGAGCGGGGAGGTGCTCAGGGTCGGGTTGGCAGGGGCCAACGTCTCAAGTAGCTCCTGGCGAGCCTGCTCCATGCGAGATATGCGCTCAGCCGAAGGATTGGCCTCCTCAGGTACTGAAAGGCCCCCAAAAGCGGGATTGGTCATGAGTTGCCCCTCCGGCGCAACCGAACCAGTCCCGGTCGAGGGTCGCTCAGCATCGTGATGCTGTGCGCTGTGCGGGGCCTCGGCACGAGAGCGGCCAACGTACTGCCGATCGACCTCTGCCGGCTTCTGACGTCTGACCAAAGCGTGCGCAAGTCGCCATCGATCCAGCGATAGCGGACTCCGATCTCGGCACGTTCCGAAGCTACCGATTCGCCGTCGGTCAGCCGACAAACGAGATCAGGGAGGTTGAGGCCGGCGGCGAGTGCCAAAGGCATCGATCCGTACGGCCTGAGGTTCAGGTCAATCAGCTGTGAACCGACGAACTGACCCTGAAAAATGCCGTTCGTCGTCGCAAGCAGCTTGGTCAGCGCCGTTTCCCAAACCGCATCGATCGGCTCACTGATCGCCGCCGAAGCCGTACCCGCGCCAGCCGGAAAGGTCCGCAGGTAACGCTGCTGTATTCCCGCGACCATAACGCCGTCCCACATGACACCACCGACCGCTCGAGTCGTACCTTCAATAAATGGTTGCACCAGACCCCCGTCGCCGACCGCCTCCCTCAACTCGGCGATGGTGTCGACACGGACCGCGGCCCGCCCGCCGGGTCGTTTGGTGCGCGGCTTGACGATCATCGGGAACCGATCGGACCTGAAAGTTGCGTTGATGTCGTCGGTCGTCATCTCCCGCGACGACGGGACGGCAAGTCCAGCTGCCTCAGCAGCCCCGACAAGACTCGCTTTGTCCATGAGATCGTTCGTCTCAGGTTGAAGGGACCGAAGTGATGCGTCAGATGTGGCAAAGATAACCGATGCCCCATGCTGGGAGGCGATCCCACGGACTTCATCTGCGTACTCGGGTCGATCCGAAGGGCCAATCATGATGACTTCGCCTGCGTGTCGTGAGGCTCCGGCCAGCGAATCTCGATCGCTGGCCAAGACGAGGGCCCGACGCCCTGCGGCGCTTAGAGCGCGCACCGTCGCCAGCGCGGAACGGTCATTGGATCGCCCCTCGGAAATCACGATCGCGTTGAATGGAGTCCCCGACACGTTGGAAAGCGTAGCGACTAGCGTCGCGTCTGAAATCAAGTCGGCCTACCGGGAGTAACGCCAGGGTGAAAAGATTCGCAACAATCGCCGGCGTAGTGGTCGTCGCCGCCATAGTGCTGGTGATTGCCACTCGCCAGCCGACCCGAACCGGCGTTCCCGACGCTTTCAGCGCGGACTCGTACTGGACCACTCCATTGCCGGACGATGCCGCGCTCAACTTAAAATCCGCCGAAATCGTCTCATTCCTCGCTGCTGACAACCGCCGAGATGGATGCATCATCCTCGCCGGAGCGGGAGAGGACGAATGGGGCATGCCGATCTACTTGGCCGATTCCTCGTCACCAGAATATGTGGTCACCTCTACTAAGTACAACGTTCCAGCGGAATTCGACTCGTTGCGAATACCCGCCGACGCCCTGCCGGCCGCCACCTCAGACGCCGAGATGGTGATCTACGACGTCGAAAAGGGCTACGTCGCTCAGCTTTCCAAAGCCGCCTTTGATACCGACACGAGCACCTGGACAGTCACCGGCGGCAGCGTCGTCTATCTCGATTCCAATGGGCTGTACGGTGAGGTACCTGGCAGCGACGAGCCCCGCAACACCGGTTCGTTCCGTGGATACAACGGAGCCGTAGCGGCAGTCAGCTACGACGACGTCGTGGCAGGTCGGATCGACAACGTTCTGAAAGTTGGCGTGAACGCTTCCCAGGAGGCAGTTGTGTTCCCGATGACCAACAGCGACGGAGACTCACTGGATCCTGATGCACCGAGCCAGGGCATGCGACTCCGAATCCGACCGGATGCCGACCTGGGTTCGTACGGTCTTTCTCCACAGGCGCTCGTCATCGCTCGGGGTCTTCAGGAGTTCGGCGCCATCATCGGCGATAGCACGGGCGGCCGGATCGTTCTCAAACTCGAGGACATGAAACGAGCAGGAACGGAGGGCCAATGGGACCTCCAGCCGACCAGTCTGTGTTCCATTCCCGCCTCCGATTACCAGATCGTCGAAACCGCCACTCCCTAGACAACGCGAAAAACTCACTTTGGGTAGTGACGCGAGCGCCGATACAGTGAGTAATGGGTCGGGCTGGAACGACGCGAAGAGGAGTTGATGTCGATGCTGAGTCGTCGAATCACGCGCTTGATATTGGCAATTGGAGTAGCAACGATCATCACGGTGGGCTCGGTCGCCTCAGCGAACACCCCCACACCGGACGCTTTCAAATCGAGTTCTTATTGGAACACGCCGGTCGCCTCGAACGCAGCGGTTGATCCCAACTCAGCAGGGATCATCAATTTCTTGATGTCCGACAACGACCTCAACGGTTGCCTGACCTTGGCAGGACACCCCGGTAATTCATGGGGCATGCCCTCTTTCGTAGCCGATGCGTCAGACCCCTTGTACAACGTCGTGTCGACCAACAATTCGGTCCCCCCAGAGTTTGGTTCGCTACGCATTCCAAACGGAGCCATTGCCGCCGACACGTCGGATGGCGAGATGGTCGTCTATGACATGACCAAGGGTTCCAATGGTGTCGTCGCCCAGCTGTCCAAGGCAACGTACAACTCGTCGACGAACAAGTGGACCGTGAGCGGCGGCAGTATCGCCTACCTCGATTCGAACGGCCTCGATGGCCGCCTCTCAGCGTCGGACCAATCCAAGAACAAGGGAACCTTCCGGGGATACCCTGGTTCTGTCTCGATGGTTCACTACGACGACATCGCCAACGGCAAACTAGACAACGTCGTCAAGATCGGCGTGAATACTGCCAACTCCGGCTTTGTTTTCCCGATGCTGAACAGTGACGGTGACACAAACAACGCGAATGCGCCGCGGCAAGGGACCCGGATCCGTATCAAGCCCGGAGTAAATCTCGCTGCCCTCGGACTATCAGGACAAGCGTTGACGATCGCCAAGGGGCTGCAGGAATACGGCATGATCGTCGGGGACAGCACTGGCGGCGCCATGGTCCTCAAGCTAGAAGACACCGAAGCGAGCGGTCGCGGCGATCTCTGGAACCTGGATCGCCAAAGCCTTTGCGCCATCAAGGGACAGCATTGGGAGGTCTTGGTGACACCCGGAGCTCCAGCCGCCCCTCCCCCTTCTTCGCCGAGCGGTTTTGCCGACGTAGCCGGGCACGTGTTCGAGTCAGACATAACCTGGCTTGTAGAAGAAGGTATCACCTCTGGATGTGGTTCAAGTAAGTTCTGCCCTAACAAGTCCGTCACTCGTGGACAGATGGCAGCCTTCTTGAACCGGGCGCTCAACTTGCCAGGTGCAGGTTCGGCGAATTTCTCTGACACAAAAGGCCATCTCTTCCGGAGCGACATCGACCGTCTCTATGCCGCCGGGATCACCAAAGGCTGTGCCACGAACCGTTTCTGCCCTGATAGACTTGTTACGCGAGGAGAAATGGCTGCATTTCTCGTGCGGGGTTTCAAGCTCAAGACCGGGGGGTCATCGCCCTTCACCGATATCGCTGACAGCGTATTTGCTGCTGATATCGTGAAGTTGGAACAAGCGGGAATCACGCACGGCTGCACAGCCAAGACTTTTTGCCCAAAAAAGTATGTAACACGGGGCCAGATGGCTGCGTTCTTGAGAAGGGCTATGGACGGCTGAACTAAGCCGGAGTGACTTGAGTAACAACGAAATTGGGGGGATCGACGCGTCGACTGGCGAGGCGGTTGATTCGGAGTCTCGTAGCCAGGTCCGCGGATCGAGCCTGTTATTGGGCGGACGACTTCTGTCGTCCGCCCTTGCCTATGTAACGCAGATCCTCATCATCCGATACCTCTCCAAGAGTGACTACGGAGCCTTCGCGTATGCCCTGTCAGTAGTCGCCGTTCTACAAATCTTCGTCCAACTCGGCCTGGATCGCGGTCTGTCGCGTTACCTGCCCATCTACGACGAAACCAAGGACACCGGCTCGATGGTTGGGGCCATCACGTTCGTTGGAGGATTCACCGCCGCCTTCGGGACGCTGGCAGCCGTCGCTTTTTGGGGAAGCAGATCGTTTATCGAAGGAACGCTGATCAACGATCCTTTGGCCGTTGCCGTACTAGCCATCCTCATCGTCCTCGTGCCTATCGAAGCTCTCGACAACTTGCTGGTGACGGTTCTGGCAGCTTTTCGCAAGACTGGAGCCATCTTTCTGCGGCGTCATGTGGTCGCCCCTTTGCTCAAGCTCATCGCCGTTGTTCTACTCATTCAGACCAAGAGCAGCGTCGAATTCCTGGCAGTCGGGTACACGATCGCTGGAGTCCTCGGCTTGGTGGTCTTCACGTCAGTCCTCGTCAAGTATCTGTCGGCCCGCCGGATTGAGGATCCCAGCTCGGAACGTCGCTTTCCGATCCGTGAACTGGTTACGTTCTCACTCCCGCTGCTCACTACCGACTTGGTGTTCATGGCAACCAACGCTTCGGACTCGATCCTGTTGGAGTTCTTCGGATCTGTCACCGACGTTGCGGCTCTGCGGGCGGTTCAACCAACAGCCAAACTCACCCAGCTGGTCCTGTCAGCCTTCGGAGTGCTGTATATACCATATGTAGCCCGGCTTTTTGCCCGTGGCGACCACAAGGCCGTCAGCCACCGCTACTGGCAAACCACCAATTGGATCATGGTTCTGACCCTTCCGGTTCTCATGCTCTGTCTGATGTTCAACCGCGAGTTGACGACCAACCTTCTCGGTGCCGAATACGCCGAGTCGGCCAGCTTGCTCGGGATCCTGGCGTTCGGATACTTCGTTCACGCCATGTTTGGGTTCAACGGCATGACCCTCAACGTCTATCGGAAGATCGGCTTCCTGGTCGGAGTGAACGGAGCTGCGCTCGTGACCAACATCGGACTGAACATACTGCTCATCCCCAAGTACGGTCCCCTCGGCGCAGCGGTTGGCACGGCAACCACATTCGTCGTGCACAACCTCGTTAAACAATACGGCCTCATTCGTAAAACGGATGTGACCGGCCCGCCGGCATCGACCTGGCGAACCTACGGAGTGGTCTTGGTTGCGATCATCGTTGCCGGTCTTATCGGTTACGTGAGCGACATATCATTGGCGCTACGCATTGCCATGTGGATTCTGCTCTCCGTGGGTGTTCTCTCGGCCAGCCGAAACGTACTTGACCTCGAAGACACCTTCCCCGCCCTTGGCAAGCTCCCCCTCATCAAGTATCTCGTCAAGTGACGATGCTCGCCGGGACTCGGCGGCTGGTAATGCCACCATCGTCCAATCCGCCCCAAACGATGGATGCTGCCTGGGTGTATCTGTTGCCAAGACAGGCTCGCGTCCTATGGCTCGGAACTGTTGATCGAGCGACAGAGTCGATAACCCAAGTGGGTGGCCATCTAACGGTGGTCGGCCCAAATGATACATTCGCCCAAACCGGCCCGTTTGATGCTTTGGTGGTAGAAAGCGCTGACTCCAGGTGGGTTGCAGACACTTACACGACCGCCCAGAAAGTGCTGACGGTCGGATGTGTGATCGTGCAGTTGCCAGGAAGCGCCGTAGTCCCGGGAAACCACTCGTGGATTTCGCTTGGCGGGCGCAAAAGGTCGACCACTTCCAAAAGGATCCGCAGATTGACCACCCTTGGCCTGGCGAGGTCGGCACGTTGGCTGCCATTTAGCGTTCCAGCAACGGTGCGCAAGCACGCTTCGGACGTCGCGTTTGTACGGTTGCCTGATGACCAGACCAACGCCGCCATCACGGGAACAACGAACGTTTCTTTGTCGACGCCCACCCCTCCGCGCTACTTGATGGAGCTCGGAACTGCCCACGGGGTGGACTTCGATCCGGCGGTCTGGGCGTTCGGGCCCCCACGAGGGTTCGCCTCTCAGAAGGTCATTTTTGGGTTGGGCAGGATCGACGCTGACACAGACGTGATCGTGAAGCTCACCCAACATCACCGCTTCAACCCGCGCCTCATGGCTGAAGCCGGTGCACTAACAGCCTTGCAAGACGCCCCCGATCTGGAGTTGGAGGTTCCTGAGCTGCTATTTGCCGACGAGTATGAGTCGGTGGCGGTGATCTGCCAGACCCGACTGACCGGCGTGCCTCTGCGAACCCTGCTCAGCCGCGATCCAGATGATCCGATCGCCCGCTCCGGTTTTGAAGCGACAATAAGTCTGTCGACCGCCACCGTCAGAGATCCGTCCGCCGGCGAAACCCGTGCAGCCATGACCGCTCTGGCCGACGACTTGATCAACATTTATCAGCCTCCTAGCCCGGTCAGCTCGGCGGTCCGGAAAGCTGCCGCCCGGACCGGGCAGTTCGATTTACCCTCGGTGTCTATGCATGGCGACCTGGGCGTTTGGAATATGCTTGGTACGGCCGACGGACATGTCGGAGTTTTGGATTGGGAAAACTACGACGCGGTGGGGATTCCGCTCTGGGATTTGTTCGTCTATGCCAGAACTCTGGGGGTTTTCCTCGCCGATGCATCCGGGAGCCGATACTCCCCGAAGGTATTCACTCGTCAGCTCCTCGGAGAATCAGATCTGCGGACCGCGCTATTCGCCCACATCAGACTGTATCGCCGACAGGTAGACATCCCTGTAGAGGTTGTTGACGACCTGTTTGTGATGTGCTGGGTTCAGCAGGCAGTTCGTGAAGCCGCCAGCCACGGCCGTCCTACCTGGCTCGGTAGCCGCGCCACGCAACTGTTGGCGGCGTCGTTGGCGAATCCGCTCGGCTTCAGGGGGTAGCGAATGCCTACTGTGCCAACCCGATTGATCGTTACGCGCGTGTGGCACCGGCTCCGGCGGCCGCTCACCCGCAATCGGGCGCTATTCATCTGGCTGAGCAGGCGACGGGGCAGCCGATCGGAGCTGCTCGTCCGTCCTGATAGCGTGCTGCTCATCGAGGCTCCAATGCGATCAGGAAACACCTATGCCGTGGCCGCGTTCTGGCTCACGAACGGTCGAAGCCAGCACGTCGCACGTCACATTCACACCGCAGCTCACGTCTTAGAAGCGGTACGTCTTCAGGTACCGGCACTGGTGCTAGTCCGTGATCCTAAGGCCGTGGCGATCTCGCATGTACTGCGGCGCCCGGCCCTCACCGTCCGGGACAGCCTGGCCGACTACATCGACTTTTTTCAGACGCTCGACCCCGTTCGGGACCGTATCGTCGCGATCGACTTCGACACGCTCATCTCTGACTTCCCAGCTGTCATCAACGCTCTCAATTCCAAGTTCGGAACTGACTTCGCAAGTAGAGTCCTAGACGATCAGTTCCGACAAGAAGTGACTGCCCTTGTCGAGGAGATGAACCGTGCCGAGTCAGTGAGTGACGGACAGGTCGATGAACTCCGGGTGGCGAGACCATCGGCCACCCGCCAGCAACTGCGGAAAGGACCCGAGTTGGAGCTGCAGCGGCCAGGCAATAAGGCGCTCGTCGACAAAGCCATGGCGGTCTACGAGCGCTGGAGATGAATCCGGGCCTTATCCTCGCCCTGGCCTCCCTCCCGGCGGTCCTCACCGCCTTCCTATGGATGGCTAGGCGCCCGGTGCGATTCCTGGCCGCCTACCTTGCCGTATTGCCGTTCGGCTCATCGATTGCCATACCGATCGGACTTCCCCGAGCCTTTTCGACTGTTTCGTCGCTCCTCGGCGTTCTCGTCGGTGGCCTGTACGTGTGGCGTTGGATCAGCGACCGGCCTGCTCTCAGAATTCCATCCCTGAGCCTCCCCATCTGGATCCTCTATTTCGCCTGGGCTGTCGCTACCTCGGTCTGGACGATAAAGAGCCGGGTCACCACCAACAACCTGATGGTCCTCGGCGTACTCATCGTTCTGTTCGCGGTCATCGTGCTGACTCCCATTACGCGCGACGAACTACGCGAGATACGAGCTTGGATTGCGGCCGGTGGCGGCCTGACGGGACTCTATGCCCTCGCACTCGCCATCACCGGGACTTTGACAAAGACCGGGGCAGGAGTGGCCCGCTTTGAGATAACCGGAGCGGGTGGCGGGGAAGGCGGCGATCCGAACATCACTGCAGCCGCTCTCATCATGCCGATCGCAATCGCCCTTTGGGAGGGACTCAACCCCGAGCGGTCCCGACGCTCCAGGATGTTGTTCCTAGCCTCGGCCGGACTGGCGGGAGTGGCCGTACTTCTCACTGCGTCGCGCGGCGGGATCCTGTCAATCGTCATCGTCGTTGTGATCACCCTTCTGTCACAACGTCGCGGGTTGGGCTCAATGATCCTCATCGGACTCATGGTGCTCCCTGCCGCCCTACTCGTCCCTGCCACGTTCCAAGAACGTGTTGATAACACCGGCACGACGGGACGGACCGCCATCTGGCGCCTGGCGATCGAGAGTTGTCCCGAGTACTGCCCGATCGGGAGCGGATTCGGCACCTTCGCCGATGTTCACGAGATCGCATTCCTGGAGACCCAGGGAGCTACCGGCACCAAGATTCGCTACCAGGCGCATTCGATCTGGTTCGAATCGCTCATCGAGGTCGGTGTACTCGGCTTTTTCCTGCTCGTCGCGGCGACCTATGTCACGATGCGTGATCTGTGGCGACTTCCAGTCAGGGAACGAGGCGGCGGCTTCGCAGGACTAACCGCCCTGCTTTTTGCCAACACGTTCCTCTCGAACCTCACGTTTAAGTACTTCTGGCTGGGACTTATTTATGCCGTGCTGGTCGTCAGCGTGGCCCAGAGTGAGCAACCTAGCGGGCCTCTGACCCCACATCAGGTGACGTACCGAGCGCCCGGGCCTGCTTGATCCAGTCGGCAACCGTTCCGTAGCGCACTTCCATCGTGTAGGCGAGGCTGCTGGCGTTGGCATCCGCCAAATCCTCGACCGTCGTAATCCCCACCGAAATAAGACGCTCAGCAAACACGGCCCCGATTCCCCTGATCGAGCGAAGTGTCAAATCTTCGTCCGAGTTGGCAGTTGACGAGGGCTTACTGGGCGGTGGTTTCCGGTACCCGTTGGTCTTCCCCTCGGGCGCCATGGGCGGCACTCCCCGCGCTCCGGATCCGTCATCGGGTAATCCAGTCTTTTCGCTTGGACGGCCTGACGACTGCACGTATGACGCCTGATCAGACGATGGTCGACCCTCACCAAGACCCGGTTCCTGTTCGACATCTGGAGTCGAGATGTCGTCAGAGACGGCACCGAAGCCTTCGTCAGCAGTGTCACTGACCTGCGACATACGGCCGGCCTGGCTAATCCAGTCGACCACGATGTCTCGCCGTACTTCGATGGCATCAGATAGCCACTTACCGTCGGCCGAGCCCATTTCGTCCAGTGAGGTTATTCCGGCAGCCACCAGCCTGGCAGCAAACACGGCGTCTACACCTTCAATCTCTTCCAAGACGTGGGCGGCTTCTTCGTCGACGAAAAGTAACGGATGAAGCGGCGACGGCTGAGCGATCTTCTCGAGCGGAGTAATGAGGGGCTGAAAGGGATCGAGATGATCGCTGGTTGAAGCACCCAGACGCTCTTGCGGCTCGGCCCGAGGCGGCGGCGGCGGGGTAAGCGATCTCTCGATTGCGGGAACCTCCGACCGGCGCGGCTCCACCGCGGTCGGTTCACGGCGTTCGTTGGCCGCAATCGCCGGCTGGCTGACCTGGCCGCCCATCTTGACGGTGCCGATGATGTCGGCGGTCGGTTCGGATGTTTCTTGGACGGGTTTTTTCATACGCGGCACCCGGAGCGGACCGGCGAATAGCGGGACCTTGCGGCCCGAACTCTGCACAAAGGCGACCAGGGCTGCAAGGCCCGCCGCCAGGAGCAGCGCCGCTACAACGCTGAAGACGACGGTCGGTAGTCGTGACACTTCAAGCGGGATGACCGGCACGGGGGCCTCGATCTGAAGCGCAAAGGATCCAAGGCCAGGGCCGACGCGATTAAGTTCTTCGGCGAGCGCTCGGCCGGCGGCATTGGCATACACGGCAGCAAGTTCTGGATCCGGGTGGATGGCGTCGATCTCGACCACCCCGGTGTTTTCAACCGGCGTGATGTCCACGACGGCCGGGATCAGGTCATCAGGCGAAATGCCGGTGCCTGCGTAGTTGGCGGCGAGTCGGGCGACGGTGCCTCCGTTGAAGATCGCCACCGCCGTTCGGGGAAACGCGTCAACGCGTATGGCCAATTCTGACGCGAGCACGAGCGCCTTCGTTTTGTACAGAGGCACATCAGGCTCACGGGCCATTGAGACGACGTTCAAACCGGCGATGACGGCAACTACCAGGACGAGGAATTTCCACTTATTCAGGCGGACCGTCGACGCAACATCCATGAACTTAACCTGCTCGCTGGGCGCAGCAACGCCCACCGCGGTGGCGGCTTCACTGTCTGCATTCCCTGGCTGTGTTGATTCTGTCTGATCCATGTTGTGCTCGTCATAGTACAAGACTCATCGAGGGCTGGGGAACGTTATGAAAAAACCTCCCCAGGATATGGTTAATACCCTGGATCACGCTACATTGCCGTCGAGTGGAAAGCTGCCGCGCTGGCGGCCGAACCGTACGAAAACCTACATGCGCCTGGGGGCATTGTGAAAACACGGTTATTGCGTGGATCGTTGGCAGGAGTCATCGTTCTATCATTGGTATCGCTTATTGCGGTCGTCAGTATTAACGGGGCCTGGGCGGCCAACACGTTCGGCGACGACGACGGAAATATCCACGAAGCCAACATCGAGTACATCGCATCGTTCGGCATCACCAAAGGTTGTAATCCGCCGGCTAATACCAACTACTGCCCGTCAGGCACCGTGACCCGCGGACAGATGGCGGCCTTTCTCGTGCGTGCCCTCGGACTGCCTCAGACCTCGGTCGACTTCTTCACAGACGACAGCTCGTCTATCTTCCAGAGCGACATCAACCGCCTGGCCGCCGCCGGGGTTACGTCGGGTTGTAATCCACCCGCCAACACCAACTTCTGTCCAGACGGCAAGGTAACACGCGGGCAGATGGCTGCCTTCCTCAAGCGCGGATTCAATCTGCCAGGGGCGACCAAAGACTTCTTCGTTGACGATGAGACGTCGATCTTCGAGGGAGACATCAACCGGTTGGCTGCCTCGGGGATCACCCTGGGCTGCAACCCGCCCGCCAACACCAACTTCTGCCCAGGCCAGACCGTCAAACGTGACCAGATGGCCTCGTTCCTCGCCAGGGCGCTCAAGCAGGGCACTCCCCCACCAACTACGACGCCACCGACGACCGTTGCAACGAACGCGATTGTCAATCAGACATCGTTCCGGATCTTCAATTCGGGATCCGAAGCCGGCGCCACCGCTACGGCCGCCCTAAACACGCCGGCCGTTGTGGCGATCGATACCCCATTCTCACTTCGATTCGGAATGTCGAACACGGGGACGGCTGCCTTGGCGGTCGCTCCGAAACTTCAGTACCGATTCATCGGTTCGAAGCTTCCCGGCCCGGTGTGGTCGAACTGGACATACGTGACGGCCTCGTCCGATCGGGTCCAGGCTGCTCCGACGGGCTCGCTGACCGACGGCCAGGCTACGACGGAGCGACTCGCTGGCCCCTTGGCCTTCACGCCTGGGCGCGTCGAAGAAGCTGATGGTGCGATCGGCACGGGCGTCACCCTGAACCCGAGTACCGAGACAGAGTTCGTCTTCTCGATCAAGCTTTCGGCCCCGAGCAGCCAAAATGACCAATACGAGTTCCGCCTCGTGGTCGCGACCGGTGCGCTCTACAACTCGTACGCCGACGGACCTTCCGTCAACCTGCCCTACTCGTTCGCCAACGGCTTCGATTTGGGAACGGCTGGCGCGATTATCACCCCGGCAGGTTCTGCTGATCCGCATCCGTGGTCTGGCGTCATCCCGCTCAAGGATCCAGCCGCTCCTCGCTACGACGACACCAGCCCATTCGGAGCACCGTTGTCTGCCAAGTTCGATCGGCAGGACGAAGATGAGGCGTCCTACGTTCGGGTCAACGATTTCAACCAGGCTCATGACTTGTACGGGCGTTTGTACTTCCGGTATGCCGGAATCCCTGAGCCTGACGGCACCCGGATCGTTGATGTGGTCGGCGGTTACGAGAACGGCGACCAGAACTCCCATTCGATCACCCTTACCGGCTTCGGCGCCATCGGCTCGGCCGG
>CBDTUI010000013.1:0-43896 GCA_965363765.1 uncultured Acidimicrobiia bacterium
TCTCACCCGAGCGTCGAGATGACGTCAGGCGAAGTAGACCAAATCATCAAAGTCGTCTAAACCGACACCATAACCGGCACCCATGGCCAAACCATGGGTGCCGTCGCGTCATGATGACCACCCGACCTGACCGAGATCTACGCCCCGAGCGATCGGTAGGTGGCGGCAAGGTGCTGATACGTCTCGACGCCTTCTACTTGGCGGCGTATCTCGTCCTCGGTGAGTTCTCGGATGGGCTTGGCGGGGATACCCATCGCCAAAGTCCACGGCGGAATCGACTTACCTTCTGGCAGCACCGACCCCGCTGCGATCCATGATCCCTCGCCCATCACTGACCTGTTGAGCACCCTGGCCCCGATGCCCACCAGGCAATGATCTCCGACGATGGCACCATGAACGACGGCGGCATGACCCACGGTCACGTTCTCGCCGATCAAACACGGAATATCTTCATCGCAATGGAGAACCGAGTTGTCCTGAATGTTGGTTCGCGAGCCGACCCTGATTACATCAAGCTCGGCTCGAATCACGACACCGAACATGATTACGGCGTTTGCGCCAACCGAGATATGACCATGAAGTTGAGCACTGCTCGCCACAAAGGCGGTTGGATCGATTTGAGGTTCGGGGAGTTCAAGCGGCTGCACTTCGTGGAGCGTACCCGGTCACCCTAGGAAACGGTCACCACAGAGAGATCTGCTGTGGGAACGGTCAGCTCGAATCGTGTCCAGCCGTCGACCCGGCAGTAGTCGATCTCGCCGCCCATCGCTCGAGCGAGGCTCCTTGCTACGGCCAAGCCGAGGCCGACCGAGGCTGGCTGGCTTGGCTGCTCGTGAGCTCGCTCGTATGCCTCGAAAATGCGTTCCGCGGCCTCGGACCCGATACCTGAACCGTTGTCAGCCACAGTGATGATTAGATGATCGCCGTCCCGGCGAGACGAAATCCGGATGTCTTCACCACCGTACCGCACGGCATTCGTGACAAGATTGCGGAGGATCTGACGAAAGCGCACCGGGTCGACTTCAACCGCGTCAGTCCCCGCTTCAACGGTGATATCCCGGCCGCCCATGTCAAGGTTCTGAGTAACCAGATCAACTTGTTCGACCAGAAAGACTGCCTCGGGCAGCAGAGTTACCTTGCCGATATCTGCTCGGGCAATAACGAGAAGATCTTCGACGATCGACGACACCTCAGCGCTCTCGCGGGCAATATCGGCGATCATTTCGCCGACCTGATCATCGTCGAGCGTTTGCCGAGACTGACGGAGAAGCTCCGAGAACCCCACAACTGCGGTCAGCGGGGTCCGTAACTCGTGCGATATGGCCGCGACAAACTCATCTTTCGATCGAACCAGACGTTCTAGACGATCGCTGGCTGCATGTTCATCGGTAACGTCCTCGGCGTGAACTACCGCATGTACGAAGTGATCCTCCTGGTCATGAACGGCCGACACCCATACTCGGGTAAATCGGGACTCGACGGGTTCAACATCGACATATCCTGCCTCGAGTGCACGATCGAGTACGGAGCGGAGGAGCACACACACCTCGTCGGAACGGCCGTCTTCGAGCGCTCGCATGCTGTCGCTGGATGCCAGCGCCGGTAGAACCGTCCGGAGGCGATGGTTGGCGCGCAGGAGGTTGCCCTCACCGTCTACGAGACCGACCCCGACTGGCGCCCCTTCGAACGCTCCACGGAATGCTTCTTCGCTTTCGGTGATTTGGCCCTGATAGCGGCGCATTGAAGCCCCGATCGAACGGAACGCGACAATTGTCACCAATAACACCAACAATCGGACCGCTGATGCACTGAGAAAGTCTCCAAGGGCGACCACCTGTCCAGGCGCATGAAGTAATGGAAGCATGCCGTCGCGCAACTCCGCCAACCAGTGCAGCGGGACTTGACTCCCTTCTGACCCCAGCACCCATATCCCGACGAACAGAGCGTCGCGCGATGGAAGAATGATTCCGGCCAGAGCTGCCACCAGGAAGAGGCCCACGCCTAGTCCGGCTACCGGACCCATCAGCCACCACAGAGCGAGAAAGCCGACTGCATCGACTTTGAAGGCGAGCGACAAATGCCGAACGGCATCCCTTCGTTCGAGCATCGGAAGCCAGCCGACCAGTAGCACCACAATCAGTGTGGCGACACCTCGATCTGAAGGCGCGACAAGAACCGCACCAAGCGACAACAGACCCAGCAAGCCATATGTGACAAGCCTGAACCTGGCCGCTCGATCGGCGAGATAGTCGCCGTGGAAGGGAACCCGTACCAAAGCCATTTATGTGTTATCGGCGGGAGGTCCCTGGCTCTGAACCGATCCACACGATTTCTGACAAAACTTGCCGAAATGCGACGTGAGTACCGAATACGGTGTTCCGGATCGCAACTCCCCGACGATCGATTCCACCAATCGCCGAAGGCTAAGCACAAGGGGGCTGATCTGATCCCGGGACGCCCCTATCGCAGGATCGGGCGTCGAAGGGCCCGCACGTCAGATAGCGATTCGATAGCGACCCGAACTGGGATAGCATCATCGTATGCGTATCGATCAGGCGACCGTGAGCGCCAAACTTGTCGACCTTCCCGGCTGGTCTGGTTCGACGACGGAAATCTCGAAGCAATACGTCTTCGCGAACTTCGTCGAGTCGATGAAGTTCGTGAATGAGGTGGCCGCGATAGCGGAACGACGAAACCATCATCCGGACATCGCCATCGCCTGGAACCGGGTCACCCTCCGAATCACGAGTCATTCCCAAGGCGGCGTCACTGCTGCCTGCCTCGACTTAGCCACCGACATCGAGAATCTCGTTCCGGCCGTGTGATCGGGATATCAGCGGAGACGCCTTGCGGCACCCCACTTTCGTCCGCTCGCCGATAAAGCAAGCGGAGCCAAACTCGCAGGCGAAAGTTCACCCTGGGTTGGTGGGAACGCCTAAAAAGCCACTATTCGTAGATCCTCCCATACGACCAGTTTGAGACCAGATTTGCGGTGAGAAGGATGTCAATCGTTGAGGAAGCTCAACCCGCCTACGACGCCTTGATCCAGTTCGGGGGACTCGCCCGCGAAACCGAGACCATCGAACTCGTAGTCGTTGTATCGCCAATCACGTTCCGTCATCCAGCGGTCTACGTAGAGACTGCCGTGGCCCTGGCCGACATGTCGGGCGAGCGGTTCAAACTTGGGCCAGGCACGGGTTGGATGGACTCCGAGCACCGCGACCGAGCATAAGCTCGTTGCCAATCGCGTCGCGAGCTTGGTCGGTGCCACGACAGCGTCCAGAGACCCACGAGGCGGCTATGCGAGCGCGGCGTATTCGGAGGCCACCTGCGCTCCGAGTCGGGCGTTGTTGTTAACGAGTGCGATGTTGGCGACGAGGCTGGCTCCCTTGGTGATCTCGACGATCCGTCCGAGCAGGAAGGGTGTGGCTTCCTTGCCGTGAATGCCTTGTGCGTCCATGTCGGCCACGGCCTGTTCGATGATCACACCGATCTCGTCTGCGGGGATCTCGTCCTCGGCCCGGATCGGGTTGACGATCGCGACGCCGCCGGCCAAACCGAGCCGCCATTTGGCACTCATCAGACCAGCGATCTCGGCAGGAGTGTCGAGCGTCATTGGCGCTGCATGACCGCTGATGCGGGAGAAGAAGGCCGGGAAGTCGTCGGTGCCGTAGGCCACGACGGGGACCCCGAGGGTTTCGAGGGTTTCGAGGGTGAGTCCGATGTCGAGGATCGACTTCACGCCGGCGGAGACCACCGCGACGTTGGTCTGCGACAGTTCGGTCAGGTCCGCACTGACGTCGAAGGTCCGCTCGGCGCCGCGGTGGACGCCGCCGAGTCCGCCGGTGACGAACACCGAGATGCCCGCCAGCGACGCCAGCCGCATGGTGGAGGCAACGGTGGTGGCGCCGTGGATGCCTTGCGCGACGGCGTAGGGGAGGTCGCGCGTGCTGATCTTGGAGACATCGGGGCTGGTCGCGAGCAGGTGGAGATCTTCCTGGCTCAGCCCGATCCGCGGGCGGCCGTCGAGGACCGCGATCGTCGCGGGGACGGCGCCGCCCTCGCGGATGATCCGTTCGACTTCGGTGGCCATTTCGACATTCTGCGGGAACGGCATGCCGTGGCTGATGATCGTGCTCTCGAGAGCGACGACGGGGGCACCATCGTTCAGTGCCTGGGCGACTTCGTCGGTGAGCTCGAGGTCGGGATGGGGGCCGGTGGACGGGATGGTCATGTTCATTTCTCCTGGTCGAGTGCGGCCCGAACGAGCCGCGGGGTCAGATCTGGTCGAACGGTGTATGGGCTGGCAATGGTCAGGGCAGCGGCTGCGCTGCCGAATCGAGCGGCGTCCTCAGCGGTGCCGCCCTGCAGCAGCACGTGACAGAACGCGCCGAGCATCGAGTCGCCGGCGCCGGTGACGTCTTCGACGGTGGTCGCCACGGCCGGGATGTCGATGGTGTGGTCGGTGGTGCTGAGCATCGAGCCGCGCTCGCCGAGCCGGACCCACACCAGTTCGATGCCGCGTTTGTGGAGGGCGAGCGTTGCGGTGCGAACTTGCCGGTCGGTGCGCGTCGGCAAGTCGGTGAGCGCAGCGAGTTCGTCGCGGTTGGGTGTGACCGCATAGACCCGAGCGTCGATTGCACCGGTCAGGTGGGCCGCCTTGGGCACGCTGACGGGCTCGAAGACGGTGCGCACGCTGGCGGACAGGTCGAGGGCGTAATCGAGGGTGTCGCGGTTCAGGTTGCCGTCGAGAACCAGCACCCCGGCGGCCGCGATGATGTCGCGTGCGCTGAGGAGTTGTTCGGGCCCGAGTTCGGCGGTCGCTTCCATGTCGGCGATCGCGACGATCAGTTCGCCATCGACGTCGAGCACAGCGGTGTAGGTGCCGGTCGCTCGGTCGGTGCGGGCGATGTGTTCGATGCGCACGCCTGCTGCAGCGGTGTGCTCGAGCAGGTTGTCACCCATTGGGTCGCGCCCGACGACGCTGATCAGGTGGACGCGATCACCGAGCCGGGCGATGTTCTCGGCAATGTTGCGACCCACACCACCCGGCGCCATCGAGCCGTGGCCGGGGTTGCTGGTTTGGGCAGTCGCGAGTGCCGTGCTGCGCGCCTTGAGGTCCATGTTGGCTCCGCCGATGACGACGGCGCCGGGCTGCTCGGCGAGCACGTACCCGCGACCGAGGATGACACCCTTCTTTCCGAGGTTGGACAGGTGCACGTTGATCGCGGCTCGGCTGGTTCCCAGCGTCGTCGCCAACGCGTCGGTTCCGATCAGTGGATCGCGGCGGAGCAAGTCGACGATCTGCTGTTCCCGTTCCGTGAGCATCTTTGAATTATAAAGGATCCTTATCCGAATAAGCAAGAAGAAATCTTGGAAATGTTGGGCCGCCGCCTTCGAAGGGGGAGAGTTCATCACCGGATGGATCGGTAGGTGATCAATGCAATATTGGCAGTGGCGCTGTTGTTCGGTGTCGCTGCGTGCTGAGGCAGCGACGAAGGAGCAGCACCTGCGGAGTCGTCCTCTGTGGACAGCGCAGCGGTGGCGACGGAGACCGGCGCCACAGAGATCAAAGTGGGGCTCCTCGTCCCGCAAACGGGCTTCACAGCGAACTACAGACCGGAATCGCGGCTGGGAATCGACCTCGCGCTCGCCGAACTGGGATTCGATTCGACGGTGACCCCGGAGCGCGTCAAGAAGCTCATCGACAAAGCAAGCGGAGCCAAACTCGCAGGTGAAAGTTCACCCTGGGTTGGCGGGAACGCCTAGAAAGCCACAATTCGTGGATCCTCCCATACGACTAGTTTGAGACCAGATTTGCGGCGAGAAGGAGATCACGTGGAACTAGCACTACAAACGTCAGGGAACTATGACACGGTTCGTCTGGCCGCCCGGTGGTCACAGGCCAACGGTCTCGCCGCCATCGCCCTGCCTGACCACTACCTCATGTCAACTGTCGAGGAAGCTCGTCCCGCCTACGACGCCTTGATCCAGTTCGGGGGACTCGCCCGCGAAACCGAGACCATCGAACTCGTAGTCCTGGTATCGCCAATCACGTTCCGCCATCCAGCCGTCTACGTAAAGACTGCCGTGACCCTGGCCGACATGTCGGGCGGCCGTTTCAAACTTGGGCTCGGCACAGGTTGGATGGACTCCGAGCATGAAGTCTTTGGCATTCCCTATCCCGAGCGGGCCGAACGGTTCGCCCATCTCGAAGAAGCGCTTGCCTATTGCCAGGCGGCTTTCGACCCGAGCAACCCGGGCTACGCCGGTGATCGTTACGAGCTGTCAGCCTTCGACATCCAACCAATGACATCTGTCCCGTTGCTCATCGGCGGGTTCGGCCCCCACAAGACCCCCCGTCTGGCAGGCCGCTACTGCAACGAGTTCAACGTATACGGCGGCCCGACCGACGAAATGCGCATCCGGATCGAACGAGCCAGGGAGGCGGCGGAGTCAGCCGGACGCTCAGGAGACGACCTCTTTATCAGCACGGCCTGCCCGCCGATCGTGGGAAAGACGGAAGCGGACTATCGGCAAGCTCTCGAGGACACCGTACCGATCATGGGCAAGGACACAGCCGACGACTTGCACGACCTGCTTGAGCGCAGAGGGTTTCCGCATGGCACTCCCGACCAGGTGGCCGACATTCTCGGGCAGATGTCCGAAATCGGGGTCGAACGTTGGTACGTTCAGGCCCGACTCGAAACGGTCACCGATGAATCCCTCGAAGGTTTATTCGCCTGCTTGCGCTAGTTGTTCGCGCCTAGTTGGGGCGGGCCTTCGGTTTGATCTCGATCACCCCGGCCAAAACGGCCCCGACGAAGGCAGAAAGCGGTATCCACAACCGGGTCGCACCTTCGGCGTTCGAAAGACCAAACGTCACTGTCGCAGCCAGCGCCATCGCCGAGATGGCGATCCCAAACCCGAGTGCCACCGGATGGCGTGTCACCTGGCGGACGCTGCGATGTTCGAATCTGCGGAACAGCAGCACGAGCGGAAGGGTGATCAGGATGAGGATCCCAATCCAGACCGGACGTGTTGCCCACCATTCCCCACTGAGAGGTACCGCCGAGAGCAGGCCCTGGGCGAACGACAGCGATACGAGCACGAGTAGAACCATGGCCGTCATATGCCACAGGTACACACTCATCGTGAACCCGTTGGCCAGGATCACGGCCGACCAGGGCGTCTCCTTCTTCAGCCATCGTTCGAGAGTTGGCGTCATCCCTGCCAGCCATCCGGCCTGAAAGAGAGCGAGGGCGAGCAACGCGACCGTGGGAGGCGAGTTGTTGCTCATCTCCCTGGCTCCATCGACGCCAACCATGGCAACCGAATAGGGCCCGATCTGGGTGAGGACGACCAGCAGCACCAGGCCGAGAGCGGCGATAAGCCAACCCGTCCGGGGCTTGGGGCGGCGATCCCAGCCGTGACCGAGTTGGTGGATTGTTAGCCAGACAACCAGGAAGTTGAGATATCCGACGTAGGGAACATCAAAACCGATGCGGAGCACGTCGATCACAATTGCGAGGCCAGCCCCAAACGCCACCGAGGCGAACCCCCAGCGTTCCCAAGCTGCGTAGGTGAACGGGGCGGCGACAACCGCCATGAGATAGACGGCCAGGAACCACATCGGGATGGTGGCGGCGATGGTGCCAACCCGGAGCATTCCCGGGTCGATGAAACGACCGAGGGCGAACACGCCAAGGCTCCACACCGCAATGACCGGGAGGGTGGGCGTGATGAGACGCTGGGCTCGTGACGCGAGCCACTCTCGACGAGGAGTTCCAGCCCGATTGGCCGCGGCGATCGAGCGAGCATTGGAAAACCCACCAGCCAGGAAGAACAATGGCATGACCTGCAGGATCCAGGTGACGTACTGGAGAACACGACTCTCGGCGAGGGCATCACCGAACTCGGCCTCGCCGAGGGTATTGATCCAGACCAAGGCCATGAGCCAGTGCCCGAACACGACGACAAGCATCGATGCCACCCGGACGAAGTCGATGCTGCGCAGCCGATCGTCGGGGGTCTGGCGAGCGATTTCACGGGGCCTCGACATGACACTCATGCCATGCACCGTGGGCGAGGTTGTTGGTTGACCGTCATCGTGGAACCTTCCGTCACCTACGTTTGTAGGCCTGCTGGCAGGTTACCGGCAGCCGCCGCCACGACCTAGCGATTCACCTGGGGGATCCCCCCGAAATGCAACCCAGGGTTAAACCCAGGGTTCCTACCCCCGGAAACCGGTAGCCACAGCCCGGAGAACAACCCAGGGTTCGCAGCCAAACCCAGGGTTCCAGCGAACGATGAGGCCTCACCGAGAAGCAGTGAGGACACGGAAGTCGCCAAGGCCTCTCGACTGGAGCAGCGTTTCTGCTTCGTTTTTGCGGCTGCGTACGATCAAGCGTTGCATCGGGTCGCCATCGCGGGCCAGCGCCAACTCCTCTTGGCGAAGCTCACTGAGCCGAGCACGCAAGCCGAACCGGGTGAGGAAGTCTTCCTGCCGTTCGAGGGTCGACTTCCAACCGAGCTCGTCGCAGATCGCCAGCAACGATGAGAAGTTCACATCAGCCGTGATGTCTGTTTCCCCGGGAAACGCCAACGGATCGGGCCCCCGGTGATGCGATCGATAGGTGCGCAACGTCCCAAAGCTCCGCCTCGGAACGAGAGCTTCGGCGGTGTCGCCGTAGTCGATGATGCAAACGGTGCCGACGTCGATGCGGTTGAGCAGGTCCCGGAACCAGGCATCTCCCAACACGTGAGCTTCAACCATGCCTCCGACGGGAACGTCACCACCGAACCGACTGACCCAATCGCCGACTTCGTCACGGAGGGGTGCTGCGACCAAACACAGGGCCCCAGCATCAACGCCGATCCATCGCTCCTCCCACCCGGCGTCGGTGCGGACCGCGAGCGCAACAGGAAAGTTGTCAAGGAGTTCGTTGGCAATGACCACCGTAGGTCCATCGAATGGCACGTCATCGAGGGATGGAACTACCCGCTCCTCTCCAACCACGTAGCTCGACGCAATCTGAGCAGCCATCGAGATCTCGACTGCCCACGCTTCAACTTCTACGACATCCAGTAGGGCTTTCAACAGTGAGCCTGATCCTGCACCAACTTCCACCACTCGGGGCATGGCCCCTAGCCGGTCGGCTTCGGCGGCGACGAAGGCGCCGAGGGTTGCACCGAAAAGCGGAGAAACCTCCGGGCTTGTCAGGAAATCACCGGCTTTGACCGATCTGAGTGCGTCTCCAACAAAGAACCCGCCAGATCCGTACAGCGCACGTTCCTGGAACTCTTCGAAGGGGATCGGCCCGGTACGGGAGATGACCTCTACCAATTCGGGTCTGATGGTCATTCTTGCTCCAGCATCTTGGACCCAATGGGGTTCGCGTATGTTTATGACTCTACGATGAGCTGACACCCCGGACCCGTTCCCGAGCAGCCAAATCGGCGCTCCATGGCCACCGATTAACGCGGGGCGAGAACCAAGGCAGCCAGCGGCGGCAGCGTAACGGACAGAAACCCCTCTTTGGCAACGAGGGGTCCAGGCTGCATCACTCCCGACCCACCGTATTTTTCGTTGTCGGTCGTGATCAGCTCTTCCCAGGGCCCGTCAACCGGGACTGGGAGCCGGTAGTCATGCTGCACCTGAGGGGTGAAATTGAAAACAGCCACCGCTAAATCGTCGCCGTCCGATCGGGACCACGCCAGCACCGACCGGTCCGAGTCGTCGGCCATAAGCCAGGAGAACGATCCCGGCTCATGATCACCACGATGCAGGGCAGGAAGGTCGCGATAGAGTGCCGCCAAGTCGGCGACCAGCGCCATTACGCCCGCGTGGGCCGGGTCTTCAAGGGCGTCCCAATCGAGTTGTCCGGCGTCGTTCCACTCGGAGACTTGCCCGAACTCTCCGCCCATGAACAAAAGCTTCTTGCCCGGCTGGGTGAACTGTTCAGCGAACAAAAGTCGCAGGTTCGCAAACCGTTGCCAGGCGTCCCCTGGCATCCTGGTCAGCAACGAGCCTTTGAGATGAACCACTTCGTCATGGCTCAGTGGAAGGGTGTAATTCTCCGAAAAGGCGTACACCCCGCGGAACGTGATCTCCCCGTGATGGTGAGATCGATAGATCGGGTCGCGGCCCAAATACTGAAGCGTGTCGTGCATCCAACCCATATCCCACTTGTAATCGAACCCGAGGCCCCCAACGTAGGTCGGAGATGAGACCATCGGCCAGGCAGTGGACTCTTCGGCAAACGTGGCCACGCCGGGGAAGCCAGCGTGGATCGTGTCATTGAACTGGCGAAGGAAGTCAATCGCTTCGAGGTTCTCGCGACCTCCGTACCGATTCGGAACCCATTCGCCCTCCTGACGGGAATAGTCGAGGTACAGCATCGACGCCACCGCGTCGACCCGGAGGCCGTCGACGTGATACCGCTCGCACCATGCCGCCGCACTTGAGAGGAGGAAGCTGCGCACCTCCGGGCGACCCAGATCGAAAACATAGGTGCCCCAGTCAGGATGCTTGGCTTTGTGCGGGTCCGCGTACTCATACAAGGGCCCACCATCGAAATCCACGAGACCATGCGCGTCGACCGCGAAGTGAGCGGGCACCCAGTCAACGATGACCCCGATCCCTGCCTGGTGCAACTGGTCGATGAGGTATTTGAAGTCTTCTGGCGTTCCCCACCGCGAGGCTGGCGCAAACCACCCGATCGGTTGGTAGCCCCACGAACCACCAAACGGGTGCTCATTCGGCGGGAGAAACTCGACGTGGGTAAAACCGATCGAACTGACATGCTCGATAAGGGGCTCTGCCAAACCGCGATAGCCGAGCAATTCGCCGTCGTTGGTACGCCAGGAACCAATGTGCATCTCGTAGATCGACACCGGGGCGTCGTGGGCAGCCCCGCGCCCGCTCAACCAATCGTCGTCTGCCCAGACGTAGTCATCCCACCACAGGCGGGTGTTCCGCTCTGGGGCGACCTCCCACCAAGCGCCATACGGATCCGATTTGTCGGACACACCGGCGGCCGAGTAGATCTTGTAGTGATAACTGTCTCCAATTTCGCCGCCCGCAACGGTTCCTTCCCAGATGCCGTCTCGAGGCTGAAGCGGAACCTCTTCCCATCCGGTCATGTCGCCAAGAACTGTGACCCGATTGGCGGCGGGAGCCCAAACGGCGAATGCAACTGCCGGCTTGGCGTCGACCACCGTGCGGTGGGCACCGAGGAAACGGTGGGCTCCCGCATGGGTGCCGTTCTTGAAGCGGTTGAGGTCGGCGGTCGTCGCTGGCTTCCAGAGCTCGGGCTGGCCGGGACCGACGTCGGCAGGTGTCAGTCGAGTCGTGGTGCTCTTGGGTGACCAGTCCGAACTACTCAATTCGTCGCCCCATTCGTTGTCTTTTCGGCGATATTGGCAATCGGCCCACCTTGATTAATGATCGGATTGCGAACGATACCAATAATCACCCCGTCGATTGGCGACGTCACCCGGAGTGACTTACCGGGTGACGTCGCTCCGATCCTCCCGATCAAGTCGCCTTTCTCGACGGTATCGCCCAGCGATGCCTCGAGTCGCAGCACGCCCGAGCGTCTGGCCCGCACCCACTTGGCCGACCGGGACCAGAACGTCCGATGTCCTGGAACAGGAGCTTCCTCGATCATGCCTTTACTGGCGAGCACGCGGAGCGTGCCATCTACACCAGCCTGGATCATGTCCGGCTGGAAACGGTGAGCCTGGCCGCCCTCGAATAGGAGCACCTTGCGAGCCTCGTCAGATGCCGCACGCAGCGAGCCGTCAAGAAGACGGGCGTGCAGGGCTACCGGAGGCGCAAAAACCTCGGTCAACCGGCGAATCTCGGGATCATCCATGTTGCCGCGGATCTGTGGGATGTTGCCGCGATGCCCAGTTCCGGTATGAAAATCGACGCCAAGTTCGCATTGGTTGGCCACATTTGTCATAAAGAGGTTGGCAAGTCGAGACGCCAGCGAACCTCGCGCAGAACCTGGGAAGTGTCGGTTGAGATCCCGACCATCCGGCAGATAACGCGACTCGTTAACGAAACCGAGCACGTTGACAACAGGGACCGCAATGATCGTGCCCTTCAACGCCTTGGCAGAGATCGAACCCAGCAATTGGTGGACAATCTCGACGCCGTTCAGTTCGTCGCCGTGGATAGCAGCCGACAGGAACACGACGGGTCCATCTTCCACCCCATTGAGCACGGTGATCGGCAATGAGAGAGACGACCCGGTCGGCAGTTTCATCAGGGGAATCTCAACGGTCTTGCGATAGCCCGACGAGATCTTCACTCCCGCGATCTCAAACCTTGGGCGGCGAGACTTAGCGGCCACTCTCCACCTCAGTGACGACCTCAAGCCATTCGATGATACGGTCGGCCACGTTGATGCCGGTAGTAGTTTCGATCCCTTCGAGTCCCGGCGAGGAGTTCACTTCAAGCACGACCGGACCTCGATCAGCTTGGAGGAGGTCGACTCCTGCAACCCCGAGGCCCATCACCCGGGTGGCGTCAATAGCCAGCCCGCGCTCTTCGTCGGTCAAGTCCACGGGGACCGCCCTGCCACCACGATGCAGGTTCGAGCGAAACTCTCCGACCGGAGCAATGCGGCGCATGGCCGCTACGGCTTGACCGCCGACTACGAGAACGCGGGTGTCGGCTCCATCGGACTCCTCGATGTATTCCTGGACGAGGATGTTGGCATCTATCTGCCGGAAGGCTCCGATCACCGACTCGGCTGCCTTCCTCGTTTCAGCTAAAACGACTCCGAGACCCTGCGTCCCTTCGAGAAGCTTGATGACTACGGGTGGCCCGCCCACTGATTCGAGCAGCAGGTCGATGTCCTGGATGTTGTGAGCAAACCCGGTGACTGGCATAGGGACCCCGGCGTGAGCCAACAGTTGCAACGAATGCAGTTTGTCGCGGGACTGTTCGATCGCCACTGAACCGTTGGCAGTTGCTGTTCCCATCATTTCGAACTGGCGAACCACTGACGTGCCGTAAAAGGTGTGGCTCGCCCCGATACGGGGGATGACCGCGTCATATTTGAGCCGATTGCCCCGGAGAATGACCTTCGGACGGGTCGATGTGATCTCCATGTATGCCCGCAGGTAGTCGACGACTGCCATGTTGTGGTGGCGTTTGCGTCCGGCCTCGACCAGGCGCGACGTCGAATACAGCGACGCGCTTCTCGACAGTATCCCAATATTCATTGCGGGGGTCCTGCCCGTCCTAATCCGCAGGGGGGGCCTTCGGGGTAAGGAACGGCATCATGGACCGCAGCTTGGCGCCCACCCGCTCGATTTCGTGATCTTGCTCGGCCCGACGCATCGTGACGAGGCCATCGCCTCCGCCGCGTGTCTCAGCGATGAACTCCCTGGCGAATTCGCCATTCTGGATTTCACCGAGAATCGTCTTCATCACCTCTTTGGTCTCGGGAGTCACAATGCGCGGTCCGCGGGTGTAGTCGCCGTACTCGGCAGTATCCGAGATTGAGTAGCGCATCCAAGACAGTCCACCTTCATAAAGAAGATCGACGATGAGCTTGAGCTCATGCAATGTCTCGAAGTAGGCAGACTCCGGCTGGTAGCCGGCTTCGACCATGGTCGTGAACGCCGCCTTGATCATCTCGGAAACGCCACCACAAAGGATGACCTGCTCACCGAACAGGTCAGTTTCGGTCTCTTCCTTGAAGGTTGTCTCGAGGATGCCAGCTCGGGCTCCCCCGATTCCCCATGCGTAGGAAAGGCCGAGGGCATGGGCGTTTCCAGACGCATCCTGATGCACGGCAATGAGACAGGGAACCCCTGACCCTTCCGTGTAGGTCCGGCGGACCAGGTGTCCCGGGCCTTTTGGAGCGACCATGACAACATCAACAAACTCGGGCGGCACGATCTCACCGAAGTGAATGTTGAAGCCGTGGGCAAAGAACAGGGCATCGCCCGGTTCCAGGTTGGGGGCGATCTCGTTGGTGTAGAGGTCGGCCATGTGCTGGTCTGGCACGAGCATCATGATGACATTGGCTGCCTTCGCAGCTTCCACTGGCGTGAGGACGGTAAGTCCCGCCTCTTCGGCTTCGACCCGGCTCCGTGAGCCTTCTCGCAGGCCGACGACGACTCGAACCCCAGACTCGTGGAGGTTACGGGCGTGGGCATGGCCCTGGCTGCCGAATCCGATTATCGCCACGGTCTTGCCTGCGATGATCGAAGCGTCAGTATCGCTCTCATAAAACAGCGTTGCCATGTATGCGTCTCCTTGCCGATTTGCCACTGCGAGTATCGCCGGGAAGCCGCCAGGAATCAAAGCCAGACCCGCCCGAGCCAAATTCACCCTCGCAGCGCAGGCAGATCCGATACGATTAGCCATGCCAGGTACGCAGCCAGCCAGGAGCGCGGCGCGCGTCGATTGGTCAAGGAGAGAGAAACTGTGGGAACCCGTGTCGAAGTCGATATTCATATCGACCGTCCATCCGCTGAAGTGTTCGCTTTCATCTCGAACTTCGAAAACAACCCGAAATGGCAGAACGGCATGCGGTCATGCACGATCACCTCGGGGGGAGACTTCGGAGTCGGTTCGACCTACGACCAGGTGGCCCACATGGCCAACCGGGAGATCTTTTCTTCGTTTGAAGTCATCGAATACTCCCCGGGCCGTCGAGTCAAAGCAACCACGACGAAGTCAACGTTCCCGATCACTTTCACTCGGGTTGTCGATGCTGATCAAGGGGGATCACGGGTTCGAGCGATCATCGAGGGCGATGCCAGTGGCGTGTACAAGCTCCTGAGCCCGATCATGAACGTCATGGTCAAACGATCGATCAATGCCGACTACGCCCGGCTCAAAGATTTACTCGAGGTCGGTTCGGGCTAGGCAGCGCCTACCAGGCACCGCCACCCCCACCGCCGCCTCCTCCGCCGCCCCCGCCGGAAAAGCCGCCACCGCCACCTGATGAAGACGGCGGAGCGAACGCTCCGGACAACGCCGATTCGATACCTGATATCGCGTTGCTCGAATGGCCGCCCGAGTATCCGTGACTCCCGTACCAATAGACACTCGATGTTTGCTCAAGATCTTGGGGTGCGTACAGTCGGGCAGCTTCCAGAACGTCTTCGGCGACTCCCAGAGCAATCCCGTAAACGAGGTATTCCTCCCAGAGGGCCAGCGACAACGCCGGGGCTTCCTTGAGTCGGCTGAAGTCTTCAAGGTATCTCTGGAATGCCTTCCACCGCTCGTTGAGAAGGGCGCCTTCCCTCGTGCGACGGACCCATAGCTTGGTCCGCCCAGCTAGCACTACGCTGACGGCTACCCCGATTACACCAAACGCGAGGAATCCGACTTCCATCAAAGATTTGGCCTCGAACGACAGGCGGTTGCCAAGGATTCGTGGGAGCAATAGGGCGCCGAGGGCAGCGACCACGATGACACCCAGAATTAGGAACGCCGGGTACCGCTTCCCAACGGTGTCGAGAAGGCCTCGCTGCTTTAGGGCGTCTGCGGCCGCCGATTTGAACTGTTCGTAGTCGGCATGATTCGTCGAAGGGTCCTCGCGCAGCGACCTCCGAAACTCAGTTAGCGGGAGCGGGCCGTCCGCCACGATCCGGTCAACAATTGCCACGACCGGACGCTCGTGACCTTCTAATGGCACGGTGTCTTTGCCAAGGCCGATCTGCAGGTCGGTGATCTGTTCGGTGCGCAGCCCTAACCAGGTTGACTGCTCGATCGTGGCTGGTTCCGCCGTGTAGCGGCCGCGCCTTATGAGATCGAATAGCGTGGCAGTGAAGCCTCGTTCGTCGACCCGACCCTGGCTTCTGAGCGCATCGACGACGGCTGGCGACGTGTCCGCTGGCGGTTCCTGTTCGTATTCACGGTCGTATCGCACCCGCGGTTCTGAACCAAAGAACGCATATCCCGCCACCACTGCGATCGGATATGCCGCGAAAGCGACGAGCAGTGCGATCGCTGCGAATCGCAGGCTCCCGGCCCGCTGATCGGCGCGCGCTGCCTCGGCTTTCTCGTCGGCGAGGATTTCCTGAAGGCCGCTTCCGCTAACAACTTTGGCGCCCTCAGTTGACGAGATGGCCGACCGTGGCACGACCACCCGCAACTCAACGAACTGACGCGACGGGACCGAAAACGCCACGAGATCGGGGGAAATGCCGTCCGTGCCAAGGGAAGTACGGCCGTCGACGTCGGTTGGGTGCCCGAAGACGAGTACCTCGTCGGCAGCCGACAAGTTGGCAGAAAAAAACCGGGCGTGCAGTTCTGATACTCCGACGTCCCACTGGTCGCCCCACACCTGCAAGTTCACATCGACAACGTCGTCGTAGGCGACCGCCAGCCCGGTGAACTCGTAGCGGACCGTAAACGTTCGCACCTCGTCGGAAGCTCGATAGTGCCAGACAACTCTCATGACCGAGCCACGGTCTTCGACCCCAAATGTGCCGGGAGTGTCGGAGGACCCGAGCTCCGTTGAAGCCCCAGGTGCATAAGCCGTCCCTTGCTCGGACACGGTGACCCGTGAGACCTGCTCGCCGCCCCTGACCGGGATGTCCCGATAGGCGCCCTCAAACGAGCCGCTGTATGAGAAGGTCAGATCTTCGGTGACCATGACGGTTCCATCGTCAGCTAACTCAACCGTGATGGCTACGTCAGGAAACCAGAAGGACTTCGATGATTGGGCGTCAACCGGTGAAGCAAGCGTCGCCGCTAGAAGGAGCAGCGCTCCAATCGCAAGTAGCGATCGTTTCAGAAGTCCACCTGTGGGACGCTCCGTTCGTCGCCGGTAGCCTCAAAGTAGGGCTTCGGGCGAAACCCGAGCAGACCCGCAACGATGTTTCTCGGTACGGTCTGCACGGCGTTGTTGTACGTGAGGGTGGCGTCGTTGTAGATCTGGCGGGCGATGGCAATCTTGCCTTCCGTCTCCGACAGTTCTTGCTGAAGCGATTGAAAATTGGTCGCCGCTTTCAGTTCGGGATACGCCTCGGCCAGGGCAAAGAGTTGCCGGAGGGCGCCTGTCAACATGTTCTCGGCTTGAGCTTGCGCTTCTACCGTCGTAGCGCTTTGCGATGCAGCCCGTGCCTCGACAACCGCTTCAAACGTGCCTTTCTCGTGGCTGGCATACCCTTTGACGGTTTCGACCAGGTTCGGTATCAGGTCGTACCGGCGGCGAAGCTGCACGTCGACCTGACCCCAGGCGTTCTCGACCCGGTTGCGGGCCCGCACCAGCCCGTTATAGATCCAGGCAACGAATACGAGCACGATGACAATGGCAGCGACGAAATAACCGGTCCCCTTCATGTTGCCGAGCCTATCGGACCGAACCACCCGGCAACGGCTCTAACGCCGGAGTTTTTTCTTCGCTAATCGAGGTCTCCAGGAAACGTGATCTTGCGATTGGTGGCATCCGTCCGGACCAGAGCGATCTCCAGCTGTCCATAGGCTCGTACGATCATGGCCGTGTCGGCCGCTTCGGCAGTCGGGTTGTCGTCAAACGCAGCTAGGAGCCCTGACGCTCGGAAGGCCTGCGGAGTTTGAACAGTGACCAGTCCATATCCGTCCAACTCGTAGGCGGCCGAACCGTCGCCCACGTCGGCGTCGTCGCCAACTAGCCACCCGGGAACTGCTCCCCCGACCCGGCGGGCTGTGTCGATGAGTTTGATAACCATACGGTCGCCGATGAAGGGGCGGGCTCCGTCATGGATGGCCACCAAGTCGATATCGCCAGATGCGATGCGGTGCCGAAGCGCCTCAAGGCCAGAACGTTCTGAGGCGGTGCGAGTGTTGCCGCCCTCGGCAACGAGTTCGCCCTCCTGCAGTAGCGGAGCGAGTAGCTCGCGGTCCGCTGGGCGCCGTACCACCACGATCGTACCGGCAACGTGGCGAAAGGTTTCGAGAGAATGAGCCAGAACCGGACGGCCCTCGAGATCTCGAAATACCTTGTTTACCGGACCTCCGAAACGGGTACCGGACCCGCCCGCCAAGATGATCGCTGCTGCCCGTTTGTCCACGAACGTACCCTACTGGAGGTTGCGAACCAGACCGGTCGGCTATCCGCCCGTGATGATGCTGGCGACCGTGTCGCCGAAGTACGCCGAAATGGCCGGATAAAAGCCAGCCACGATTACGAATACAACGGTGATGACCATCGCCAGCTGGAGGGAACGGCTCTCTTTTGGCTTCCCAGGGACGTGGCCTTCGGGGACCGGATCGAACCACATGGCCTTCACAACCCGGGCGTAATAGTAGAAGGCGATCACCGCGTTCACGGCTGCGATGCCGGCCAGGATCGACGTCCACACGGAGCCTCCGCCGATCGCCGCTGAGAACATGACCAGCTTGGCGTACCAACCCGCCAGTGGTGGGATGCCAGCCAGGGAGAGGAAAAAGATGAGACCAAACAAGGCGATGGCTGGCTGATACGTACCGAGGCCCGCCCACTTGTCGATGTCACCGGAACGGGTGTAGCGAGCGCCAGCGATGACCACTGCGAATGCGCCGAGGTTCATGAACGTGTAGATGGCGATGTAGGTAACGGTTGCTCCGAAGGCGGTCGCAATCGCGTCGGGATCGGAACTCACCCCCGCTACTGCAAAGGGCACGAGCATGAACCCTGCCTGAGCAATTGAGGAGTAGGCCAACAAACGAACGATATTGGTCTGCCGCAGGGCAGTGAGATTCCCGATCGTCATCGTCAAAGCGGCCATGATCCATAGGGCCGGACCCCAAATGTGCGAGGCACCCGGGAACGCCACGTACGTGACGATGAGCATGCCAACGAACCCGGCCGCTTTTGAACTGACCGACATGTAGGCGGTAACCGGGGTCGGGGCCCCCTCATAGGTGTCAGGCGCCCAAAAGTGGAACGGGACCGCCGATATCTTGAACGCGAACCCGACCATGACAAAAAGAACAGCCATGATGAACGCCGGAGTATCGGCGAGTCCGGCAGATGCGGCCCGTATGCCGTCAAAATCAACCGTGCCGGTCAGTCCATACAGGAATGACATCCCGTACAACAGGATGGCTGCTGACAGAACTCCGAGTAGATAGAACTTCAGCGACGCCTCGTTCGATTTCACGTCGCCCTTGCGCCATCCAGCCAGCAGGAACAGCGGTCCCGAAACGAGTTCGAGGCCGACAAACAGCAAGATCAGGTCGCGAGCCGACGCCATGACAACCGAGCCGAGGATCGAAGCGAGCAGCAGGAAGTAATACTCCCCCTGGTAATACCGATCCGACTCGATATAGCTAACCGACATGAGCACCACGATGTACCCGGCCGCTACGAACAGGCCTTTGAGGATCAACGAGAAGTCGTCCACCACATACGACCCGTCGAGCATCGAGCGGCTTCCGTCGTCGCTGAGCAACAGATAGGCGATCGGGAGGGCGGTAATCGTCAGACCGAGCACCGACAGGACCGCCGTCCAGTACTTCTGGGCGTGGGGCAGCACGATGTCGGCGGTGAGAACCGCCATCACCGTCCCAACCAGAGCAAGCTCTGGCGCGAGTGCCAGGTAGTCGAGGTCCGGTGCCATGCGTTAGGCCAAGTTCTCGAGCAGAGTCGTAACAAGGTTTTTGACTGCGCCGTTGGTAGAACCGAGCACCAGGTTGGGGTAGACGCCGATGGCGACGGTGGCGATGAGCAACGGAACCCAGGCGGCCATCTCATATTTATCAACGTCGTGGAACTCGTGACCGGCCCATTCCTCGTTTGGCTCACCCAGGTTGACTTTTTGGAGCATCCAGAGCAGGTAGCCGGCGGTCAGCACGGTGCCAATCGCCCCAATAACCATGGCTGTCTGGAAGAGTCCGACCGGGAGTCCGGCCGCCGGCTTGAAGGCGCCGAGCAAGGCCATAAACTCACCCCAGAAACCAGCCAGACCGGGCAATCCAAGCGAGGCCATAGCAATGAAGCCAAGGATGAAGCCCATCTTTGGCATGAGCGTGGCGTTCCCTCCGAGACGAGCCATATCGCGGGTGTGATAGCGGTGAGACATCGACCCGGCGACGAAGAAGAGCATGCCGGTGATTACGCCGTGGGCGACCATGCCGATGATGGCGGCGTTGATGCCGGCTTCGGTCAAAGTCGAAATGCCGAGCATCACAAAGCCCATGTGTCCCACCGACGAAAACGCGATGAGGCGTTTCATATCGGTCTGTGCCAGACAGGCGAGCGAACCGTAAATGATGCCGATCACCGCCAGGATCGCAATCGTCGGCGCCCACTGCATGGCCTGTTCCGGAAGAATCGGGAGGGCAATGCGGATGAACCCGTACGAACCGAGTTTCAACAGAATTGCCGCCAGAAGAACCGAACCGACCGTGGGGGCGGCGGTATGGGCGTCCGGCAACCAGGTATGGAATGGCCACATCGGTACCTTGACCGCGAAACCGAGGAACATTCCAGCGAACAGCCATCCGGCAATTGGCAAGGCCGACAGCTGAGGCGCCATCTCGATGAGCTTGGGGATGTCGAAGGTCCGACTTCCGGCGTCTCCGGAGTTGAAATAGAGGCCCAGGAACGACAACAACATGAATGCCGAACCGAACAGGGTGAACAAGAAGAACTTGATCGAGGCGTACAGGCGGTTCTCGGTGGTCAGGTTGAACAGGGCGATCGTTCGCGGTGTTTTGTCGCCCCAGATTCCGATCATGAAGTACATCGGGAGCAACACCAGCTCGAAGAAGATGAAGAACAGGATCAAGTCGAGAGCGACAAACGTACCGTTCATCCCTGTCTCGAGCAGAAGAATCAAAATGAGGAACGCCTTCGGATTGCGGGGCTCCTCCCAATGGTCCCAGGAGTAGATAATGGCCAGAATGCTGAGAAGTGCTGACAGCACAACCATCGGCAACGAGATACCGTCGACGCCGATGTGGAAGTTTGAGCCGATTGATTCGATCCACGGAAGATTCGTTCCCAGCTGGAACTTGGCCGAGACCCCGTAATCGAATTGAACCGCCATCACTACCGAGAGGACCCCTACGACGAGAGTCGTCAGGAGAGCCGCCCACTTGTATGCCTCTTCTCGCGCCCGGGGAATCAAACCCACGATAAGGGCGCCGACCAGCGGCAAAAAGGTGATGAGGCTAAGGACTGTTCCGTTGTCCAAAAGCGCCATGATTGTGGGTCCTCCTGTTGTATCAGTTGCTGTTGAAAATTATGAAGCCGACGACAAGCGCTACCGCGCCAATGACGAGGGCACCGGCGTACTGCTGGATCTTGCCGGTCTGCATCTTGCGTAGCCATCCGCCTGCCGCCGAGGCGACTCCGGCCGAACCGTTGAACACACCGTCGATGATTCCTTGATCAGCCACGTTGTAGACAATCTTGCCAAGCCATGCTGCTGCGAAGCCAAACGAGTTGACGACGGTGTCGAAAATATAGGTGTTGGTCCAGTCTACAAAGCGGGCCGCCGGTCCCTTGATCACGGCCACCAGCGCCAGGGCAACGTCGTCGAGGTAATACTTGGCCCGCAGGAGCGGATAAAGAACGGGTATCTCCAGCCGATCCCGCTCTTGTTGCGTATCGGCGTCCTTGCCGAACAGCATCCAGCCCAGCGCTATACCGCCAACGGCGGCGATGGTGCCGTAGAGCGCCAGGTTCCATTCGAGCGCCTCCGGGTGGTGGTCGCCAAGCGGTGAGAAGTCACGGGTGGCGAGCCATTCGGTGAATCCGGTGTAGCGAAGCACAATGTTTTCACCGAACTTGAATCCTGGCATATTCACGATTCCGGCCACTACCGAGAACCCAGCCAAGACCATGAGCGGGACCGTCATCAGACCCTCAGATTCGTGTGGATGCCCGTCACCCTTGTACTCGCCGAAGAAGGTAAGTGCGACCACTCGGGTCATGTAGAAGGCAGTAACGAACGCGCCGGCAATGGCGATCCAGAGAACCGCTGTGTATCCGCCATAGTCGAGGGTGCCGAGGATCTCGTCCTTCGAGAAGAAGCCGGCGAGTGGGATGATCCCGGCCAGGGCACCCGATCCGATAACAAACGTCCAAAACGTCCGGGGCATGTATTTACGGAGTCCGCCCATATCGGACATGTTGTTCGAGTGAACTCCGTGGATAACGGAACCGGCGCCAAGGAAGAGCAGGGCTTTGAAGAAGGCATGCGTGAAGAGGTGGAAAACCGCTGCCGTGTACCCACCGGCGGCGATGGCCACCATCATGTAGCCGAGCTGACTGACAGTCGAGTACGCCAGGACCTTTTTGATGTCGTCTTGGACAAGGGCGATGAGTCCGGTGAGGAACAGCGTGGCCGCGCCAACGACGATCATCACCGGGCGGGCCGCAGTAGCCATCTCCTGATACAACGGGAACATTCGAGCCATGAGATAGATGCCAGCCGTCACCATGGTGGCGGCGTGCATCAGGGCCGAAACCGGGGTTGGGCCAGCCATGGCATCAGGCAACCAAATGTGCAGAGGGAACTGAGCCGACTTGCCCATCGCGCCAAAGAACAACAACAGCGCTCCAGCTACCGCGACGCTCGACCCAAAGAAGGGTGCGGCCAGCGCTTCTCCATGGTGGGTGGCGGCGTCGAGGATGTCGGAAATTCGGAACGAACCGACCGACACCGACAACGCCAGGGCTCCGATGATGAGACCAACATCCGCCACCTTGTTCGTGAAGAAGGCTTTCATACCGGCCGACGAGTTGGCTTTGTCTTCCCAGTAATGGCCGATGAGCAGATATGAGGCAACGCCAACCAGTTCCCATCCGACGATCAATTGCGCCAGGTTGGCTGAGGCAACGAGGACGAGCATGGCCCCGGCAAACAGCGAGAACGATGCATAGAAGAAGGTGTTGCGCCGCTCTCCCTTCATGTATCCAAGTGCGTACGTGAATACGAGCAGGCCGACGGTACCGACAACAAAGTACATCATCGATGACAAGCCATCGACGACCCATCCCCATTCGAGGACCATGCCGTCGCCGATCCGGCCGATCTCGATGGACTTCTCGAAGACAGTGTGATTGCGAATCGTGTCGAGCCAGAGCAACAGGCCGTATCCGAAGACAAAAGCCATCATGCCGACGGCGATCTCACCACCCTCGTACTTCAGCTTCTTGCCGTAGGCAAGGATTAAAACGTAAGCCAGGAACGGGGCAACCAGGATGAGCCACGCCCACTCCTGAAGCTGGCCGCCATGGCCAAATTCGATGGCTGCTTCTCCTTCAGATGCGAACGCCAGCAAGAGATTGGTCATCGGCTAGCCCTTCATCGTCGCGAAGTCGTCGAGATTGGCTGAGCGGCGGTTACGGAAAATGAGCAGGACGATGGCGAGCCCTATGCCGACTTCGGCGGCTGCCACCGTGATCACGAAAATCGCGAAGATCTGACCGACGGCTTGCGGAGTCTGGAGGGCTGATTGGAAGGCCACCAAGTTGATGTTGACGGCGTTGAGCATCAGTTCGACGGCCAGAAGGACGGTTACCGCGTTGCGACGGGCGAGCACGCCGTACACACCCATCGAGAAGAGGAGCGAGGCGAGAACGAGGACAGGACCGAGCGTCATTCTTCGATCCCTTCCGCAATCGGAGCGGCGTCTTTCCTGGCGACGGTGATGCCACCAACCAGGGCAGCCAGCAGAACGAACGAGACGATCTCAAACGGAAGCACAAATCGTCCCAATAGTGCGTCGGCGAGATCTCCGGTGCTAGTCGGATCGCCGATTCCCAGTAGCGGCGTGTCCCCAAACGAGTCGAGTGCCGCGAACGACGTGAGCAAGAACAGCGAACCGGCACCGACTGCGGCGATGACCTTCCGGTCGTTGTCAAGGTCGACGTCGTAACCGACCGGCGCCCGGGTGATCATGATCCCGAAGAGAAACAGCACGACGACCGCCCCGATGTAGACAAGGACGAGTACCCAGGCAACGAACTCGGCCGAAAGGACCAGAAACAGTCCGGCCGTGGCGGCGAGAGCGCCCACCAGACCGAGTGCGGCGTGGATCAGGTTCTTTGAGGTGACCACCAGGAAACCCGACAAAGCAATGACAATGCCGAGGGTCGAGGCCACCCAGGTCACTGGCTCAGTGAAGTCCATCATCTCAGGACTCCAATGCCGGATTGTCAGGGACGGTCACAAGCCAGTCCTGCAGTCGGTCTTTGTCGTGGAGCATCGCACCCATGTTGTATTCGGAGTACTCGTACTCGGGAGTCCAGAACAACGCATCGAACGGACAGACCTCAACGCAGATCCCGCAATACATACAGAGGGCGTAGTCGATGTCGAATCGGTCGAGCTCGGCGCGTTGGCGAGGCCGACCGCCCGGCTTCGATGGAGGCTTTTCTTCTTTGTGAGCTTCGATGTAGATGCACCAATCGGGACACGAACGGGCGCAGAGCATGCATGATGTGCACGCCTCCTGATCGAGAGCGATGACGCCACGGGCCCTCGGGACAGGGTCTTCCTTGTAGCGGGGATAGTTAACGGTTGCCAGCGAATCGTCGAAGCCGAGAATCCACGAACTGCTCGGGGTCCGCACTGACGAGATCAGCGTCTTGATCATCGTGACGAACGTCACCCGCAGGCCTGTGGCCAGTCCACTTCCCGGCAGTTTTGGCATCTTCGCCATGGCTACATCACCACCTTGAAGATCGCTGTTGCAACAATATTGGCCAGTCCAAGGGGAACGAGCACCTTCCAGGCCACGCTCTGCAGTTGATCTTCACGGAACCGGGGGAACGTCCACCGGAACCAGATCATGACAAAGGCGAGCACCGAGATCTTCGTGACGAGGTAGATCGGTCCGAGCCAAGGCAGAGTCTGAACTCCTGGGCCGAGGTAACCGCCGAGAAAGAGAGTCGCGGCGATGGCCGACATAGTGAACATGTTGGCGAATTCGGCGAGGAAAAAGAACAGGAACCGGAAGCCGGAGTATTCGGTGAGGTAGCCGGTGACAAGCTCCGACTCGGCGATCGGCATGTCGAATGGGATCCGGCTCATCTCGGCGAGCGCCGAGATGAAGAAGATGACAAAACCGACGAACTGCAGGATGAAGAATGGGGAGATGAAGTTGGCGATCGGTTGGCCGCCGAAACCTTCCCACCCGAAGATCGAAAAGTCAGCCTGGGCTTGCACGATGCCACTCAGTGACATGGTGCCGGCCATGATGACGACCCCAATAACCGCCAGGACCATGGGAAGTTCATAAGCAATGAGCTGGCCGGCCGCCCGTAGGCCACCCATCAGCGAGTACTTGTTGGCCGACGACCATCCGGCCATGAGGATGCCGATGGTGCTCAGCGACGAAATCGCCAGCACGTAGAAGATGCCGATATCGAGGTTGGCTACCGCTCCCCCATCCCAGAACGGGATGACCACGAACAGCCCAACCGTGGACACCATCACCAGCGCCGGCGCCCAGCGAAATACGGGACGATCCGCATCGGCCGGGATGATGTCTTCTTTCTGGATGAACTTGATGCCGTCGGCGAGCAACTGCGCCCAGCCAAATCGGCCCCCGGCAAAGTAGGGTCCGACCCGGTTCTGCATTTTGGCTGACAGCTTGAGTTCAGCGAACCCGATCGCCAGTCCTGACAACGGAATCAGCGTCACAATTGCCGCCAATTTGAGCGCGGTCAGCACCCAAAAGTTCCCCCCCACAAAGTCCACCAAAGAGTCAATCACGAAGCAGCACCTAGGTCCACAGGGCGGGCCTGTCGATCGATTCCATCGATCTGTTCACAGTTCGCCAAAGGCGAACTGTTAAACCGATGGAGGATGTGGTCAGCAGTTCGCTCGTTGTGCCTTACCCGCAGATCGATTCCATCGATCTGCTCACAGTTCGCCACAGGCGAACTGTTAAACCGATGGAAAATCGTTTCACGATTTTTCATCGGTCGACGTCCCCCAGCACGAAGTCGAAACTACCCATGATGGCGATGATGTCGGGGACGAGGACACCTTCGAGCAGTTGCGGAATGACCGAGATGTTCGAGTATGAGGCGGAACGAATCTTGAGCCGGTACGGGCCTTGGCCGCCTTCGGACACGATGTAGTAACCCATTTCGCCTTTGGGGTTTTCGGCCCGGACGTAGACTTCGCCCTTCGGCACCTTGATGATCTTGGGTACCTTGGCCTGGAGCGGTCCGGAGGGGATCTGATCGACGGCCTGCTGGATGATGTAGGCGGCCTGGCGGATCTCTTCGAGCCGTACCAACCACCGGTCGAGCGAGTCGCCGACGGTACCAGTTGCCACCTCGAACTGAACCTTGTCATACGGGAGGTAGTCGGTGTGTTTGCGTAGATCAAAGGCCACACCCGAGGCGCGCAGGTTGGGTCCTGACACGCCGAAATCGGCGGCCATCTCTGGTGACATGACCCCGACACCCTTGCAACGGGCGAGGAAGATTTCGTTGCCGGTGACCAACTCGTCGAACTCGACGCAGGTCTTGAGCAGGCTGTCCATGGCATCCCTGGCACCCTGGAGGAAGCCGCGCGGCAAGTCTTGGATCGCTTTCTTCTGCGTGGGTCCGGCGCCAGCATTGGGCTTCACGCCGCCGATTCGGTTGAAGTTGGGGTGGAATCGTCCACCGGTAACCGATTCGATGAGGTCGAGGATCCGTTCCCGTTCCCGCAGAGCAAACATGAGGGGTGTCGTCGCGCCGAGTTCGAGCGGATAGGACGCCATGAACATGAGATGGCTGGAAATGCGGGCCATCTCAGTGAGGATCATCCGGATGTACTGGGCTCGTTCAGGAACCTCGATGTCCATGAGCTTCTCGGTCGCCGCTATGAACGGGATCTCGTTGGCGAAGCCAGAGACCCAGTCGATCCGATTGACGAGAGAAGTTATCTGGGGGTAGGTGCGAACTTCGGCGATCTTTTCGTAACCACGATGCATGTAGCCGATGACCGGCGTCACATCGCTCACCCGCTCACCGTCGACTTTGGCAACGATGCGCAACACGCCATGGGTAGATGGGTGCTGGGGGCCGATGTTAAGTGTCATCTCCGGGGTCTGGAGTTCGAGTGCGACGCTTACTTCTGAGAAGTGTTTGAGGGCTTCTTGCTCGATCGTCATCTGCCAGGATTCTCTGTGCTCACGCCTGATGGCATCGTCTCAGCCTCAGGCTCGGCTTCTTCTGGCATACCCTCGACATCCACAGTTCCCGGCCATGGCTTGACCTCGCGGCTCAACAGTGGGAAGGACTTTCGAAGTGGGTGGCCTTCAAAACCATCTGGCAGGTAAAGCTTTTCGAGGTTGGGGTGCCCGACGAAGTCGATCGCGAACATTTCGGCCGCTTCCCGTTCGTGCCAGTTGGCTCCTCCGTATACCCCGGTAAGGGTGGCGAGTGCCGGTCCGTTCACCGGAAGCGACGTGGAGAAGTGAACGAGGCGTCCCTCAATGAGATCACCCACTGCTGCCAAGACCTCGATGCGCTCGTCGACCGGCGTGGAGGGAGCGTCGCCCACTTCCACGTCGTTCGACCAGTGAATGGCGCTGAGGTACGAAAAAAAGATGAGGCCTAGTTCTGTTTTGGCCGTGCGAAGAGAGGAGGTCCATTTGTCAGTGGCAACTAGCACTTTCACCGTGTCGAAATCGGTCGACCAGCTCATCGCTCCGACGGCTTTGGCAACCGACTCGGCAAAAGCGTCGAGGGCGGTTGGCTCAGTCGGTTCATCAGTTGTCGTGGTATCAGACGGGTTCGCGGTCACGTTCCATCCACTTCTCGCGCATATCCTCTGCCTGGATCTTTTTCTGAAGCATGACGATGCCATCCATAAGCGCTTCGGGGCGCGGTGGGCATCCGGGAACGTACACGTCGACAGGGATGATCTGGTCAACACCCTTGGTCACGGAATAGGAGTCCCAGTACGGACCGCCGCAATTGGCGCATGAGCCCATCGAGATCACATACTTCGGATCGGGCATCTGTTCATAAAGACGTCGCACCGCCGGGGCCATCTTGTCGGTCACGGTTCCTGCCACGATCATCAGGTCGGCCTGGCGGGGTGAGGCCGGGAACGGGATGATCCCGAATCGCATCATGTCATACCGTGGTCCGGCGGCGGCAATCATCTCGACTGCGCAACAAGCCAAACCGAACTGAAACATCCACAGCGAGTACTTGCGTGACCAGTTCAACAGCGAGCTGATCGGCTTGGGAATTCCGAATTTCTCGACTACTCCCACTTGAGTACCCCTTTGCGGATCGCAAACACGAGCCCCATAACGAGGATCCAGATGAAGATGAGCATTTCAACGAGCCCAAACATGCCGAGCTGTTCGAGACGGATGGCCCAAGGGAAGATGAAGACGGCTTCCACGTCGAAGATCACGAAGAGCAACCCGTACGCGTAATAGCGAACGTACGACTGGGTCCAACCGGAACCGACCGGGTCAACTCCGCATTCGTAGGTGAGCAACTTGGTCGGGGTGGGGTTCTTGGGGCGGATCGCCCAAGTGATCATGAGCGTTACAGCAACCAGCACCGCGCCGAATCCAGCGAAGGCGCCGACTGTTATGTACTGCTCGAAGTACTCCACTTGCTCCAACCTCTGTCTGCTGACTCAACGCCGCGTCGAAAACACGAAGACGGGCGCAAGTATAGGGTCCAGAATGGGAGGCCCAAACTTCTCAGACGGGGAAAGCGTTTTATGCGGATTCTGGCGGCGATGGACAAGTTCAAGGGCACGCTTAACGCCTCCGAAGCCGCTGCGGCAGCATGCGCTGGCGCCGAAGGCCACGAATGCGATCCGTGCCCGGTCGCCGACGGCGGAGACGGCACGCTCGAAGCCTTCGGCGGCGCGAACCGCACGTCGGCCGTGGTCGGCCCCCACGGGGACGAGCTGGTCGCCGGATGGCGCCTCAATGACCGGGTGGCGGTCATCGAAATGGCTGCTGCGTCCGGCTTGATCGTGGCTGGAAACCAACAGGATCCGATCGAGGCAACGACGTACGGAACCGGGCAGCTCATCGCAGTCGCGATCGAAGCCGGCGCCGAGAGCATTTTGGTGGGAGTGGGTGGATCAGCCACCACCGATGGAGGCGCCGGAGCGATCGAGGCCCTCGCCTCGATCCTTGTCAATGGGCGCTTGCCGAGTCCGGTCAAGGTGTTGTGCGACGTTACGGTCCCGTTTACCGATGCGGCCCGCATCTTCGGCCCGCAAAAAGGGGCCACCCCGGATCAGGTTGCTGAGCTCACCCGCCGTCTCGAAAACATGCGGGCGGACTGGATGGATACGTTCGATGTGGATCGGGTCGCCGGGTCCGGCGCCGCCGGTGGTTTAGCCGGTGGATTGGCCAGCATCGGTGCCGAACTCGCACCCGGGTTCTCGGTCATAGCCGATCATCTCGGTCTCCCGGAGAGGATCGGCCGGGCCGACCTTGTCGTGACCGGGGAAGGGAGCTTTGATCGCACGTCGCTGCAGGGCAAGGCTGTAGGGGGCGTCATCAAACTGGCGGACCAAGCCGGGAAACCGGTCCTGGTCATTGCTGGATCGGTCATTGCTGAATCGGTCACAGCTGAATCCGTCACAGCTGGATCGGTCAATGAAGCCAGTGGGTCGTTCATCTCGCTCGTTGAACAATTCGGCGATGCCGCTTGGACCGATCCGGCCGGATGTATCGAGACGGCTACCCGCCAGTTCCTAGATCGGTGGCATCAAGGTAAGCGGTAGGCTCCCCGGATGCGCCCACCCCGTCTCGGCGGCCGTTCACTGGTCAACCTCATCGCAGAAATCGAATTTCGTCTGACGGGCTCCTGTCAGGCGCCCCGTCTTGATATCGATCTCGCCGAACTGATTCCGGATGCGGCGACCTATGTTGTGGCCCTCTTCGACGGACTCGGTGCCCACCAGCTAGACCATGAGAACGCCAGCGACCTGGCAGCCGCGAACGTTGCCACCATCGACGCGCCATTTCCGTCAACCACGACTGTGAGTCTTTCGACCATCGCGACCGGGATGACCGCCTCCGAGCACGGCGTCATCGGCTATCTCATGGACTTCCCCGATCTGGGGATCGTCAACGTGCTCAAGTGGACCAAGCCGGGTGGCCCGCCAGTGGACGCGGACACCACCCACCTTCTACCTAGCCCCAATCTTTGGGAGCGGCTCACAGCAGCCGGCATCGAGCCAATCTGCGTACAGCCAGGAAACTTTGAAAGAACCCCCCTGACCCGGGCGCTCTATCGAGGTGCCCGCTTTGAGAGCGTCTGGTCGGATTCCGACATAACCAACGCAACCGTTCAACTAGCCGCCGAGCCTGGCCGGTTGGTCTTTACCTACATCCCTCACGTCGATGTGGCCGCCCACGTGAGCGGGCAGGCGTCTCCCGGCTATTCCGCAGCCATGCGCACCGCCAACACGTTGTGGCAGGCCATCGCCAACCGACTCCCGAATGGGGCTGTAATGGTCGGCACCGCCGACCATGGGCACCTCGACTACACCGACGACCAGAAACTTGAATTACCGACCGAAGGCCTCACGATATTCGGGGAACCCCGCGCCATCTACGTGCGCTCAACTACCGGCGACTCCGCTCGCAGGCCAGAAATACTCGAGGGTCTACCAGCGACATGGGTGCCCCGCGAACAACTGAAGGAGTGGCTGGGCAACGGTACTCCTCACCCCGAACTCGAGGAGCGACTACCCGATGGGGTGCTCCTCCCCGATCCCGGTTACCTGTTCTTGACCGGCTACATGGACAACCGCCTTGTTGGCATGCACGGTGGCCTTGAGCCAGGTGAGTTGGAAATCCCGTTGTTGATAGCGCGTCCAGTGGTGTGACCTTGACTACCGTCTTGGGGACCGATCAGGAGCTACCGACGAACTGCGGAACTTGCGGTACCACCACAACCGAACCGACCTGCCCGAAGTGTGGGGCGACGGTCTCCGCCAGCTTGCCAGCTGATCCGTTCAGCAGCGACCCTTTTACGCCGGCAACGCCCCCAGCAGCCAATCCTCCCACGCCGCCGCCTCCGTCTCCTTCGGCCCCGTCGTCTTCTTCGCCTTCGACCGTTACAGGACGCGGCCCGGTCACGGGGCGTCCGGCCGGTTCTGGAGTACTCCCGCGAAAGAAGGCTGCCCCGATTAAGGAAATCGCCGGCGGGGTGGCGCTTCTCATCTTCCTGACGGTGATCGGCATCGGACTGTTCCCTCGCATCCTCGGCGGGTTCTCAAATCTTCCGGCCATCAACGACTTCGCCGCTGGAACCTGTTTCGTCGTCGAAGGATCCGGCACGTTCTCGGACACTCCGTGTTCGGTGCCCCACGATGGAGAGGTCGTGGGGTCAGGCGACTGGACCGGCGCCGACGACTACCCGGGCGCCGCCCAGTTAGAGGATTGGGCCAACATAGTGTGCATCGACCAGTTCACGGCCTTCGTTGGTGTCGACCCGGAAGGCTCCGAGTTGGACCTGGGCATCCTCTACCCGTCCCCATCTTCGTGGGACGAGGGTGATCGGCGAGCCATCTGCGCAGTCCAATTCCTCGACCTCCCCGCCACCGGATCGGTAGCGGCCAGCGGTGGTTAGCCGTCCGTCCGGTCCAAAATCTCGAAGATCACCGATTCCCATAACGGCGCTTCGGCCGGGTCATAGATGAAGATCACTGCGATGGCGCCCTGATCCCCATCTCCGGCAGCCGCCCTCACGGGCGCCCCATTGAAGTCGCCATCAACAATGGTCCAGTTGATGCCATTCGAGCTGTACGACGACTGCGTGTCAGTCTCAAGTCCGAATTGGACGCTCAACACGTTCAACAGTACGTCGGCGCCAAGCGAGGGCACGCCCAGGGTCAGAAGCACCGTCGTATCGAGATCGGTTTGTCCACGCGCCCACACGCCGTCGTTGACTTCCTCCCACCCTTCCGGCCGGGCGGTCGTCCCACTGCTCATCCCCTCAAGGGGCTCCTCGACGTAACCTGCCGGTCCGACCGCATCGGCGGGATTCAAGAACGACGGTGGTCCCATCTGAGCGATGCACGGATCACTGGGTTCAGTAGCCGGATCGTCAAGGAAAGCCAGCATCAGGATCTGAGCACAGGGTTCGGTTGCCGTAGCCGCGTGACCGGCATAGAAGTCCCGGTAGAAGGCACTGGAGAGTTTTTCGGCTGCACCGGCTCCCCAGGAGGGCGGGGTAATGGGGTCGTAGAGGCCGGTGGTGACGAAGGTCGGAATGTCGCTGACCACGGCCTCATTTTCGACGGCGTCGGCTGAGCCGGTTTCCCAGATCTCGCAAGCTCGGTAGGTGGCGGGACCGACCCCGAACGACGCATCGAAATAGTCGCCGAACTGCGGATAGGCATCAATGGCGGCCTCGGCAGAATCAAAATCGGAGAAAGGCGCTTCCTCCCTGCATTGCACAACCGAGTAGTACCCGCTTGACAGAAACGTCCGGTTAGTGACCGCGTTCGACACGAGCAAGCCAAGCACGAATGTCTCACCTTGCTCAAGGTCGGTAATCATGCGGGGCAGGTAGCGGATGGCATCAAGCGAATACAGCGCCTGGAAGGTCGTTCCCATGAAACCGTCGCCGTCGATGGCCGCGTCATACCGTTCCAGGGTGAGAGCGTCGCTCACTTCCACGGTGATCGGCGCCGCATTCAATTCGTCGACCAGTGCAAAAAAGCTGCCCTCGAGGTCGGGGTAGGTCGCCCCACATGCCGGGTCCGCTTCGCAGGCTCGGAAGAACTCATCCAGCGCCCTGGCGAAGTTCCCGGGAGTCTCAGTGACCAGATCTCTTTCGGGCGGATAGACCGAATCGAGCACGACGCTTCGAACGCCTTCGGGATGATCCCGCATGACGGTCAGGGCCAGTTTCGTCCCGTAGGAAATCCCGTAGAGGTTCCACTCGTCGTATCCGAGCACCCTGCGGAGATCAGCAACATCGGCAGCCGACTCCGCTGAGTTGTACGCCGTGAAGTCGACTCCATCTTCAGCGATTCGATCGTGGCACGCCTCCTCGGCGCCGAGTTCGATGTCGAGACTCTCCTCGGTTTCGAGGATGGTCCCGATGTACTCGATGGTCAGATCCTCGACTTCCGGGCAGGCGAAGGAAGGCTCTGAGAACCCGGTCCCTCGCTGATCGAAGATAATGACGTCTCGTTCAGCCAAGAACGGAGCGAAATTGTCCTCGAACGAATACTGAATTGTCTCAAGTGCGTCGCCGCCCGGACCACCCTCGAGGTACACCACCGGATCGGGTTTGGGATCGTTCGACGTCGACTCGAAGATGGCGACGTGCAGCCTTACCGTTGCGGAGCCTTCGGTCGAACGGTTCTCCGGTACCTCCAAGAAACCGCACCGCGGTTGCTGATCGGTCACCGGCGCGAACTCGCATTTGGCATCAACGAAGCCAGGTTCGTAATCGACCTGGCCGCCGGGTGTGGCGGGCGAGGACGTTTCCGGGGAAGCATCAACTGTGGTGGCGACCCCCGGGTCAACAGAAACGGTGGTGGTCGTCGACTCATCTGCGGTGGTGCAAGCGCCCAGCAGCAGGGCGAGACCTAGCAAGGCTCCAAGTACGCGCTGAATGTTGACTCCCTGACAATCGACGATGGGCGACAGGCTACCGGTCGTCTGGGTCTAACAGAACTTTTTTGCCGACGGTTGGTATCGCCATCGCCCACTTCGAGCGACGATTCAGGCTGCCAACCAGCGGGCAGTATTGCGAGCCCGACTCGCCAGGTCGAGCCACAGTTGCGACGTTCCCGGGTGAATCATGGCGATCGACTCCCATCGCAAAGCTGCGCGTCCATAGTGGTTGGCTAGACCGGTCCGGGTCTCGCCATGGTCCATCCAGGCTGGATCGAGGTGTCGGCGATCTACATGAGAATTTCGCGCTGCTGCTACATCGGCTTTGGTGAGGATCGATCCGGACCAAAGCGACAGGAGAAATTCTGTAAGTGGGACGTCGGGCGTGAGCGGTCCATACCCATCGAAGCCGGGAACCACGAGGCCTTCGGATCCGGTCAGTGCCGGAGCGGGCCGCATCCGGTCACCGATCTCCAATAGCCGTTCCTTGGTGGTTCTGGCGTCGTCGGCCCGATCGGGGTGTCCACGTTCGATAGCATCTAACCAAGGTACCGCCCAGTGCAAGATGCGATCTCCAATGAGGAACCGGCGCTCCGCGTAGGCACGGGTCGCCACGTGCGGCTGGTCGTTCGCCCAGGCGTCTGACTCTGCCTGCGCCAACCCCGACGCAAATCGGGCCACGTCCGCAAAGTCAAGGTCCCCGACGGGATAGGACCAGCTCGCCATCCGCCTTCCCAGGTCTTTGGCAGGGTCGTAGTACACGATGAGGCCAGCTTCGGAACCGGGAACGTCATTCCACAGGTGGAAGTGAGCGTCGGCATGCCACTGATTCGACAAGTCGATCCAGATCTTGGCTTCTTCTGCGGCTGCCTCGGCAGCCAGCGATGGGGTTTCAGGTTTGGTATGCATCCAGCGTCGGTTTGATAGGTCGCGCCAGCCATGTTGGTCGACGCAGGCCGCCAGGTCCAGGACCTGGCTTGGTTTTCTTCAGCCATTCCTCGTACACGGCGAAGCTCTTATTGGTGTCAACTACCACGTCACCATATTGGTCGCCCGGTTCGGCGGCTGCAATCTTCACAACCTGATGCCAGGCGTGCATGCCCGAAACCGGATCCGGATGGGGCGGGAAGGCCAGGTTCTGATGCACACCGGCGTCTTTCCACCAGATTCGTTCTGAATCGGGATCGGCGGACGTGAACGGTTCAATGCCCTTCTTCTGGCGCATGCGCCACTTCCCGTCGCCGAGGCTGTCGATATCGACCAGGGCCGACGACCAGCGTTCGTTTCCCTTCTCGTCATCGAGTCGCCATCTGCCCATGTGGTGGCTGGCAGCCACCACTCCGGGACGGATACCTTCGGTACGCCACACCCGTATAACAAAGTGACCGCTGTCGGTCGTGACCCGAACCAGCTGCCCCGACTCGAGTCCGAGCGCATCGGCATCGGTCGGATTCATCCACAGGGGATGGCCGTGGCTGATCTCGTACAGGTATTTGGCGTTGCCCGACCGAGTATGAATGAGGGTGGGAAGCCGGAAGATCGGAACGAGTACCCGCTGTCCGGCCGCCTGATCGAGGTCTCGCCAGTACACGTGGGTCTTGATGTAGGTGGGGATCGACTCGTCCGGCCAGCCCCAATCGTCCATCGTCTTGGACCACCACTCAAGCTTTTTGGTTGGGGAGGCGAACCCGGTGACGGTTTCGTCGCCAGCTCGCACACCAACAACTTTGCCGTCGCGGCGGGCTAGGCCATCGTCGCCAACCGAGTCGGCCTGAACCGGCCGCTCTTGAACGTTGTAGATGTCCCGCTCGACTTCAACGGCTCCGTACTTACGCATGTATTGGAGCGGCGTCATGTTCTCGGCGGCCGCCTTCTCGGGCAGCCCGGGAACTGAGTTCTCGAACATCCAGCCGTAGTACTCATCAACCGAGATCGGCCGATCCGGATCGTTTGGCGAGGCAAACCACTTCTTGATGCCGAGCGAGCCGTCGGGGTCAACCTTCCAGGAGAGGTCAATCCAAAATTCGGTCTCCTCCCACACTTCACCAGGATTGGTTTCATAGGTGCGGTTCACAATCTTGCCGTCTCGTTCGGCATTCACCCGGAGCACCGGTTGGCGGAAACCGAGCCACTGGCCCATGTGGGTTTCGTACGAATGGGTGTCATGACGCTCGGAGCCGACTCCCATCGGCAGGATGTAGTCGGCGTACCAGGCCGACTCCGACCAGGTGGGGGTCATGGCGACATGAAGACCGATCTTGGATTCGTCCGTGAGCATTTCGATCCACGAGAAACCATCCGGGTTGGTCCAGACCGGGTTGTAGACCCTGGTGAAGTAGACGTCGAGTTTCCCGCGCCCCTCTTTGAGGAAATAGGGAAGCAGGAACGACATCTCATGGTGAGCGAACGGGTATTCCTTCGGCCACAGCAATTCGTTCCAGCGACTGTGAGCGGGTGGGGTGTTCCAATGTTCGGGTTTGAATTTGTCCCAGGCACTCGGGGCGGTTCCCCCGACGGTACCGATCGAACCGGTCAGGACATGAAGAAACCACAGGCAACGGGCGGTCTGCCAACCACCGAGGTTGCCAGAGCCAGCCGAACGCCACGTGTGCGAGGCGAACTTGGTCCCCGCTTCGGCGATCCCGGCGGCGATATCGAGGATTCGATCGACGGTGACGCCAGTTTCCTCGGCAGCCCATTCGGGCGTATACGTCACATACGTTTCTTTGAGTATCTGCACAAATTCATCGAATGTCTGGGGGCGATCCGGATAGCGTTCGGCCATCGTCTGTTCCCAACTCATCCAACGTTTCATGAAGTCCCGGTTGATCTGATCGCGGTCGAGTAGCAGCTTGGCGATGGCAAGCAACATGGCCGGTTCGGTGCCGGGCCACGACGACACCCAGATGTCCGACATGGCCGCCGTGTTGGAAAGGCGAGGGTCGATCGTGGCGAGCTTGGCCCCGGCCTGCTTGGCCTCCATGATCCGCTGAGCATGCGGGTTGAAGTAATGGCCCGTCTCGAGGTGTGAACTCAACAAGAGAATGAATCTGGCGTTGGCGAAATCCGCGGACGGCCGGTCGTGGCCCATCCACATCGCGTAGCCAGTCCGGGCTCCCGCTGAACAGATGTTGGTATGCGAGTTGTGACCGTCGACGTCCCACGCCTTGAGGGTGCGATCCATAAATCCGTCTTCGCCGGGACGACCGACGTGATACATGATTTCTTCGTTGCGGTCTTCCTGCAGTGCCAGCCTCATCCGACCGGCGATGTCATTGAGGGCGTCCTCCCAAGAGACCCGCTCCCAATCACCACTGCCTCGTTCACCGACCCGTTTCAGCGGGTACAGAATCCGCTCGGGGTCATACATCTGGTTGAGCGTGGCTGGCCCCTTGGCGCAGTTACGGCCTCGCGAACCGGGATGAGCCGGGTTACCTTCGAACCGTCGGACTTCGCCGCTCTCTTTGTCGATGACGGCCAGCAGCCCGCAGGCCGACTCACAGTTGAAGCACGTCGTCGGGACGTAGCGCACCTGCTTCTTGACCTTCGTCGGCCAGGCTTTGGCGTCGTACTCTTCCCAGTCGTCCCACCGATCAGGTGGTGGGTAGTTGGTCAGTTCGGACCCTGGGAGCAGCCGGGGTATGTCGTTGGGATTGCGTTTTGAAATCGTCATTGTTGCAAGCCTTTCACGACAGTGGCACCGATTGACCGGCTTTGACCATGGCGTCATCCGAGAACCAGATACCGGCGCAAGCGGCCAGGCCGCCGAGTGCGGCAATTCCGATGCCACCGATTCCGGTGATCGCAAGAGCACCTGAAGCGATCGGGGCGAACACCCCGAGGAGAATTCCTCCTACCCACCATTCGGTTCGGTAAACACCCTGGGTCATATGGTGGACCGCTTCGGAAATATTTCGGGTCGGATGTCGCGAAACGAGTTCACCCCACGCAATCGCACCGAGGGCGGCTGCCCCGCCCACCATTGTCCAGGTGAAGGCAGTGGTGGCTGTTTCAGAAAGCGAGAAGAATAGAGACAAGATCAAGGCAAATCCGCCTCCCACCGCGAATGCGCCGGCCAACATGTGCCACAAGAGCATCGGCGATTGCCACAGGTCACGGGCTTCGGCCTGGCCGAACAGGAAGGCGGTGTATCCCGAGAGGGCCAACGCCAACGGAACGCCGATCCACACGCATATCCGCACTATCGAATCGACCCCGAAGATACCGGCCAGGAACCAGACCCCCATCAGCGCCGCGTACGCAGACAGAATGTACGCCCCCTTGACAAGCCACGACCCCGGATTGCCGCGGGTCAGAAGGTAATAGAACCGATCGGGCCGCTTCAAGTCCCAGACCAGCAGCACACCGGTAAGCGCCAGGAAGAGGCCAGCCACCAGCGGAACCACCCAAGCAGTGAACGCGTTGTCGGTGGAGGCGCCAGCCAACATCGCCATCGCCACGGCCAGGACCAGGCCGGCGGCGACGCCCTTGGTGAGGAAATACGACGAGACACGCCATCCCCAGGGCATCGGATGCTCGACGTTATAGACCACCCGGGGCGGTGCCCCGCTGTCGGCCTGTAGGTGGGCCGTGTGATGATCGGCAGTGGGGTCGACTGTCAGGAACGAATCGCTGTCTTTCCAAATTCCACCATGGGTGAGGGGTTGGGCGGCCAGCGGATCGAGGCTGGCTTCATCGGCACCCATGTAATAGAGGTTGGGTCGGGTGCCTTGTTCGACCGAGCGCTGACTGGTCTTCTCGGTCCGAACCAGATTGGCAATCCGGGTCGTCGGGTCTTCGAGGTCTCCCGCAATGATCGCCTGCTCAGGACACACGACCACGCAGGCCGGTTCGAGGCCGACCTCGGTCCGGTGCGAGCAATAGTTGCACTTCTGCGCAGTGTGGTCATGCGGGTCGATGTAGAGGGCGTCGTACGGGCAGGCCTGCATGCACGATTTGCAGCCAATACAAGAGTTCGTGTCGAAATCGACGATCCCGCTGTCCCGCTTGAACAGAGCTCGGGTCGGGCAGATCGTCACGCATGGAGCGTCAGTGCAGTGATTGCATCGCATGACTGAAAACACCCGCGTCGTGTCGGGCCAGGCACCCTTTTCGACGTATTTGACCCAGGTGCGGTTTACGCCGAGGGGAACGTCGTGTTCGGTCTTGCACGCCACGGTGCAGGCGTGGCACCCGATGCACTTGTGCTGATCAATGACGAAGCCATATCTCACGCTACTTCACCACCGAAACAGACAGCCAACGGAACTCCTTGCAGATCGTACGGACAGGCTAACGCTCACCGATGTGACTTTTGAGTCTCATCAGAATGTCGGCTGGTGCTATGACTTCTCGATGATGAAGTGATGCTCGCCGGCTTCGGAAAACTGTTCCTTGAGCGAATGGCCCATGTCTTTTGACCAGGAAGGGATGTCGGACAACGCCCCGTTATCGGTGGCAATCAACTCAAGGGTTTGTCCAGAAGTGATCTCGTTGATGCCCTGGGCAGCCTTGATTACCGGCATCGGGCATTGAAGCCCTCGTGCGTCTACAACTTTGTCGGCCATGGATGTGGTTCCTTTCATACAGCTACGTTGGAAGTCTTGGCAGGTTCCCGCCTGTGGGCGCCTAGATGAAGAGCGAAATCGATGCTTCCTTCATCAGCGAGATTGCCGAGCCGGCACCGGCTGGATCGTCGAGACCGGGAATCATGTCATCGAGTTCGAGACCCATGAGGTCCATCGTCATCTGACAAGGCCATAGTTTGACACCCATTCCTTGGGCCAGTTCGAGAAGCTCCTGGACCGAGGCGACCTTTTTGTCATCTGCCAGATCTTTCATCAACTTGGCGCCGATTCCACCGAAGTTCATGGTTGACAGCTGCAGACCGCCCGGCGAGCCTTTCTTGAATACGGACATCATTTTCTGACGCCAGTCGTCGCCGGTCATGCCAGCGTCAGGCCGCTTGAGAATTCCGAGGCCCCAGAACGTGAAGAACACCGTCACGTCCATCCCGTATGCAGCTCCGGTCGTGGCCAGGATCATTACCGGCCAGGCCTTGTCCAGGTCGCCGGACGCGGCGATGAGTACCATCTTCTCTTTTTGAGGCACAGCATCTTCTTGGGCAGCTTCTCCTGCCGCCGCTACCGCGTCTTCAAGTTCGGTCGTGGTCATTGAATCTCTCCTCCGCTAACGCATATACAAATATGCGAACATGCGCATATTCATGGGTACGTAATCGGTTGTCAAGCAGGAATTGCCAGGTCCGCAAGGTTTTCTTCCCGGGCGAAGTGTGCCATCATAAGAAGATATGTCAGCGATTGAGACAGAACTCATCCAACTCCACGCCAGCGTCTGTAAAGGCCTGGCCGACCCTAAGCGGCTCCTCATCATCAACGCATTGCGTGACGGAGAACTGGCGGTCATGGATTTGTGTGATGACCTCGACCTCCCCCAGGCCAACGTTTCGCAGCATCTGGCGGTTTTGCGCGAAAAGGGTCTGGTGAGTTCCCGCAAGGACGCTCAAAAGGTCTATTACTCGGTCACCTCACCGAAAATCATCGCCGCTATGGATCTTCTTCGTGAGGTCATGAACGAGCAGATCCCGGCCAACCTGGCCGACCTGGCTTCCTAGCTAAACCGGCCGCTGGCTACTCGGCGAGCGGAACGACCTGAGTTCCCGCCGCAGTACCCATCACGAGTACCCGTTCTGAAGCATGCCCGTTGAGCGCCGCGATGATCTCGTCGTACCCGAGCGGCACTACGTCATCGGCCCGGAGCATCGTTTGCACCTTGGCACCCGTCTGGTGAGCGACTGCCTTTCCGACGTCTTGAGTAGCACCAACCAGCATGATCATCCGAATGCCGCTCGTTTCGGGCGGGTAGGCGGCGCGATCGTGCCGGAAGACGAGCCAGTGATACACCGCCAGCGATCCGACGGTTATTACCAGGGCAAGCGGAATGCGAACATCGCGCAGCAGGTTGCTGGTCTCGCCGAGGACCGATTGGAAGACCGAGAAGAAAACCGAGATGAGACTGATCAGAGCGGTCGTGCCGCCGACCCCCATCAGGAGAAACAGATACACACGACGCGATACTGCGTTAGTTTCCTCGGCAGAGTCAGCCGCAAGACGCTGAGTTCTCAGCCACACAAGACCCCATACGGGCAGGCCAACGAGAAAGGCTGTGACGGCAGCCAGTACCAAGTTGATACCGCCTCTACTTCCAGCGACCTCACCCTGTCGGGAGAAGGTGTCAAAGAACGCCACGAGAAGAATCGTGGCTCCCGTCGAGGATGTGATGAGACCGGCGGCCGACACGAGGTAGTCGTATACCCGGTCAACTTCGAGACGGCCCTGACTGCGGACGGGAGCAAGAACGGTACGGTGATACCACCAGACCCATAAGCCCGTCACGAGCGCCGCCACGCCACCAGGAGCGGATTCGAACTGGCGCCAAACGTTCGGCTCGGCATCCCCGAGGAACCAAACCAGCACGTCATAGAGCAGACCAGACGTTGCTACCAGGGCGGTGATCAAGCCCGACAGCACACCGACGATGACGACATACCCCTGGAATGGGCGGGTCGAGGAATCGGTACGGAGGGAATTGAAGATCCAGTACCAACCCCAGACCAAGCCACCAACTAAGACCCAGCCAACCGCGTTGCGCCACGTCCACGAGTAGTTGGCGGCGGCGAGTCCGCCCGCCATCTGATCAAAAAGTTGGCGAAGACCCGAAGCGATCGTATTGCCAAGGCCAATTGAGCCGACGGTGAGACCGGTCGCCGAGCCCAAAAGGCGATGCCAAACCAGGTGGTCCTGGCGCGGGGCCCGGCTGGCAAGTGCCCAGTGACCGAACCAGACGGCCGCCCAGACGATCATTCGAGCCAGAGCATCCCCGGAGAAGGTCTCGGCGCCGAAGGCTCCTTCGAGCACGCGCAGCGCGGCTACGACCAGCACGATCAGCGCAGTAAAAGACGCCAGAGTCAGGTAGAGGGTCCATGCCAAGGATTGGGCTTCGAGCGGCTGGCGCTGGTGCTGACGACGAACCCAACTCGCCAGCCACATGCCGGCGGGGAACCCGACTGCCAGATACGCGAGCGGCAAGGCCAGGCTGCGTCGGTCACCGGCTAACTCGTTAACGTTCAGTGCCGCCCCGAGAACCGAGCTCAGACCAATCGCTACCAACACCACGGCCCCAAACAACAAGGCGTATTGGAACAGGCGACGAATCGTTGAACCAACTTGTTCGGCAGCCCCCTCACCAGGCCGGCGGCGCGAAGACATAAAAATGCCGACTCCGACCGCTACGGCTACAAACAGTAGAACAAATGTCGTCATGTCATTGCTCCTTCACACAGTCCCAGTAGGGCCACGGCGGTTGGGTGATCTGCCAGCTGCTGTCCGATCGAGATAGCCAGATCGTCTCGCTCTCGACCCACTCATCGAGGCCATCCGTCGAATGTCGAATCTCGATCGCCACCGTGGCGGTGTCGCCATCGATGGTGGTTCCGTCTAAGAAGACCCGGGCGCCGTCGGTCCGGTATTCGAACGATGTCGCATCCTGCTTACAGCGATCGGCGAGCTCGGTATCGAGAAACGTAAGCGACGCCAGTTCATCGCCGTCGAATACGGCCTTGAGATAGTTCTGGACCACCCCCTCGGGGGTGGCTGGGTCGTACGTGTCGGGTTCGGCGAGCGCACCAAACAGTGCGCCACCGAGGACTGCCGCAAAAATCAGAACAGCCAGAACAATCAACGGAGTGCGTGTGCGATCTTTCATCTACTCATCTTCGTCGGCGGTCAACGCGCAGGCAATAGGGGAAAGGCCCTAAACCGACTCAGGGATAACTACCTGTTGCGATTCGCTCGGTCCGATGGCACACTTACATGCGCGTATTCGAATACAAAGATGCTGCGGCGAGGCCCGGTCATCGCTAACAGGAGGCACTTTCCGTGATCGCATCGATGACGACCGACGAACTGGCAATCCGCATCGAGGACCCAGCCTCGGCCCCCTATATTCTCGACGTACGAGCCCCGGAGGCCTTTGACCGATGGAAGATCGAGGGCAAGGTGCCTGTTGACACGGTCAACATCCCGTACTGGACCGCCTTCGAGGACATCTCAAAGGTGTCCGTCCCGAAGGATCGCGACGTTGTCGTTGTATGTGCGCACGGGGGTTCATCAGAGATGGTTGCCGAAATGCTCGGGCAACCGAACGTCGTAAACCTTGCTGGTGGCATGGACGCCTGGGCCACGACGCTGGTACCCCGCACGCTCTTCGATGACGGTACGCACTTCATCATCCAATTCGATCGCACCGCCAAAGCCTGCTTGTCATACGCGATCGGGGCGCGCGACCACGAAATGGCCGTAATCGACGGTGCCGCCAACATGGAGGCCTACCTCAAAGTCGCAAGCGACATGGGGGCCCAACTGACTCATGTGTTCGACACCCATCTACATGCCGACCATATTTCGCTCGGGCGCGACCTGAGGGAGCACACGAGCGCCACCTATCACATTGCTGAAGGAGACGCCGAAACCGCCGCCTTCCTGTACGACCCGCTGGTCGATGGGCAGACCTTCACTTTCGGCGAAGTGGAGCTCGTGGTGCGGTCGGTAGCCACCCCCGGCCATACGCCGGGCTCAACGTCCCTAGAAGTAGCCGGCAAATACCTCATGACTGGCGACGCCGTATTCGTGACGGGAGTCGGCCGGCCCGACCTCGGTGGCGAAACGGAGCCCTGGGCCCGGGATCTCTTCCACACGATCCACGACAAGCTGAGCCCGCTCGATCATGACCTCGAAGTGTGCCCGGCCCACTACACGAGTCGGTCCGAGTCCAATCTCGATGGCACCATTCGCCGACGCCTCGGCGACCTCCTTGAATTCGACCCGGTCGTCTCCATTACCGACGAGGCTGCCTTTGTCGAGCATGTCGTCTCGCACCTTGGCACTCCCCCGGCCATCTATGACGACATCCGCAGGGTCAACCTCGGTCGACTGACCCCCACCCCCCAGGACGCCAGAGAGCTCGAAGTCGGCCGCAACGAGTGTGCTCTGTCGAAGTAAAGGTGCGGTAGGCTCGCCAGGTTTTGTCTCGACGTTTCAAGTTCAGTCCGTACGATATAGTTGCCGGGATCAGCGTTGCGCTGGTCCTTATCCCCCAATCACTGGCGTATGCAGAACTGGCAGGAATGCCCGCCTACGTCGGCCTGTTCGCAGCAGCCATTCCACCCATACTGGCGGCGTTCTTCGCCTCATCGCCATACCTGCAGACCGGCCCGGTGGCCATGACGGCCCTGCTCACGTTTGGAGTGCTCGCACAGTTCTCGGCTGAGCCCGCCTCGGCTGAGTACCTAA
>CBDTUI010000014.1:0-42940 GCA_965363765.1 uncultured Acidimicrobiia bacterium
GCGCTGCCCTTACAAGGCAGAGGTCGTCGGTTCGAGCCCGGCCGTCCCCACCACCCGAATCCCCTGCATTGGTGGGGAATTTGTTATGTCAGGCCTCGTCCGGTGTCTCTCCTCTTGTTGGTCTGCGTCCACATTGCGTCCACTCGGCCTCGGATCCGTTCCTCTAGGCATCTCTCGCTCGAAGAGAGTTAGGAGTCTCACGTGACGCCAGTCTTCGTCCCAAACCGGGCCAATCCCCTCGGCTCCATTTGTCGGCAAAGCCGACCGGGTGGCTCTCCCTTTGGATGCCCTTGGCCTCCGGGTTCGCAGTTTTGTTTTCGGCCTGCGGCCGAGTGGCCCTCATCTCGACCCAGCCGTCGGCCCCTTTGGGCACCACGACTTGGAAAGAACGCATAGAGTGTTGGTGGGCGGCGCAGAGTGAGGCTGCGATGGGCAGATGGGAGTGGCCGCGACGGGCGGGAATCCCTCCCCGGGAGCGGACGAAGCCGTCCTGGAGGTTTGGACAGTCGACCACCCCGGAGCTTCCGATGCCACGAGGGTCAATCGTTATGAAATCCCGGTCGTTCCCAAGGTTCTGTGGCAACCAGAAAACCGCATAGTTCTGAAGTCCTCGGGATCCCGGACCGCCAGGGGTAGTGAACACCGGGTCAGCGGGTGGTGCAGTCGTATCGGTTCGGGGGCGAGCTCAGACCTTGATCGAGATCGAACCCGCCCCGGATTGGCCCGATCGACCGGCACGTCGAGCACACCACAAAGTCAAACGCCCGGTGCACCCCCAGCGTCGCAGGATGAGAGCCCGGCGAATCGCTCATCAAGTGCGGCTGCCGTCGAAGTCTGAAAGCTCGTCGAAGTGGTGGCCGGGGTTGGTTCCGTTTTGTGAAAGAGTGGCACTACTCACCGAGTCTGCACCCGTGCACCCCGACAACAATGAAAACACCCAACAACACAGCGACTCGTTGCATCCGTAGGATCCTCCACCTATCAGGAGTGACTGTCACGTTCGACGGTCTGAAGACCTCGCGAGGATTTGGCGACCCCGGTGCCACTTTTGGGTAGCCCCAGGGTCAGGACGTTGATGGCTAGAAAGCCAACCGGGTCGCTCAGGCGTCGCTGCTGGAGTCGTTACCACCCCGGAAACCAAAACCACCACGGAGCCCGAATCCGCCGAAGCCATGACCACGCCGCCCAAAACCGAAGCCGCGTCCGCTCGAGTAGTCGCCGTTGACCAGAGCCTCTACCGAATCGGCAGCACCTTCGCGGAGTTCCGCGGCCCTGTCTTCGTCGATCCGCTCATCGGCCAACGCTTCGTCGATCCGGGCCTCGAATTCGGCGACCAGTGCCTCGATGACCGACTGTGGGTCGACATCGTTGGCGGTCGCCACCTCTGCGATGGTGTCCCCATCGCGAAGGGCGTCAGTCAGTTCGTCGGTTTCGACACCGATCACAGCCGCCACCACGTCGAAGTTCGCGTGACCAGACAATCTGAAACCGCGATGACATCCGACACGGGTCGTGATGGCTTCCTTCACCGCGTCGGCCTGCTCTTCGGTGAGCACCCCGTCGTCGACGAGATCGGAGAGAACCTCATCCAATGTGTCGGACGATGGCGCGTCCTCAGTGGTCTCGGGGGCGTCCTCCTCTTCTTGGGCGACCGCCACCGACGGGGCCCCGAGCACCGTCACTACCGCGACACCGGCTACCACGGCGACCACGGTCAAAACAACAATCATTCTGCGCATCTGCGTTCCTTTCGGTTTTGTTGCATTCCGACAGTGTCCGGCACGATCCTGGGACGACACTGAGAGAACGGTGAAATTTCCGTAAAGAAGCGGCCCGGACCAGATACGACCTCCGCAACGACTGTGACCAGCCCGCTTGATCTGGGGTCGCGGCCCAACCATGTCTCGATGTCCCCTCAGCGAACTCTCAGGCCACTCCCGGCCTCCCCGCAAGAAGCAGCGCGACCTTATGGGTGCAAGACACGTCAATCGCTGACAACGAAGGGTCCAGAATGCAACAGACACATATCCAGCACCGTGACGACACCTTCGACCAGGCTCCGGCCAGCCTTTCACCAAAAGGCCCGATGGCGCCGGCTTCTGCTGACCGTGGTCGCCGTCGCGACAGGAGCAGCGCTTGTCGTCGCCGGGTTTTCGATCGGCGGTGACGCCGCTGGCGCTGATATCGCTGCCGTTCCGGTCGTCGAAACCGTTACGGCGGCCGAGCCGGCGCTGGTCGCCGTCTCGGCGACCTCTGAGCTTGAAACCACACTGTGGGACGCCTCCGACGTTGGCGCAGCTGTCGTTCCTTCTGTGGTCACCATCCAGATCAGCGGCACCTTCAGGAATCAGGAGGTCGTGGTCGGTTCGGGGTCGGGCGTTATCTACGACCTCGATGGCCACATTGTGACCAACGCCCACGTGGTGGAGGCCGGTGAAGGGTTCGAAGTTGTGCTTTCCGACGGTCGGGTCTACCAGGCCGAAGTGGTCGGCGTCGATACTGCCACCGATCTCGCCGTCCTCGACATAGACGCCGATGACCTGAACCCAGTCGTGCTGGGCAGCACCGACGTCCTTGAGGTGGGTGACCCCGCAATCGCAGTGGGCAGTCCGCTCGGTCTCGACGGTGGCCCTTCGCTCACGGTGGGAGTGGTCTCCGCGTTCGACCGTCTCGTCCAGATCGATGACGCGACCGTCATGTTCGGGATGTTGCAGGCTGACGCGCCTATCACCCAAGGCTCCAGCGGCGGTGCCCTCGTCGACGGGGAAGGGCGTCTCATCGGGATCACCAGCGCCGTCGGTGTCAGCGACATCGGAATCGAAGGCATCGGCTTTTCCACACCGGTTGAAATCGTCACCCGAGTCGTCGATGAGCTCATAACAACCGGTTACGCCTCCGAACCATTCATAGGCATCACCGGCAGCACCGCCTCCATTGCGGTGGGGTCCGTTCCGGAGTAGCAGATGTTTCTCAGCCTTCCCTCAGCTGCAACACAGGGCTTCCACAAAGTCCGAGTTCATACTTTTCGCCCAAGGCACCATTTGAAAGGAGCAAGCCGTGGTCGAAACCAAGACCCCTCGTAACCTGGCGGGAAGCGAGGGTCGAGCTAGGCGCTGGAAGGTCGTGATTATCTCTTTGACCCTGTTGGTGCCCGCCGCCGGAGCTGGGCTTTGGTGGTTTTTCGGCGGTGAAGCGCCGGCCGAGGTCGATCTGTCGACCACGGCGTCATCCGTCGCAGTTGATTCTCAGGATGAGGCAACTGGCACCGCAGGCTCTGGCGGTGCAGTGGTCGGTGTCGAGGGCACATGGTCAGTCGATACCACCGTTGGGGATTTCAGCGCTACCGAAGACACCTCTGCCACCTTCGTCGGATTCCGTGTAGACGAGGTTCTCAGCGGGGTCGGGTCGAATACTGCTGTGGGCCGTACCCCGGACGTCAGTGGCGGGATCGAAATCGATGGCACGACCCTTACGTCGGCTGAGATCGTGGCTGACCTCACTGGCATCGTCAGCGACGAATCACGTCGCGAAGACCCGATTCAAGATGCGCTCAACACTGGAGCCAACCCAGATGCCATCTTCACCCTCACCGAATCGATCGAGATGGGGGAGGGTGCGGCAGCTGGCGAGCTGGTCAGCGTCACCGCATTGGGTGTTCTGACGATCAACGGGGTTACCGATACGGTTGAGATGAAAATTGAAGCTCAAATTGTCAACGAGATGATCCTTCTCACCGGGTCGGCAGAGGTTGTCTTCGCCGATTATGACGTGACTGCACCTAATGCGCCTGTGGTGCTCTCAGTGGAAAACCACGGAATCATCGAGTTTCAGGTCTGGCTTTCGAGATGAGGGCCCAGCCTCCTCCCCCTGTGCACGCTCACGTTCCGCCTCGTACTTGCCAGGGCGCGTGAGCGAGGACGACTCCTCGGTGGGTGGTGATTCTGGCGCCCTGGATTCGGGCGCCCTGAGGACAAGGTGAGTGGCCGATGACGGCTGCGATTGAGCTCGAAGACCTCATCAAGGATCGGCGACCTGAATGCCGTCGACGGGCTCACCCGCCGATAAACCAGCAGAGATCTCTCAGAGTTGTCACAGGTTGGGGAGCAATGATTATCGGGTCGAAGGAGATCGGTCGTGTTGATACGGAAGCTTCTTGGCGGAAACCCGGAACCTGTGGCTGGTTCTGAGGCGGATATGCCGCCACCGGCTTCACCGGCCCGCGTGGTTGTGGCGGTGGCTAGACCGGAAGACACGCTTGTCACCAGCTTGCTTTATCTCGACACTCGTTTCCATGCGGTCCCGCTTACCGAAATACCCGACGTATCCGGTGCCGATTTGCTCGTCGTGGCCGGCCACGCCACGTGGGTAGTCGAAGAGGTCCGCTTACTGCGATCAGAGACCAGCCTGCCCATCTGTGCTCTCATGTGGGAAGACGACTCAGCCGCCCGGATCGAAACTCTCAACGCAGGTGCTGATAGAGCGTTGTCGAGGCCGCTTTCTCCCTCATTATTGGAGGGTGTCTTGGTAGCACTACATCGGCGTGCCGGCGGCCCCCGCCGGTGAATTGGGAGGACCGGTTGCTCGACTTGGCCTAGCCGGGCTGGTCAAAAGACTTGGCTGAGGGAAGGTCGATCGTGAAACGAGCGCCGTGGCCAGGATCGTTGGCCGCGGTGACCGAACCGCCGTGGGCTTCGATGATCGCAGCGACGATCGCCAGCCCAAGCCCGGTTCCTCCGCTCTGGCGTGCCCGTGATGTGTCGACACGATGGAATCGGTCGAAAAGCCGGTCGAGCTGATCGGCTGGGAGTCCGGGTCCATCGTCGATCACTTCCAGCGTCACCCGCCCGTTGCTCCGTTGGAGCGTGACATGGACCGGCGTGCCGGCTGGAGTATGGGTTCGAGCGTTGCTCAACAGGTTGGTGACGACCTGGGCCAGCCGCTGTTCGTCTCCGATGACGTAACCCGGGTCAGAACATTCGACGTTAATTGGCCGGTTGGGTTCGATTGCCTGGCTGTCGGTGACCACGTCGCGGACGATCGCGGACAAGCCGACCCTGCGTTGATCCATCGACTGGGCCCGGTCCAGTTGGGCCAGCAGCAGAAGGTCATCAACGAGGCGTTGCATACGGGCGCTCTCCTTGCGGATACGTTGCATCGCCTTGTCGAGCTCCTCGTGATCGTCGAGTGCTCCTTTGCGGTATAACTCGGTGTAACCCTGGACGGCAGCAAGGGGGGTACGCAGTTCGTGAGACGCGTCAGCCACAAAACGTTTCAACCGTTCCTGCGCGTCCTTCTCATGCTCAAAAGCTTCTTCGATGCGGGTCAACATCTCGTTTAGGGCGGCACTCAGCTGCCCAAGCTCTGTTGCTTCATCGGCGTTCGGGATACGGTGGGTGAGATCCCCGCTCGCGATCGTGGTGGCGGTCTCGACCATCCGATCAACCGGTCGAAGCTCCCGTCTCACCGTCCACCACGTGGCGGCTGCGCCTAACACGAGGAGCCCGGCGCCGCTCGCCAGCACCGCGCCGATCAGCCCAGAAACGGCTGCGTCGACGTCGTCGAGCGGCACCGCTCCCACCCCGATGCCTCCGTCGACCGTGGGAACAGCGATCGCCCGATAGTCGAGCGAACCGTCTTGGGACGGAATCGTGGCGATCCCCTCCGGAGCTGCGAGCAGCTCGTCGAAGCTGTCGGGATCCGGTAACGGGTCAGGATCATCCTCGAATCCCGAAGGCACCGCAGAGACAATCGCACCGTCGGCGTCAACCGACATGTAGGCCAACGGTCGCACCAGCTGGGTTTCGGCGCCCACGCCGGGAGGGCCGAACGAACCGCCGCCCAACCTAGGCCGCAACCCGAATCGGGCCTCTACTCCTCGGAGCTGCGCATCAATCTGGGCAGTAAGCGCCGATCGTGTCGAACTCACCGCTACGACGCCCAGCCCGGCGATTGCGGCAAACAGCAACACTGTGAACCCTGCGACGAGGCGAGTACGAAGCGACATGGGGTCTACTCGTTGGGCAGTCGCAGCACGTAACCCACCCCTCGAATCGTCTTGATAGTCGCCGCACCGTCGGGGCCCAGCTTCTTCCGGAGGTAGCTGATGTAGGTTTCCACCACGCCGGCATTCCCACCGAAGTCGTACTCCCACACATAGTCCAAGATCTGCATCTTCGAAACGACCCGCCCCTGGTTGAGCATCAGATAGTGCAACAAGCGGAACTCGGTAGGAGACAAGTCAACCTCGTGGCCGTCCATAAACACCATGTGGGCGTCCTCGTCGAGGACCAAGTCACCGACGGTGACCCGCGAACTCGCTATCGCCCCTCCTGCCCGCCTCAGCAACGCCTCGATGCGAAAACCGAGCTCCTCAAGGCTGAACGGTTTGGTCAGATAGTCGTCGCCTCCCAGACGGAACCCTGATCTGAGGTCGTCGATCTCGGTGCGGGCGGTCAAGAAGATCACCGGAACATCGATTCCGTCGCGACGGATTCTTCGACACACTTCGAAACCGTCGATCTCCGGCATGTTGACATCCAGGACGATCAGGTCCGGCGTCTTCGTCTTGACCGAGCGAAGAGCGTCGTATCCGTTGGTCTCCGAAGTAACGTCGTAGCCGGCGAAGCGGAGGGCGCTGGAAACAAGATCCGAAAGCGATTCCTCGTCGTCGACGACGAGGATGGTCGTGTGGCGGTCGCCGACGTCATTCATCGTGCCCAAGCTATACCCCAAACCTGGGTGTTTCCTGAGAGCAAACTGAGAAGTTTCGAAGAACTGGCTTCGGTTCGTGGACAGCATCACGAGTTGAGGTGTCGAACAGGCTGGCATGAACCGATAGGTCCCGGCGAAAGCACGAGTTCATCTATCCCTCAGCTGTCCCTAACGACGCCCAGAAGCATTTGCCTAATGATCGGTACGGATGCGGAATGCGGTGTTCGCCGCTTCGGTTTGGGTTTGCTTGTCGAGCAGTTGGTGAGCTGAGTCGGCAACTCTGGCCAACAGGGTGATCAGGGTTTCGATCTCCTCGCTGGTCAACGTCTTGTAGATGGTCTGGTTGAGGACCTCAACTAGGTGCGGAACGAATGCTTCGACTGCCTCTTCGCCTGCATCGGTGAGTGTGATCCGCTGTGCTCGACGATCGTCAGGATCAGGAAGGCGATGTACGAGCCCGGCGCTCTCGGCACGGTCGATCATGCGTGACACATGACTTGGGCTTTTGAGTATTTGGCGGCACAGGTCGACACCCCGAAGCTGACGATCCGGAGCGAGCCGGAGTCGTACCAGCAGATCAAGGGTGGTCGGGTCGTGTTCGGTTCTCGCCACAGCGAGATCGTGGATAGCGCGCCCCAGCGCGGTTTCTGCTTCGAGGAGCCAGCCTGACGGCCGGAGCGTGTCCGCGAGATCGACTGTGTCGGTTCCTTCGCGTTGTGCCTGATCGCTCGTTGTCATCGGTCACCTCCGGGTCTCAACGCGCTCGTCGCTGCCCTGGTTGTCGCAATCGGGTTGTTGGCTGCGGCATGTGGAAGCGTGGCGAGCAACGACGGGTCGTCTTCGCTTGCCCAGGCCCAGAGCCCCGCTTGCCCCCCGGACGACATCGAAGAACGGCCGCTGACTAGTCCTGATCGAAGGATCGAAGACATCGTGGAGCTGATGACTGGTGAGCGCAAAACTGGTGACGAGGACCCAGTGGAGGAGACAATCGACGACCCGAACTTTGGTGGTGTATGCGGAGACTTTCAAGGTGGCGTAGTGGTCGCGGTGCTCGACTGTTCCAAGGTTGGACGCCAACGAATTGGCTCGTATCGCAGGCGGTGCTGAATACCTGCATCTGATCGAAGTGCCCTACACCTTCAAGCAGGTGGACGGTTTCCGCGATGCTCTCGTCCGAGAACTACGGGTCCTAGGTGTGGCTGGGGACGTCTTGATCGAGTCAACACTGACGGGTCGATGTCGACCAAGGGGTCGTCGTATCCCCGATGACGGATCGCCTCTTCAGTTGATTGCAGTGCTGACCGGACCGTGGCGATATTGACGGAGCCCAGGCAGAAACACCTGATCTGCGGCGTAACGCCCCTGTTGCTTCGGAGATCTTGACGGCGTGGTAGTCGATCTTTTCGAGACCATGTGCGGCGCTTTCACCGTCGAACGGTGCCTTGACTCGGTCTCCGAGTTCCGTCATCACCGCTGTAAGAGCAGCAAGAACGGATGAATGGTGTTCTTGTCTTGTGGAGATTCCTGACCAGTCCGTCGGATCAATCGCTAATCCGACTTGAAGGCGGTTGATGGCAGCTCGCTGCTCCGCGAAGACGTCGGGGTGTTCGGCGAGATCATGTATCGCTTCTCAGACGTCGATCCACCGGCCTTCGGTCATGAGCCTGGGTCTCACCTGCTGACTCGAGACGAGGTCTCGAAGCTTCCGCATGAGGTCTGATAACGATTCCATACGACGATTCTCTCATTCCACAGTTACAGAAGGCCGCACATCCCAACCATCTCACTCCGAAGGATATGAGCCGGTCAGCTGACGACCGTTACAGGGTGGTACACCCTGGGGTGTCTCCTTACGACAATAACGAGAACACGTTGCATGCGAGAAACATGTCCTCACTGACAGTGTCGATGCTCGCGAGAAGATTAAGCAACCGGCCACCCAGATCCTTAATGGCCCCTCAAACACGCCAGGCTGACGCGCTCCGACATGTCGACTCTCCGAGAGCGTTGACGTAATCGACCCATCAACGCCACCGACTTGCCGGTCGCGTGCACATCGCGTGCACATGACGATGAGAATCAACGAAAGGTGGTGCAAGTTGACGAGAGGTGAAAAGGCCCTCTGACCAGGGGATTTGCCGAATCGTCCCATTGCCCAGGGCGCGTCCGAGCGACCTCAGAAGCCCTTACAAGGCAGAGGTCGTCGGTTCGAGCCCGGCCGTCCCCACCCGTCGAAACTTCTGGCTGTATTGAGACTTCCCGGCCCGGAGGGTTCGGAAGTCTCGGGAAGCGCCTCGGTTCGGACTTATGCGAGCGCAACAAGCGATAGGCGAGCACCCACCCGGACCCGACGATTAGTCTTTCGGGTCCGGGTCGCTTGCGAGAAGCCGACTTAGGGAATGGTCGGAATGCTGCCGTCGGCGATGCCTAGCTTGATTGCCTTCAGGTCGTTTTTGAGATACCCGGGTACGTGGCGGTTGGCCTTGCCGAAGTCTGCGATGTACGTTCCTCCGCTCGCCAGGTCCTCCCACACGGCGACGCCTTGCCAACTGCCGTCTGCGATCGCGACAGCCTGGTGGACTATGGCCGGGCCAAGGTCCTTCACGACACTGGTCAGGATGACACGGCTCGGGTCGGCGAAGTCTTGGGACCAGTCGAAGTCGACGCCGATCACTCGGACTTGGTCACCAGCAGCCTTGCGTAGCTCGGCCTCGGTCAGCGCACCGTAGCCGGTCGCACCAGCCACCGGGAACACCGTGTCGGCTCCCAGCTTGTACAGGGTGGCGGCCGTCGCTTGACCATCTGCCGGGTTGTTGAAGTTGAACGTGAACAGCCCGGTCTGGAGGTCCGGATCCCACCCCAGAACCTCGACGCTGGTGCCGTGCTGGGCGTTGTAGTACTCCACGCCAAGGGCGTAGCCGTCCATGAAGATCGTCACGGGCGGAATCGGCAGGCCGCCAAAGGTGCCGACCTTGCCGGTCTCGCTGATTCCGGCGGCGACATACCCGGCGAGGAACGCCGACTGGTCGGTTCGGAACTGCACTTCGGCCGTGTTGGCGTACAGGCCACCGAATGAGAAGTCCATCACCGCGAACTGCTGAGTCGGATTCGCCGCGATGAACGGCTCAAGCGCAAATGCGACGATGAACCCGACCCCGATGATGAGGTCGCAGTCACCGGCGGTGACAAACGTGTCGGTGTTGGCGATGATGTCTGACTCGGTCTCGGCGTCGAGCGTCAGAATCTCGATGTGCAGCTTGGCCTCGGCTTTCGCCGCTCCTGTCGCTGCTGATCGGTTGTAGGGCGTGTCGCCGCCGCCAGCGTCGTTGATGATGCATATCTTGCCGTTGACTCCGTGATGCGCTGCTGCAGGTGTCGCCGCTAATACGCCGAACATCACCGCAATGGCCATTAGCACGGCCAGAACTCTCCGTGAATGCATGGAATTCCCCTTCCTTCCCCCAGTTCTTCTATTGAAGATTACAAGTGGTCGGGACTGGGCTGCCAGGGCTAAAAGCCCTCTCGAACGGCGATCAGGGCGGCGAACAGGGCCGCCTTCCTCGACGGCCGGCGTCGCCTAGCCATTGTCGGCATGAGAGGACCCAGATAGACCTGTCAATGGCCTAAATGTGGATCAGAGTTGTGGCCCGGTCGGTCAGAGTCGAACGTCTCTATCGCGCACATCTCTGGTTAGGGAGGGTTGTAACAGCTGCTCGATTCCCATGCGAAGGATTGACCATGTCTGTTTGGTTCGAAGGAGATTGCGAGGTTCATTGCACCATTCGACAGGTGGAGGCTGCCCTCGAGGATATCGGTGAGTTCTTCGTCGGGGCCGTCAGCCTCATGCCAGGTCTGACGAGCGTTGACCTGGTGGGGCAGGGGGGTGACTTCGTCACCATCCAGACCAACGAAGGCCTCATGAAGCGCACCAACATCTCCAAACGCATTGAGGCTGAGAGTGTCGCTGTGGAATTCGACGAAGAATACGTAGCCGGGTCCAGAGTCACGGCCAAAACGCACTATCTGGATGAATTCACGACCAGCGACACCGGCGTCACGCATCGCCTTGTCCTGAGCGACCTCGATGCCCCCGGTTTCTTGGGGTTCTTCTACCGGACTTTCGGGAGCTCGAGCATCGGGAAGGCCTCCTTGACAGCACACAAGGCCTACCTCGAGAAGCTTGAGGGCTCGAGGTGAAACTTCAGATGGTTCCTGTACCGGCACTCGTTGACTGACATCCGTCGACGGTCCTAGCGGACCGCAAAGAACGCCCGTTGGATACCACTGTGTGAAAGCGGGCTCGTGTCATACTCTCGGAGATGCCCGCGTCAGATCCTTTCAAACATTCACGGTCCCTAGCTTCTGATCCGGCCCGTCTCGGCGACCTGTTCGGTTCCGATGATCTGGTTCCGCTGTGGATTGCCGAACCGTATGTGCCGCTAGCGGACCCGATTCGTTCGGCTCTCGAAATGAGAGCTCGGTCGGGCTGGTATGGCTACGAGAGCCGCCCCGACAGTATCAAGGGAGCGTTCTGGGAGTGGATGGCGAATCGCCACGGGTGGAACGGTGACGGACTCGCCACGATTGTCAGCCCCAGTGTTGGAACATCGATCGGGGTACTGATCAACGAACTGACCGGCGAGGGCGACGGTGTGATTATCCAGCCCCCCGTGTTCACCGACTTCAAAGCCCTCATCACTGCGTCAGCTCGCAACGTGATCCGCAACCCACTCCTCCTCGGCGACGACGATGACGGATACACGATTGACCTCAACGGACTGTCCCGACTGGCGTCCGAGCCGACAACCCGGATGCTGATCCTGTGCAATCCGCACAACCCGGTCGGGAGGTTGTGGTCGTTGCAAGAACTGGAATCTGTTGCCCGGATATGCGCTGAAAACGACGTGGTGGTCATCGCGGACGAGATCCATGCCGATCTCACCCTGCCCCCGAACACCTTCGTACCATTCGCTACTGCGGCCGAAGGGACCGACGTCAGATGGGCTGGCACGCATGGACCCATCAAGACCTTTGGTCTCGCGGGGATCTGCGACACGCTCCTCATTACGGATGACCGCGACATCGCGGGGCGTTTCGAGGACATGAGCAATCGTCTCCACCTGACTCGCAACAACGTGTTCTCGCTTGCGGCGTTTGAGACTGCCTACCGAACAGGCGGAGAGTGGCTCGACGGATTGCTTGACCTGATCACATCAAATATCGAACGGCTGACGGACGGATTAGTAGGAGGTGTTCGGGTTATGCCCCAGCAAGCCACCTACCTGGCGTGGCTCGACTTTCGAAAGCTAGGACTGGATGTTCCAGAGTTGGCCCGTTGGCTCACTGGAGCTGGGGTCGCTCTGAGTCCCGGTCACTGGTTCGGTAGGGAAGGCGCAGGATTTGCCCGGATGTCGATCGCCGCAGAACCTGCCACGATCGACGAAGTCATCGGTCGCCTCAATCGGAAGATATCTGGAATCGGCACGAGTGCGACTGAGTAACTTGCCGCGGTCAGTGGCTAAGCATGATCCTGATGCGCGGTCAGGATGTCTCAAGTGGGAAAGCCGTTAGGTTCGGCAAAATCGCATCGTGGATGGCCCGGCCCGTGTCGGGACCCTGGAAGGTCTCATCGCAGGTCGGGCACGACCAGGTGGTGTCTTCGTCGCCGGAGATCATGCAGCCGCCCAAAGTGAGGCGTCCGGCCTGAACCGCATCGAATACATGTGGGGCGGGCATGCCAAACATGACGGGAATCCCGGTCGTCTTGCAGGTCGGGCAGATGCGGCTTCGACGAGGCACACCATCATTGTACGAAGCTTCGGTTCCCATGGGTGGCGTTTGGTTGGCCGCAACTCCGGAGGAATCGGCTGAGGGGACGGTTCGCCGGCGGAGCCGCCAGACTGACTCCAGACTCAATCGTCCGCGCGCTTATCGGCGAGGAGGACGGGGAAAGAGGACAGGGGTATTGGCGGTATAGCGCTGGAACACTTCGTCGTCGCCCCAGCGTGTGGCAGCCCGTTTTTCGAGCAGCGGGACACCGCTAACCCGGGTGAGCAACAGATACACGAACAGCGGCGAGATCAGTGTGACCCATCGCCATCCCGTCAACACAGGAAGCGCCATGACGGCGATTCCGGTCCACAGCGTGATCTCCCCGAGATAGTTTGGATGGCGTGACCACGCCCACAAGCCCGTAGTGATGAAGCGCCCTTCGTTGGCCGGATCTTTCCTGAAGACTGCCTTCTGCTGGTCGGCGATCACTTCGATCACGAATCCGACCACCCACAGGATGGTCCCCACAATTGCTACCGCACCGATCGATTTCCGGTCGTCGCCAGTGATGATCGCCAGTGCGCAGGCCAATGTGAGGAGAACCCACAGCCCCTGGATCGTCCACGCTGAGAAGAACCGGAGAGGGTCCGTCTTGATGTCGTCAAACCGCCCGTCGCGCCCGTCACGACGAACCCGACGGAACAGGAACGAGCCGAGGCGCGCTGCCCACACCGTCACCAACGCCGCGACGATGATGGCTCGGGCATCGGGTGAGTCGCTTAGAAGGATCGCGACGACCGTGACAGTCAGGTAGGTGAGGCTGCCGGTCAGGTCGTAAAACCGCTCGGTCTTCGCCTGATTCGCCGGAACGAACGCGATCCAATTGATGCCGAACGCGAGTGCTCCGCATAGAGCGAACACCGGGATCGAACCCACAGACGAGCTTCCCTCGCTCCCAGCGAGGATGACTAGCGTCCCGACCAGCAGGCTGGCTAGGACGCCAATGAGTGACTTACGTTGCGTGGGGCTCATCGGTGGAACTTTACCGAACCTGTACGGCGCGTCTGCCGATCACGACGTTGCTGCCGTTAGATTGGCCGGATGGGCGATCCGCAAGTAATCCTGATTGGTGGTGCCCCCGGGGCGGGCAAAACAACGCTCGGCCGGGCTCTGGCCAGTCGACTCGAGTACACGATGCTCACGGCTGATGACCTGGCAAGGGCGATTGACGCACCCGGTCTTTCACCCGGCCACTGGGGGCTGATCCACCAACCAGGCGGTCTGGAAGCTGTATCAGAAGGAAGCGAACCAATCAGCCACTGAACCCGTCAACGGTCACTAGGTGGGTTTCCTATGCGGTGGCGGCTCGCCCCGACAACCGCGGGAATCCTTCCCCAACGGGTTTGGCCACTTTGGCTTTGGCGGGTCTGGAGCGTGGGGTGATCCCGAAACGGGTCTGGCCGTGGTGATGGTGCTCAACAGGTCGCCGGCACCCCTGCTGAATTGACCTAAGCGCAGGAGCACACCCCAACTCAGCGATGGAAGTCGCAATTACGTCATCTCGGAAGTGCCACCGGCAGCCCAATTAGGGTCGAGGAACTGTTGGATTTCGACAATGTGCCCATCGGGGTCTTGGTAGAAGGCGTGGTAGAGGTTGTACTTGCCGTACTCCTGAGGGGGCTTGTCGCAAGGGACGCCCGCAGCCACGAGTACCGCGTGAATTTCGTCGACCTGGCTAGTGACGAGGGTGATGATTACGTCGTTGCGTGGAACTCGGTCAGCACGCGAGCAGATGCCGATGTAGGAGGTCTGGGTAACGCGAAAAATCCTGCAGTCATCCTGATCGAGGACGACCTCGAGGCCAAGGATCTCGTTGTAGAAGCGGACACTGACCTGGAGATCCCCGACTGAGAGGAAGGTGATTTGTTCGTCGAAGGAGTGCATGTATGAATCCGGCTGTTGCTATGGAGACCCTAGACGAGTTCGACAAACTCAGGATGCTGGGGGAGTCACCTTGGCGCCATGTTGGCTGGCCGAGCAGGGTGTGGAATAGCCACGTTGTGTGTCCGGCGGTATCGAGGTGTCTGGCACATCCAATGCAAGGGCGTAGCCCCTGGCGTTGGCGGGATCGAGAGCGTTCAGGTTTCGCGTTCTCGGTGTGCCCCGTGATTGGAGCAGTCGGTTCCTGGCCGCCTCGGACCGGTCCCGTTTAAGGGGCTGATCGTGGTTTCCACTGCGGGGCGACCGAATGAGCAGCCTTGTTGGTCTGCTCAGCCCACGAACTCAAAGGTCGACTCGATGGCGGGTCGCGAAGAATATCCGCCAAAAACTGCGTCGTTATTGCTATTTTGTTTGCTGATAGAGACAGTATCGCGTTGGAAACGACTGTCAACGGCCGTAGGAGGGCGTATGAACAAGACAGAGATGGCAGCAAAGCTTGCCAAGAAGGCCGAAATTACTCAGGCCAAAGCCGCTGAGATTATTGACATCATCTTCAGCTCGGAGCCAGGCAACGGCATCATCGCCGTTGAGTTGGATGCCGGGCGCAAGGTAGCAATCTCGGGCTTTGGTGGGTTTGAGACCCGTCGCCGTAAGGCACGGACCGGCCGCAACCCACAGACCGGGGCGCCGATTCAGATCGCCGCTACCACCTATGCAGCCTTCAAGCCCGCCAAGGGCCTCAAGGATCGTGTCGCCCAGTAATCACGGGTAACAAGGTATTCGGAAAAAGGGCTCCACTTCGGTGGGGCCCTTTTCCGTTGGCGGAACAGTATTCATAGCCCCGATGATTCGGCCCATGCCCACTGGGTCATGGGATCTTGTCTCAGCCTGAGGTGGGGTCGGGACTGCTGGGACGCTGCCATATGAAGAAGTTGGCGACCCCGCCCAGAATTAAGACCAAAAGTAGCGGGACAGTCAGTAACGATGCGGTCGCGTCGAGGGCGTATACCCAGGCCGCCACGATGGCGCTGATCGTCCATCCGGAACAGAGAACGAAGAAGGCGTTGCGGGGCTGGTCGCGCCGAATGAGGAGCACCATCCAGGCCGCGGATGACAGCGGTACCGCCAGGCTGAACAGCAAGAGCGATTCCTGCTCGTAGCCGGCCAGCGTGACCGCGGCCCCAAACATGGCGAGCGACCCCAGCCACAGGAGCATCGTGACGGGCGGAGATGGCGTAGCGACCGGCTGATCGGGAAGCCATCGTTGCAGTCGACGCCGAATCGGAACGAATCCGATGATCATGAAGAGAGCAGGAATCACCACGAGTGCCGTTGCCACATTCATGGGCGGCATGTTACCGGTGACTAGTCCGGGCCTGGCCGAGGACGGCTAGGCTCAGCGCATGACAACTTTGGCGGCTCTGGCCAGCGCCATCGACTCGCGAATCGCTTTCGCGAATGCAGCCGAGTGGGACCGTGTTGGTGTTCAGTTCGGCGACCTCTACGCGCAGACGGGTTTAGTAGGTGTCTGCCACGAAGTGACCGAGGCAGTCATAAAATCTGTGCGCGAAAACGGTGTCCGCACCCTCGTTACCTATCACCCCCTGCTGTTTGAACCGGCGACATCCCTTATCGCCGGCGCCTCCGCCCATGGTCGGACGTATCGGCTGATTCGCGATGGTGTGGCGCTCATTTCGGTTCACACCGCGTTTGATTCGAGTCCAGGCGGGACGGCAGACGCCCTCGCCAGTGCACTCGGCATAGAGACCGCCAAGTCGTTCGCCGTCGAAGTGGACGGCCCGTCGATCGGTCGGATCGGACCGATCCGACCGCAGCGTCTCGATCGGTATGCCGAACATGTTCAGGAGCTTCTGGAAAGTCCGGCGGTGCGGATCGCCGGACCGCCCGACTCGATGATCGGCCGGGTGGCCGTCCTGCCAGGTTCGGGTGGTAGTGCAGTGAGGGCTGCGTTGGATGACGGTGCCGACGTCCTGGTCACAGGCGATGTCTCGCATCACGTCGCTGCAGGGGCGGTGGCGGCCGGTTTGTCCGTTATCGACGCCGGCCATATGCCAACCGAACGGCCCGGTATGATCCGACTGGCCCGATTGGTCTCAGATGTCGTACCATCTGCCATTGATTTGACGACAGTCACCACCGACCCTTGGGAGGGGTAGATGCAACAGTTCAAGAGCTTGGCCGACCTCCTCGATTTGCAGGACGTAGATTCTCAAATCGACCGGCTGCTCGCGGAACGATCGAACCTTTCGGCACTGGAGGCCTACAAGAAGGCCCACAAGACTCACGAAAAGGCTTCGGCTTCTCTGACTCAACTCGTCGAGGATCAGAAAGAAACGGCCATGTCGCTCGACAAGCATGAGGGCGAATTAGAGCTGTTCGAAGGAAAGATCAACGCTCACGAGCAAAGACTCTTCGCTGGCGGCCTATCGGCCAGGGACGCCGAGCACATGCGCCTTGACGTCGCCTCGTTGAAGAAGCGACGCTCGACCATGGAGGACGACGTCCTCGCCCTACTCGACCGCAATGAAGAGTTGGAGCAGGCGGTATCGACAGCGACGGACGCACTCGCAGCCGCTCTATCGACCATGCAGGCACATGAAGCAGAAGTGGCCGAGGCATGGAAGCGAATCGACGGCGAGATCGCCCGAAAAGAATCCCGGAAAGAAGCCATCGTTCTGCTTGTCGATCCGGAGATTCTTGAGTTGTACGAATCCTTGCGATCACACAAGGAGGGTGTCGGGGCAGCCCGGCTGGCTGACGGAGTCTGCGGAGGTTGCCACTTGACGTTGTCTGCTGCTGAGCAGCTCGAAGTGCTCGCCGACGAACCGCCCCGTTGCCTCCACTGCAGGCGCATTCTGGTCGTTTAGTGCTGTTCTACCACGTGGCAGGAGCCCTCCTGCTTTTCCGGTACGTTTTCCGGGATCCCAAGGTCGACGTTCGGATGCTGGCGCTTGGAGCGATTTTGCCGAACCTCGTCGATAAGCCGATCGGAACCGTGCTGTGGGCGGACTATTTCGGGGCCGACCGACTGATCGGTCACAGCCTGCTGTTTCCTACCGTGATCATGATCGGTGCGTTGCTCGTTACGAGGCGGGGTCGGCGACGGAGAGCCATCATGGCCGTGGCCATCGGCGCGATGCTGCACTTGTTGCTCGACGGAATGTGGACAGCGGCAGCGACATTCTTCTGGCCATTATTTGGATGGGCGTTCGAACCAGGTCGACCGGATTACTGGGGGAATCTCGGAGAAGTGTTCACTCCGATTGCTCTGCTCAAAGAGGCTCTCGGGTTGGCCTATCTCGTGTATTTGTATCGCTCCCTGAATCTGTCCGACCGGAACACCCGCCAGGGCGTGCTGGCGACGGGTCGACTGCCGGCATAGGGCTACGCTGATCCGTCGATGCGATTCTTGAAGGGAACCATGCTCATAGCTGCCCTGCTCATCGTCGGGGCGTGCGGACAGGCTGCCGAGCCGTCCTCGACGACGGCTAATCAGGTCGTTGACGATGACCTGATCGGTCCTGAGGTCGCCCTCACTCGGCTGTTCCAGGCGCTCGGCGCCGGCGACTACGCCCAAACGGAAGCCCTGGTCGATGAAGCGCAACTGGGTTTACTCGCTGCGATCGAAGTCCCAGATGCCACCGCATACTTCAGGTACGAGCAGGAGGGGCTGACCGTCCAGGCTCGGAACAATTTCTGGTCGTCGTTTGCTGGTTCGATGACCGGGCTACTTGAGACTCCGGCTGACGGGATCAGTGCGACGATAGAACGCCAGTTCGCGGCCGACGGAACCCGATTCGCGATCGGCAAGGTTCGCCTCGGACTGCAAGAGATCGCCGGAGATTTTGTCCTCAGGCTGGTCGACGACGAATGGCGCCTCGACCCAATCGCCACGTTTGGGGGAGCGTTCGTCGCTCCGATCCGCAATTGGTTGCGGGCCATTCCTCCAGCCGATGTTGCCCCGGTGAGCGAATTGCTCAGACGGGACGCGGACAGCTGGCGTCTACTCAGCGACCTTCAAACCGACGAGAGCGAGGCGGGAATCACGATCTCGAGCGAGGTAGCCAACCTGCTTATCGAGATCGGTGCGCCGTAGCGGAGCCGGGTTTGGTTAGTTCGCTAGCTCACGCAGTCGGGGAAGCACATCTCTCCCGAGCATCTCTATGAGCGCCGGTTGATCGAGCGAAGCCATCTGAAACGTCACCACGTCGGCCTTCAGGTCGGTAACCAGCGGCCGGTACGTTTCGACGATGTCGTCGGCCGTTGACACGAGCGAATAGCGGTCAAGCACCTCGCCACGGGGGAGTTGGTCGGCTCGGGTTCGCAGATCCATCGGATCGACCGCTTCGAGGCGCCCAGGTGCCCGCAGACCGCGCCATGAATACAGCGCTTCCCACGCTTCGTCGTGGTTTTCGGCCTTGATCGCCCAGCGGGTCGCCAGCACCTTCGGGGCTTTTCGGCCAGCTGCTTCGGCGGCTTGCCTGGCCGGTTCGATGACCTTCTCAATCGTTTCGGCGGGAACCTTAACGGACGTGACAATCCCTTCGGCCATTTCGCCAGCCAACGCAGCCGATTTTGGCCCACCAGCAGCCAGCCAGATAGGAACCGGACCGAACGGAGGCGAGTACAGCTTGGCGCGATCGGTGACATAGTGCTCGCCGTTGAATGTGAGCTTTTCGCCGTCGAGGAGCCTGCGCATGATGGCGAGTGCTTCACGCATTCGGGCGGCCCGACCCGCATAGTTGGGGAATTCGTATCCGAGGGGTCCTTCGTTGATATTCTCGCCTGTGCCTACTCCCAGATTGAACCGTCCACCTGACAGCCGATCGAGCGTGGCAGCGGCCTGAGCCACGACAGCCGGGTGGTAGCGAAAGAGGGGAGTCGTTACACCGGTGGCGAAACTCACCCGTTCGGTTGCTTGGGCCATGGCCCCGATCGTCGAGAAGGCGAAACCGGCGGCCGACTGGTCGTCGACCCACGGATGAAAGTGCTCAGATACGACAAGCATGTCGAACCCGGCTTTCTCAGCAAGTTGGGCGTGTTCGACAAGTTCTTCGGGATGCCACTGCTCGTGGCCACAAAAGTAGGCAAAAGACGTCATGGCGTGAGCGTAGTCGGCCGACCAGCGCCGCAAATTCAGGAAAAGCCCGGACGATTAGATGCGGGACTCGGATAGGGTGCAGATATGGACGACCGAGCGGACTATCGAGCAATCAACACGGTCGGCGCGCTGCGGGAATCGTCATGGGTTGATCGCACCGTCAAGGCCGAACTTCGCGATAACCTGATGACCCGGATGCGAGCCGGGGCCGATTTGTTTCCCGGAATCGTTGGATTTGATCACACAGTTATTCCGGCCTTGGAACGGGCCATCCTGGCCGGGCACGACATCATCCTGCTCGGCGAGCGAGGCCAGGCCAAGACCCGGCTCATCCGCCGCTTGGTAGACCTGCTCGACCCGCATTCACCGACCATCGAAGGCTGCGAGATCAACGACTCGCCATTGCACCCTGTGTGCGCTCAGTGTGTGGCCCGGCTAGCTGAAGAAGGCGACCTCACGCCGGTTCGGTGGGTAGCGCCTGACGGGCGTTACGGAGAGAAGCTGGCCACGCCAGATACCGCCGTTGGTGACCTCATTGGTGACGTCGATCCGATCAAGGTCGCCGAGGGACGTTACTTGTCCGATCAGTTGACCATCCACTATGGGCTGGTACCGAGATCACATCGCGGGATCTTTTCGATCAATGAACTGCCTGACCTGCCGACCCGAATCCAAGTTTCGCTGTTGAATGTTCTTGAAGAGCGTGACATCCAGATACGTGGTTACCGGGTGAATTTGCCGCTCGACATACTGCTGATCGCTTCGGCGAACCCGGAGGATTACACGAACCGGGGCAGGATCATCACGCCCCTCAAGGACCGCTTTGGTTCGGAGGTCCGCACCCACTATCCACTCAATGTTGAAGACGAAATCGCCATCATGGAGCAGGAAGCGAACCCACCGCCGCCGGGCGTGGATGTGGCGGTCCCCGAGTTTCTGAAAGAGATCCTGGGAGAACTGACCCATGCAGTGCGCGGATCGTCGCACATCAATCAGCGGTCGGGCGTGTCGGTTCGCTTTTCCATCGCCAACCTTGAAACGCTCGTCGCATCGACTGTCCGCCGGGCTCTGCGGGTGGGAGAAGGCACGGCGGTGGCTCGTATCGCCGACCTGCCTTCAGTGCTCCTGGCCTCGTTGGGCCGGATCGAGTTCGAGGTATTCGAAGAAGGACGCGAAATGGATGTCCTTCGGCGCCTCCTGGCTCAGGCCATCGTGGAGGTCTTCCGTGATCACTCCTACGGGGTCGACTTCTCAGAGCTGCTCGACGTATTCGGATCGGGAACGATCATCGAATCAGGCGACCTCGTTACGTCTGAAGCCATGCTCGCCGCGACTGGCAATCTCGACGTCCTTACCGAGTTTGCGAAAAGGATCGGCGTGGTCGAGGAGTCGCCAGACCATCTTGCGAGCGTTCTCGACTTTGCCCTTGAGGGGCTCCATCTGACTCGCCGGCTCAACAAAGACGGCGAAGCGGGCAGTTCCCTGTATGGCCTCGGCTGATGCTGCCGTATCGATATTCGGCCTGGGACGGTTCGCAAGATCCGCTCTCGGCCGAACTGCCGGTCGACGAGCTGGTCGAGCAAATTTCTGAAGATTTGCTGGACGGATGGTCGGCTGACCAGTCGCTTGAGCGGCTACTCCGCCGGGGGATGCCAGGGCGGTTTTCGGGTCTCGATCAGCTACGAGAACGGATCGAGCAGATGCGCAAGGCGGCTGCCGAGCGAGTCGGAACCGACGGCCCGATTGCGAAGATTCGTGAACGAATCGAGGAGATCGTCAACACCGAAAGGATGGAGCTCTCGGCAATTGACACCGACGACGCTCGGTTTCGTGAAGTTGCCCTTGACGCCTTACCCGAGTCCCTTGCTGAAACGGTTTCGGAGCTTAAGAACTACGACTTTGCGTCGACAGAGGCGCAGGAGGCGTTCGAAGCGCTCCTCGACGATCTCCGCCAGGACGTTATGGACCGGCTCTTCCGGCAGATATCAGACTCGATGGCCGATCCCGACCCCGAAACGATGGCGGCGCTCAAGGATATGCTCGCTGATCTCAACGGCTTGCTTGACCAGCGCCAGGCCGGTACGGGTCCATCGGATGAGGAATTCGCCGCTTTCATGGAGAAGCACGGTCAGTTCTTCCCGGAGAATCCCCAGAATCTCGATGAGCTGTTGCAAGCATTGGCGCAACGTGCCGCCGCCTTCTCTCGCTTCATGGCCAACCTTTCCGACGAGCAACGTTCTGAACTCTCCGCGCTCATGGATGCCGCCATGGACGATCTGGATCTGGCGTTTCAGATGGATCAGCTAGGACGATCGCTTCGGTCTCTCGCCCCTGACCTTGATTGGAATGGGCCGGTGGATGGCGAGGGTCAAGGTCAGGGCCCGGATGGGCTCGGAGCAGCCCTGAACGCCATCGAAGATTTGTCTGCGATGGAGAACCTTGAGCGAGCCCTTGGACAGAATTATCCGGGTGCTTCGCTTTCCGATGTTGACCCTGATGAGTTGGCCAGGACGCTCGATAACGATGCCCGACGCGACCTTGAGCGCCTCAAAAAGATCGAAAAGGCCCTTGAGAAGGCCGGGGTACTGGTCAGGAGCTCGGGGCGTCTGGAGCTGACTCCGCGCGGGGTCCGCAAGCTAGGGGAGCGAGCCCTTGCCACGGTATTCGAGCGGATTACCACTGATAGACCCGGGTCTCATGATGTCGACGCCCCCGGGGGGATGGGCGAACCAACCGGTAGCTCTCGTCCCTGGCAGTACGGAGATGCTTTCCGGCTTGACCTCCAGAAGACCCTGAGCAACGCGGTTGTCCGAACCGGACCGACCAAAGGTCGGATCTCACTCGCTCCCGAGGACTTCGAGATTGCCGAGCACGAAGTCAAGACGTCGACCGCGACGGTGCTGCTGCTCGACATGAGCCGATCGATGCCGCTGCGTGGTCATTGGCTGGGTGCCAAACGCATGGCGCTGGCGCTGCATTCACTCATCACGACTGCCTACCCGGAGGACCACCTCGAGATCGTGGCGTTCTCAGACTACGCCCGGGTCATGTCCCCAGCCGACCTCGGCCAAGTCGACTGGGAACCGGTGTACGGAACGAACATGGAGCATGCGTTCAACCTTGCCGGTCGGATACTGTCGCGCCATCGAGACGCGACAAAACAGGTGTTATTGGTGACCGACGGTGAGCCGACCGCTCACCTGGAAGGTGACGAAGTGTTTTTTCAGTGGCCACCTGCTCGCCGCACCATTGACTTGACGTTCAAGGAAGCCATGCGTCTTGCAAAGTCAGGTGTAACCATGAACATTTTTATGCTCGAACAGGAGCCGGCGCTGGTCGCCTTTATCGATCGGCTCGCCAAGATCGTGAAAGGTCGCGTCTTTGCGGCGCGCTCTGACGAGCTAGGCGACATGATCGTCCGGGACTACCTGGGAGCCCGCTGAACAAATACATGTCACGCATCCTGACGACCAGCCATCACCACTCGCAGTGTTCTCAGCCCCGCCATGCCGGTTCAAGGAGTGGCGAAACTTCGGCCTTGCGAGTGGCGCGTCTAGCCGCCAATCTGCACAACGGCATTATTCAGCAGACTCCTGGCCCGGTAGGTCACCACATCGGCCAGGGAACAGCCGGGCGATCCAGCGGGGGATCAGGATGGGAGCCGCCGGCCAGCAAACGGGCGGTCCGCTCAGCTAGTGCATCGGCTTCGGATTCGCTGAGGAGTTCAGTGACCCGACGGTGCAGATTCGAGGCGAGGGACTGCTCGAGTGACGTGAGGGCTTCAACAAGTGGCCCGGGAATCGGCCGCCCGGCGAATCCCCACAGAATCGTTCTGAGTTTCTCTTCGTCGTGGAACGAGAGACCGTTATCGATCGCCCAGAGCCCGTTGGTTTTTTCCTCAACAATGATGTGCCCGAGTTTGCGGTCGGCATTGTTGATCACCACGTCGAGGATGGCGAAGGGCCACAGTCGATCTGACGGACCTTCCAACAGTGGCCGAGGATCGAATTCAAAGTCCTCATTGATGAATAGTTGTACCGACCCGACTCCGAACGGCCCATCGATGAGGAACGTGGGCGGGACGATCGAGAGGCCCATTGCCTCGGCAACTTCGAAAGTCAGCACCTCCCGGGCAGCCAACGTCCCGTACGGGAAATCCCAGAGAGGCTGCTCTCCGTCAACCGGCTTGTAGATGCCCTGTCGGCCGTCGTTGAGGTCAACGAGAAGAGTGGCGTTCGAGGCGTATGGCATCCGCCCGACCACTTTGACGATGGTGGGTTCGGCGGGGGTCACCCGGAAGGATGCCCGTTCGAGGCCGGGCACTGGTGGTCAGCCGGACCCATTGGTAACTGGCAGCGTGGACAGATTGGTCGCCCCTGACCCACGACCTCGAACCCTTTGATGGCTACCGCTTGCAACTGCTCTGGAGCAATCACAAAATCGAATCCTTCTTCGCCATCGACAGATACAAGTTCGAGAGTCATGAGATCGGACTCAGGTTGAATTGCCATGCTCATCGATCCAACCCTGAATGTCGCCTCGTCGACGGGTTCGGTCAATGTCAGTCGTGACAAAATGAGGTTCATCCCGTCGGGATCCGGCAGGATGTTCGCTTCGGCCAGGGCCGTGAGCGCATAATCCGCCAGCGCGGCGACCTGGCCCTTTTCGGCAATGAACCAGTACGAAACCGTGTTGGCGACAATGTGGATGTAAAAAGTGCGGTCGCCCGGTTCGCCGATCGCACCGACCGCGAACCTCTCCGCTGGTCCGAGGTGCTCAGTCATTGAAACTCCCATACGAATTGACGGCTTCAACCATGGGAGACCCGAGCGTCGGTACGTGGACGACTGACACCGAGGCGGGGGATACGACGATGCGTTGGAACGTGTCAAGGGGTTGGCCGAGATAGTGGGCCAGGATTGCCTTGATGACATCAGAGTGAGACACAATTGCCACCGTCTGTTTCTTGTGTCGGGCGGCGATTTCGTTACAGGCGGTGACCGCCCGGGTTTGCATCTCAGGAAAGCTTTCGCCACCTGGGAACCGAGCCTGCGATGGCGTGTTGATGACCTGACTCCACAACTTCAGTTTGCGAAGGTCAGACAGGTTGCGACCCTGCCAGCTGCCGAAATCGACTTCCTGGACGCCCACGACTTCGACCGGGTCGAGCCGGTGCGTCCGCCCCACAATCGCCGCCGTCTCGGCAGTTCTCGTGATCGGAGAGGTGTACACGGCCTTCATCTTCGTACCGGCCAAGCGGTCGGCCGTGCGTTGGGCGATCACTTCCCCTGCTGTGCCGAGTGATACGCCGGGCAGCCTGCCGGTGAGCTTTTTACCGGTTTCGGGGGTTGGAGCATGCCGGATTAGGAGGAGTCGAGCCATAGACGAGACACTAGACAGATCTATGAGTTGGTTCGGCAGGTACTACCCGGTCGGTACCGAACGCGGCAATGGCGCTTCCGATTCCGTGGGCGGCGAACAAGCCGGTGATGGCAACGGTAAAACCGATTCCACTATTGCTGGCAACGTCGGCAACCGTCGGTGCACCTACGACGTAGAAGAGCGAGACGGTCACCGCCAGCAGCGGCACCACCAGGCTTATCAGGCTGCCAATCCACACCGGCAGGGGGTAAACGGATGGCTGGAGCGAGACAGCCAGGTTGCCGACTCCCACCGCGATAGCGGCCGCTCCGAGGGCCAGGGCTAGGCCAGCGACTCCCAACTGACTGGCAACCAACAAGACTCCCAGTAAGACCCAGGCCCCCCGCAGGATCTTGAGGCCGGCCCCCCGCACAATCCTGGACAGATGCCAGTAGAAGTATCCAACCCCGAGACACCCGGGGCCAGCCAGGTACCCGAGAGGAGACCAGACCGTTGGGGCAGCTGCGGCAAGAGCGATCAGCATTCCACTAGCGGCCCCGATCATGGTGCGTCGATGGAGCTTGGTCATAGTTCGAATCTACGCATCGGTCACCAAATCGCTTGCCGAGCTGGTAGCCGTATCGATTTCTGCTTCGAGGGGTTCGCCCCGCAATCCGGCGACAAGGTTCCTGGCGGCCATTTCGGCCATTTTGATCCTGGTCCTTACCGTCGCAGAACCGAGGTGAGGGATGATGTAACAGTTGGGGGCTGCGACGAGTGCATGGTCGGGGCTAATCGGTTCCGGGTCAGTCACGTCGAGACCCGCCGCCCAGATGTCGCCTCCGGCCAACGCTTGGTAGAGCGCATCGGGGTCGACCAGCTGGCCGCGGGCAATGTTGACGAGCGTGGCAGTTGGCTTCATTCGGGATAGCTCATTACCGCTGATGAGATGGTGGGTTTGGGCTGTGAGTGGAGCTGCGACGATCACATGGTCGCTTTTGTCGAGCAGGTCATCGAGCGTAGTGAACGTGGCGGGTGATGCTTCGTTCTGATGTCGTTGTGTGTAGAGAACCTCCATTCCGAACCCGGCCGCCCTCCGAGCCACTGCCTGCCCGATCCGACCAAACCCGATAATGCCCAGAGTGGAATCATGGACATCCTGGCCGACCAGGTAGTTCGGATCCCAGTCACCCCAGGCTCCATTGGAAACGTCGCGAGTGCCCTCCTTGAAGCGCCGAGCGGCTGCCAACATGAGTCCAAAAGCGACATCGGCCGTTGTTTCGGTGAGAACGTCGGGGGTATGGCCCACTCTGACGCCGCGTTGGCGGCACGCTTCGAGATTGATGTTGTCCACACCGACGGCCATTTGCGACACCACGGTGAGCAGGGCACCTACATCGAGTAATTCCTGGTCGATTTGATCCGTGAGCATGCAATAGAGGCCGGCAGCTGAACCGATCTCTTCAAGGAGGGCCGGGCGCTCCATGGGCCGGTCATGATCCCAAATCCAGGTAGGCGCCTCCGATTCGAGAATCGCCACAGCATTCCCGGGCGGCCGGCGGGTCACGAGAATTTGGTGCTCGGTCATTGAGGCGACCTTACCTGCCCGGCCGGATCAGTTTTCGTAGCAAGCACCCGAATCGACGGGTGTCGTCGGATCAGAGGTGTCGAGGAAATCCCTCAGTTCTGAGGCGGCGATCGCGTACGTCACGCCGTTGATGTTGCGAGAAGACGCAAAGGCGATCCCGACCACTTTGGCCGTTTCGTCAAAAAGCGCAGCGCCAGAGTCGCCTGGCCGGATGGTGGTTTCCAAATCGAGTGCCCGCCGAAAGTGTTTGCCCTGTCCGTAAATATCAGTTCCAGACGCGACAATCGCCCGGGTCACCTCGTAGGGGATGGTCACGAACGTGCCTTCATCCGAAAAGACAGCCACCAGGCCGATATCGCCTTTCACCGGATCCTCAGGTGAGATGTCCGGCACAAAGACTCCAGGAGGAGCAACGCGGGTTTTGAGGAGCGCCAGGTCGAGGTCTGGGTCGAAACCGACCAGGGAGGCGTCCACGGTGCTGGCACTCGTACGAACTTGGATCTGCTCTCCGCCTGCCACGACATGAGCGTTGGTGGCGACAAGATCTGGGCCGACGAATACCCCAACGCCTTCGGAGACGAACCCGCATGCCAGTGCCAACACCCGTGCGGCGGCCGGTTGCACGGTCGCAGCGTCTGGATATGCAGTCGAAGTGGGTTGGGAGCACGCCGCGCCAAAGATAAGAAGGCTGACCGTTACGCTCCCGACGATACGGGACATGGGGAGATGTTACCGCTGGTAAGTTGGGACAATGAATATTGGAATCCTTACCGCCGGCGGCGACTCGCCTGGTCTTAATGCAGCTATCCGTGCGATTGGTAAGTCGGCCATGCGTTCGTACGATATGCAGGTCATCGGCTTTCTCGACGGGTTCCGCGGGCTCATGCAGAACCGGACCGTGCGGCTGGATTCGGCGCAGCTATCAGGCATTCTTACGGTTGGTGGGACCATTCTTGGTACGAGCCGGGACAAACCACACAAGATGGACGTAGGTGGGGTCGAGATGGATATGACCGCGCTCATGATCGAGAATTGTGAGCAGCGTCAGCTTGATGTTCTCGTGTGCCTCGGGGGAGGCGGAACGCAGAAGAATGCCCTCCGGCTCCACAAGCAGGGCTTTCCGGTGGTGACGCTTCCGAAAACGATCGACAACGATGTGTGGGGAACTGACGCCACGTTCGGGTTCGACACGGCGCTATCGATCGCTACCGAGGCGATCGATCGGGTGCACTCGACAGCCCATTCTCATCACCGCATCATGCTGGTGGAAGTGATGGGTCACAACGCCGGTTGGCTGGCGCTCGGCGCAGGGCTGGCCGGTGGCGCCGACGTCATCCTCATCCCCGAAATCCCCTACGACGTCAACGTCATCGCCGACGCCATCAGCGTGCGGCGCGGGGCCGGAAGCAGTTTCTCGATCGTAGCGGTTTCGGAAGGGGCGCGGCCGGTTGAAACCCATCGCCAAATGCAGCAACTCCGCGAGACAATTGCGGCGTCGGACGGAGACGAGAAGAAGCAAGCGAAAGAGGCCCTCGCGCTGCTCGACGCGTCACTCGAAGGGAATACGCAGCGATTGGCGGGCCAACTCGAGGAACTCACCGGACTCGAAGCGCGAGTGACGATCCTCGGCCACGTCCAACGAGGTGGCATCCCGTCTGCGGTCGATCGGCTGCTCGCCACTCGCCTCGGCACCGCCGCGGTTGACTTTATAGCGAGCGGAGAACGAGGCGTCATGGTGGCGGACCGGGGAGGCAACACCGTTACGGTTCCGCTCGAAGAGGTCGCAGGTAAACGCCAGACCGTGCCACTCGACCATCGATGGGTTAGATCAGCCGAGACGCTCGGCGTCTCCTTCGGTCAATAAGAGTCCAATAGCTCCGGTCCGTTGTTTCGTACCGAGTTAACCAGTGGGGGGACCTGACGGAATTGCAGGCCGTCAACCTGGCTTGCTTCAAGGATCTGCAGAAGAGTGTCGGGATCGTTTTCTTCGGTGTCGAGCCAGTCGTCCCACAGATCGCTCCCGAGGCTCACTGGCATTCGGTCGTGGATGTCCTCGATGAGGGTGTCCGCCTTGGTCGTGATGACGGTACAAGTCACCACCCGCTCTTCAGTACTCGGATCCCGCCAGCGGGTCCACAGACCGGCGAACGCCATCGGGCCAGTTTCTTTGGTGATGAAATACGGTTGTTTGGTCTGATCGGGTCGGCGCACCCATTCGTAGAAGCCATCGGCGGGAATGAGACACCGGCGACGGGTGAACGAGTCGCGAAAGGCCGGTTTGGTGTCGACAGTTTCGGCCCGGGCGTTGATGTGGATCGTCTTGCGATCCTTGGCGTAGTGGGGGATGAGGCCCCACCTGAAAGATCCGAGAGCCCGCGCCCCTTCGGTTTGCACGAGACCGTAAACCTGATCGGTCGGGGCGACGTTGTATGACTGTTTCAGCGACTCGGTCCGGACTAACGCTGCGCCAAAGAAGTCCACGTAATCATCGAGTTCCATTGCTTGAACAAATCGACCGCACATTCCTCTACGGTAGCTGTCGAGCGGGAAGCGAAGTGCGCCTACTGGAGTTGTAAACGGTATGAGTAATCAGCCGATCATCGGAGTATTCGAAGGTGGAGGGATTAAGGGCGTGGCGCTGGCAGGCGCGGCGGCCGCCACTATGGATAGTGGCTACCGGTTCGAAAGGATCGTTGGAACGTCTGCAGGAGCGTTGGTGGGAGCGCTTGTGGCCTCCGGGTATACGTCTTGCGAATTGCGTCAGACGGTGTGCACCCTTGATTGGCCCGGGCTGCTCGACGCCAGTTGGCTGGCCCGGGTCCCCTTCGTTGGTAAGCAGCTTGCGGTGTTCTTCCAGCTCGGCCTCTACCGGGGAGATAGCCTCGAACGGACGTGGACTGACCTTCTCGCTGCCAAGGGGGTCAGGTCGTTTGGGGACTTACCGGTGCGGCTTCGAGTGGTCGCCACCGATCTGACCCATACCCGCGGTCTGGTCTTTCCCGATGCGTTAGAGGTGCTCGGCATCGACCCGGACGCCTTCCCGATTGCGAGAGCGGTCCGCATGTCTGCGTCTATTCCGTTCGCCTTTCAACCAGTAAAGGTGCGCAACGAGCGCACCGAAGATGACTTCTACGTTGTCGACGGGGCGCTCGCCGCAAACTTCCCTGATCGGATCGTTGATCCTGCGGCGTCGATTCCTGCAGTCGGGTTCCGGTTTCTCCCTGCCGAATCCCACCCGCACCGGCAGATTCGCGGGCCGCTCTCTTTGGCGGCGGCGGTGATGTGGTCGGGGGTCGGAGCGCGTGAGGGACTGCCAGCCCTCCAGTCCAAAGTAGTTGATGTGATCGACGTCCCTTCCCGGCTCAGCGGACTGGATTTCAATATCACAGGTGAGGACGCGGCTCGACTCTTTGAAGACAGCTACGTGGCGGTATCCGAGCGACTGGCGCTGTCGCCACTGCGTACTGGATAGCCCGGTGTATGTCACCGAGGTGACCTAGTGTTTCCGGCATGCAGGTAGCGGTTTCCTACAACGAGCTCACCAAAAGATTCGGGGAAAAGGTGGCGGTCGACCGCGTCTCGCTGCAGATTCCGCAGGCCGGGTTTTTTGGGATCACCGGCCCCAACGGAGCCGGCAAGACCACGTTGCTACGGATGACCACTGGACTGCTCCGTCCCGACGGTGGAAGCGTTTCAGTCGCTGGCCACGACGTGTGGTCTGACCCGGCAAGTGCCAAAGCGGTGATCGGGTTGGTTCCCGATCAACCGCGCCTGTTTCCCAAGCTCACTGGCACCGAGCTCCTCCAGTTCACCGGACAATTGCGTGGCTTGGATGGCGCCCAGGTGCGCAGTCGAGCCGACGAGCTGCTCACGGTGTTGGGTTTGGCCGCCGACGCCTCCACGCTTGTGGCCGACTACAGCCTCGGCATGACAAAGAAGCTGGCGATAGCGGCTGCGCTCCTGCACCGCCCATTGGTGGTTTTCCTTGACGAGCCATTTGCCGGCGTCGATCCGGTGTCGCGTCAGGTGGTCGAAGCCATACTCACCCGCTACGCAGCCGGCGGTGGGACAGTCGTGTTCTCTGACCACGCCATGGACGTCGTTGAACGGCTGTGCGAGAACCTCGTGATCGTGAATGACGGTGCGGTCCTGGCAGCCGGGTCGTTGGCATCGATCACCGGTGGTCGAAGGTTGCAAGACGTTTTTGTCGAAATGGTCGGTGGAGCAATTCTGGCGGATGGAGAGTTGTCATGGTTGGGGTCTTTGCCCGACTGAAACTGAGGACCCTCTACAACGTGGGTCGATCTGGCAAGTGGCCGGTGCTGGCTGTGCTAGCCGTCGTGGCTATCGCTTCGTTCAGCGCTGGAGCCGCCTGGTTGGCGAAGCTGGTCGTGTCGCGAGTCGACGGGGACCCGCTGGTCGTTGGGATCGTGTATTCCGGTTTGGCGCTTATGTGGATCATCGGGCCAATCGTTATGGCCTCGATCGATCAAACCCTCGAACCGCGAGCGTTTGAGAGCCTGCCGCTCAACCGGCTACAGATGGCGAGCGGTCTCGCGGTGGCGGGAATGATCAGTCCGGGGTCAGTTTTTACGCTGCTCGTTGTCGCCGGGGTCGCCGCCGGCCAGACCACGGTCTACGGACTCGGGGTTGCGGCGGTGGGAGCCTGGTTCGCAGCCGGCTTGGTATGGGCGCTGTGTCTCCTTGAGGCGAGGTTTTTGACGACGCTCGTGAGTGACATGTTGCGGTGGCGGCGAGGCCGCGAGCTTGTCTCGCTCGTGGCGTTGATGTTGCTTGTTGTTCCCGGTCTGGTACCGGTGACCTTCGTCGACAGCGCCAACCCGGATTTCGGCTGGATGGCCCGGCTGGTCCGGTTAAATCCATTCGGTGCCCTCGGAGCGGTCGCCGCCAACCTCAAATCAGGCTCGTGGCTTCTCGCTACTGCAGTTCTGGCTGCCGCGTTGGTGCTTGGGGTGGGCTTCGTGGCCGGATTTGGTTGGGCGCTAGGCCGCTTGAGTATGCATACCGGTGATGCCGCCGCCGCCCAAAAGCTGAATTCAACCGAGCTGGGATTCGGATCGAACCGTTTCCTCAAAGGGCCGATTGGAGCAGTGGCAGCCAAAGAACTCAAGTACCTCCGGCGAGACCTGCGGGTCAAGGGTCAGTTGTTTGCCAGTGTTCTGATCATCGTCGGTTTGGCGTACTCGGCAGTGACTGGCCAGCTCGGCCCATGGGCGCCAATGACGGTATCCGCGATCTCATTTGCACTGGTTGCCCCGCTCATGTTTAACACGTTTGGACTCGACGGAGGGAGCTTCTGGGTATACGTCCTATCCGGTGCCTCTGGACAGAAGGTGCTGGCCGGCAAGGTCGCCGCTTATCTGATGACTGCAGCACCGATTCTACTGGTCGTGTCTGTACTTCTCGCCTGGTCAGGTCGGAGCGCTTCATATCTGCTTGCCGGGTTTGTAACGGGCATTGCCACGTCAGCCTTGTTCATCGGGGTAGGTGCGATCGTTGCAATTTATGCTGCGTATCGGCTTCCTGAGGAGAACCTGTTCGCCACTAAAACGGCCGGACAGTTCCGCGTCATGTTGTTTGGGCTCGGTGGGTTCTTTGCAACCGGACTCGTCCTGTTGCCGCTGGCGGTCGGGCTATTCGCTGGATGGGCGATAGGCGGCGCCACCGGAGTGACCGTGGCGTCCGCCCTGGCGCTCGTTTACGGTGGTGGAGTGTTGCTGTTTGGCTTGTGGGCAGGTGGGCGACTCTTTGATGAGCGGGCGGTCAAGTTGATTGAGATTCTCGACGGCGATTAGTTTCAGCCGATGCCACCGGCCAGCGCCCTACTCGCCGGAGACCGTTTGAGGCGGACCATCGCCATCACCCCGATCGCCGGCCCGATCGCCAGGATTGGGAACGCCCATTGCCAACTCCAGGCGTCGGCCAGTTCTGGGATTAACCGGATCGTCACCATCGTGAGGGTGAAACCGAGGGCGGTTTGCAGGGTAAGCGAGGTGCCCCGTATCTCGTCGGGAGTGGTTTCTGTCACCATGGTCGAGAATTGGGCCGAGTCGGCAACAACGCTGGCTCCCCAAACCAGCAAAACCGGTACCGCGATTAGCGGTGATGTCCCGAAGATGAAGGGTGACGCCAGCGCACAGCTACCCGAAATGGCAAGTGCCGTTCCCGCCACTTTTGTTCGACCATATCGGTCTGACAGCCTGCCTGTCCACCAGGCGGCGGGGCCGCCTATGGCAATCACGGCGAACGCCAGGACGGGAACCGATCCGTACGACTGTCCGGAAGCGTCGGCGGAGGCAGCGATAAAGACGGCCACCCAGGTCCACAACGCATACAGCTCCCACATGTGCCCGAGGTAGCCGACGGTCGACAGTCGATATCCCTGGTTGCGGACAACGGTTCCGATGTGGCTCCACGAGAAGCGGGCGACCGGAGCTTCGAACGGACCGTCAGTAACGAGCCAGCGCATGGCGATTGTTCCGAGCGCCGCCAGCGCCGATGCGGCCAAGACCACGCCTCGCCACTCCAAGCCCAGCCCGCGAATGAGGTGGGGGGTGGCGCTTCCGACGGTGAGCGCACCGACCAGCATTCCGAGCGCTTTGCCTCTACCTTGCTGGAACCACCCTGCCATGGCTTTTAGCCCGGACGGATACACCCCCGCCAGCGCCACTCCGGTGAGAAATCGAAGAGCTATCGCAGGCCCGGGCGTAGCCACGACTACGAGAGCGGCATTGGCGATCACTGCCACTGATCCGGCGGCCGCAAAAAGAGTTCGGGTGGGAAGAACGTCGCTCGTATTGAGGATCGCCATAGAGAACGCTCCGACCACGAACCCCAGCTGGACGGCCAGAGTCAGCCAGGCCACTTCGGAAGTCGTCAGCGACCACAGCGATCGTAATTGTGGCGTGACCGCTGACGCTGAGAACCAGACGGTGAGGACTAACAACTGGCTGATGGCGATTACGGCTAGGGCACGTCGCTGTTCGGAGGTCACATCCGAGCGAACCCTAGGTGGCTCACGATTCATTCCCATTAACATGTCGCTCCTCATGCACGTGCGAGGGGTTAAATGTCGCCTTCCCGATAATTCGGATTAGTCAGGTTCGGCCGGTGGTTGAAAAGAGCGTGACGATACAACGACGAATTCGTGGGAAATGGAAGGTGCTGATCTTGCTGGGTTTGGGTTTGGTCCTGGGTGCCTGCGGCGATGGAACACCGGCAGCGTCGTCACCAGACGTCACCCCGACCGTCCCCCAGCCCGCTTCGGCGACTACGACTATCGATGCCTCGGCCGTGGCGTCAGCCCTCGAAGGGGGAGAGTCAGCTATTGCCACGCTCGGAAGAGACGGCTGGAGCGGTTCGCCCACGCCCCTCATCGACGAAGCCGAAGTTGGGGTAGTGCTTCCGCCAGACGGGATACCGTCCATTGACGATCCCCAGTTCGTTGATATTGCGACTGCCGATAGCTACCTCGAAGACGCCGAGCCGGTCGTGTACCTGGACATTGATGGAGATGCCAGGGCCTACCCGGTGCAGATACTCATCTGGCACGAGATCGTCAACGATGTTGTTGGGGGTGAACCAGTTGCCATTACGTACTGCCCGCTCTGTAACTCCGCCGTGACGTACCGGCGAGTCATCGGCGACGAAACGGTCACGTTCGGGACTTCAGGGGCCTTGTATAACTCGGCGCTCGTGATGTATGACCGGACCACCGAGTCGCTCTGGACCCATTACGACGGGCGTGCCGTGATCGGAGCGCTGACCGGCTACGAATTGGAGCCGATCTCGGCCCCATTGTTGTCGTGGGCAGACTTCAAAGCGCAGTTCCCCGATGGCGTGGTCCTCGACCGCGAGCGCACGGGCGCCCGACGTGACTACGGATCGAACCCGTACGGCGGCTACGACAGCGTCGGGTCGACCCCGTTTCTGTTCAGAGGTGATGCTGACGCCCGAGCCGAACTGCTTCGGCGGGTGGTGGGGGTGTCCGTCGGAGATACCGCCAGAGCCTGGACTCTCGACAGTCTCATGAATGGTGAAGCCTCCGTGACGGTGGGCGCAATCGGCGAGAAAGACCTGATCATCTTCTGGAAGGCGGGTCAGGCGTCGGCGCTGGATAGCTCGACGATTAGCGAGGGGTTCGAAGTCGGTTCGGTTGGGGTCTTTGAGCCTACGATCGACGGACGCGCTCTGACATTTGCTGCCGAAGGTTCCACATTTGTCGACGTAGAGACTGGTTCGCAATGGTCCATCACGGGCCGGGCGATCGAAGGTGAGCTAGAGGGTCAACAATTGGTCCCAGTCCCGCACCTCGACACGTTCTGGTTCTCCTGGTCTTCGTATCAAGGCGAAACCGATCTGATCGGTGGCTAACCGGGGTATCGTTACTGGTGAGTTCGCCGGGCGACCGCCGGGAGCAATCCTGGAGGAAAGTCCGGACTCCACAGGGCAAGGGCGCTGGGTAACTCCCAGGCGGCGTGAGCCGATGGACAGTGCAACAGAAAGCAAACCGCCAAAGCCGCAAGGCACGGTAAGGGTGAAACGGTGGTGTAAGAGACCACCAGCGCATCGGGTGACCGGTGCGGCTGGTAAACCCCGCCCGGAGCAAGGCCATGCAGAGATGATGACGGCCCGTCGATCCTCTTCGGAGGTGAAAGTCTCGGGTAGGCCGCACGAGGTTGTCCGGTAACGGCAATCCCAGATAGATGGTCGCCGCCTGCTTTGATCGAGCTTCGCTCGAAAGAAGCAGGAGACAGAATCCGGCTTATAGGCGAACTCAAATTTGTGAGATCCCGTCCACTGGGCGGGATCTCGCCATTAATGGTCTTATCGGGCGCGACTTGCCACGTAGGCACCGAACGCACCAAGCCCGGCGGCGATGACAAGGAACCACGCCTGTAGGAAAACTGAGGCTCGACTGCCACCAGCCATTGAGGCGAGCGTGACCCCGAACCCGAATGCCAGGGCTGTCAGGGTCCCGTGGAATATCTTTCTCATGGAGAGGCGTCCGGCCACGTAGCCAGCTCCCATCAGGCCGGCCAGCACCCCAACAACCACCGCACCGGTCACGATGTTTTCGCGTCCGAGGGCCGAAGCAGCCGCCCACACGATGGTGGCGACGAGCGAAGCGACAACGGCGGCGGCTCCGAAGCCGAGCAGCAGCGCTTGCCACTGCAACGTTCTAAACATTTTTGGTTTCCTTGTTTGGAAGCTGACTCGTTCAACTCTACGACCAACCAGCATCCTCGACGTCAACGACGTAGAACCGGTGTCGTTGTGCGAGTCCCGGTCTCAATTAGCGAGGCCCGGCATGGCCGGGCCCTCTCACTAATTTCAGCTTGCCGGATCTGCGATCAGGTCGGGTCGTCCATATGCTCTTCGAGACCGGCGATCCACCCGGTCGGGAGTTTCCAGTGGCGGGCACCCAACACTATCTGGCCCATGTACTTCTTGGATGGATGGGCGGCCCGATCAGTCAGATCGGCATGGATATGTGTCACAACGCTGTGCCGCTTGCCTTCGCGGTCGACGGCCTTGAAGTCATAGGTCACGGCCCGCAATTCCTGACCCTCGGCGGCGCTGATCGCCGCCAGGTCCTCATCGGTAACCGCGAACATGGCCCCCCAGACGGTGTTACCCGGCTCTGGGCGAACCGAAGGCAAAGCTCCGGCTCCTACTTCGAGCTCGTACGGGAAGATCAGCCGGGTTTCCGGCAGGTGAGCGATAAATTGAAACTCGGCTCCAGGTGCGACGTCCCTGAGACGGTAAGGCGACATGAGCGCCGTATATGAGAAGTACAGGGTCGTATCAGACACCGCGGCGAATTCCCTTCTGCAATGTTCGGAATGTTGCTGGTCCATGGTAGTGGCCTGGCCGGGGAACGCCGAACCTGCCGCGGCCGGAGTTTCGGCAACCTGTCGCGCCCCGCTCCGAAATCCTTTTCTGGAACCTTTTGGCCTCCTGGTTCGTCCTACTCCAAGCGAGAAGACGAGGAGGTGGTAGTGCCATGATTGCGCAGTCGAAACCTTGGTAATCGATGAGCCGTGGTTGGGTGATGCCGCCTGCCGCAGGCACAACCCGATGCTGTTCTTTCCTCCACCAGGCGGCGACGAACGGACCCCACTTGCCATATGTGAGGACTGCTGTGTCGTTGACGCCTGCCTTGACTATGCCCTTCGTTTCAATGAGCGATGGGGAGTTTGGGGCGGAACTACGCAACGGTACCGGCGGAAACTGTCTCGGGTTCGGAGACGCCAGGCGGCCTGATCGACGCATGGGCCCGCAGTCGGGCCCGACGGATTCTCGCGCTCGGCCTCGGGCGGCTGACTACGATGCGCGCCACAGTCAATTCTCGGAGATCTGTCAGATGCAGTGGTCGAGCACACTCAAACCCCTCTCGGATGGTGGGGATCTAACTCGAGAGCAGACGCATCGGGCCATGACGGAAATCATGGCCGGGCGGGCGACACCAGCCCAGATTGCCGCCTTTATCGTCGCTATTCGGATCAAGGGCGAAACAACGGAGGAACTGACTGGTTTGGTCGAGGCGATGCGGGAAGCCTCCATTCGGGTTGCCGTCGATCGACCCGTCCTCGACATCGTTGGAACGGGCGGTGATGGGTTCGGTACCTTCAACATCTCTACTACGGCCTCATTCATCGCTGCGGGGGCTGGATGCGCAGTAGCGAAACATGGCAACCGGTCGGCGTCGTCCAAGTGCGGATCGGCTGACGTCCTCGAAGCACTCGGAGTGATCATTGACCTGTCCCCGGCTAACACGGTTCAGCTCGTCCAGGAGGAGGGATTCGGGTTTTTCTACGCCCGCACCTATCACCCGGCCATGCGTCATGCCGGCCCGGTTCGCTCGGAACTTGGCATTCCTACCGTGTTCAACTTTCTCGGCCCTCTCACTAATCCAGCAACCGCCGAGTATCTAGCTTTGGGTGTTGCTGACCCGACCATGGCCGAGCGTATGATCGGTGTCCTCGCCAACCTTGGTGCTCAACGGGCGTTCGTGTTCCACGGAGACGACGGATTGGATGAGCTCTCAACCACAGGTCCTTCGATCGTGTACGAACTGGCCGACGGAGCGATCGAGCGTTCCCGGTTTGATCCGGCCGAACACGGACTTGCTCGAGCCACCACCGAAGACCTGATCGGGGGAAACGTTGACGAAAACGTTGCAATCCTCATCGCGGTTCTCGCCGGAGAAAAGGGACCAAAACGCGATATCGCCGTTCTCAATGCAGCGGCCGGTATAGCTGCCACGGGCCGAGTGGCGTCGATTGGCGAAGCGATTCCGATTGCTGAGGAGTCGATAGATTCGGGAGCGGCTCGTCGGGTGCTGGAGCGAGTGGTTGCCCTAAGCCAGGAACTGGATCGCTAAATGCACGTCTCCGCCGAGGACTTGATTGCAGTTCTGAAAGCGGAAGGACTCAGGATCACCGCAGCCCGGCGAGCTATTTGCGAAGTGATTGCGGCTTCCCATGACGACCACTTGACTGCTACCGGACTCCACGACCGAGCCCAGGTCATTGCGGACCAATCGATCAATCCGTCCACGGTGTATCGCACGGTGGAGGTTTTTGAACAACTCGGCCTCTTGCACCACGTTCATTTGGGCCACGGTCCGGGGGTAATTCACTTGAGCGGTTCGGATCAGCACCATCACCTCACCTGTGACCAGTGTGGTTCGACCATCGATGTCTCGACCGCAGCCCTAGAACCCTTCTTGGCCCAATTGCGCGATTCATACGGGTTCACGGTCGACCCGTCGCACTTTGCCCTCGGTGGACACTGTCGGGAATGTGAACTTTCTGAGAACTCAGGTTGAGGTTGTTGCGGATTTGTTCCAAACTGGCCGCATGACTCGCTTGGTTGGATTGCTCATTGGACTCGTATTCGTGGTTACCGCCTGTGGAAGTGCCGAAGGGACTCCCGCTCCGAACTCGGTTCAGGGCGCCTCTGCGTCGGTTTCCACGAGCGATACCACCGCCCCGGGCGAGAGCACCCCAACCCCATCCGTTGATTCTGCGGCCGTACAGAACCCGTCGGGCGTCGAGGGACCAGCGGCTCCCGACTTCTCGCTCGTGCTTGCCGACGGGTCGACGTTCACGTTATCGGAGGGCTCAAAACCGGTATACATGGTGTTTTGGGCCGAATGGTGAAGTACCTGCCAACGGGAGTTACCCGTTATTGATGAAGTTTCAGCTGACTATGCCGACGATGTAACCTTCCTGGCCGTCGCCTGGAAGGGTTCTCTTGAGGACACGACGGCGAAAGCAGAACAGCTGCTTACCTCTGGCAATGTGCTCTGGGGGCTTGACGTCGAAGAAGATGTGTTTTCGGCCTATGGCGTGCCCTATCAGCCGGTATCAGTGCTCATCACCCACGATGGGATCGTGAAGACATCCTGGGCTGGTGCAGCAGGTGAAGCTGAGCTGAGAGCCCAGCTCGACGCCCTGGTCGCGACCGCCGGATAACCAATTAACGTTGGTGCCAACATCGTCGTATAGTTATTGCAACCAGCTTGCAAGAGGCGGCGTATGCACATTCCGGACGGTTTCATTAACGGCGCCACGTCGCTCGGCGCCGGTGTCGCGGCCGCAGGGGGTGTGACCGGAGCACTTCGACAGTCGACAGCTCGCCTAAAAGACCGGCAGATACCTCTCGCCGGACTAGTGGCGGCTTTTGTTTTCGTCCTGCAGATGATCAACTTCCCGGTCATCCCCGGGATGAGCGGCCACCTCCTCGGTGGTGCTTTGGCAGCAATCCTGATGGGACCGTCGGTTGGAATTGTCGTCATGTCAGTGGTCATTGTGCTCCAAGCGCTGCTGTTCGCCGATGGAGGCGTATCGGCACTTGGACTCAACCTCATCAACATGGGCGTCGTGACAACCCTCAGCGGATGGGTGTTGTTCCGGGTCATTCGAGCCCCGTTGCCGCCGTCGCGCCGATCTGTTCTCGGAGCCTCGTTCGCAGCAGCCATGCTGTCAGTCGTGATTTCGGCAGTGTTCTTCGTCATCGAATACGGCATCGGGGGAGTAGGTGGTGTCAGCCTCACCAACGTGCTGGCGCTCATGGCAGGTTCGCACGTCCTGATCGGAATCGGTGAAGGCTTCATCACGGTGGCCGTGGTCGGTGCCGTACTGCAATCCCGGCCGGACCTGGTCTTCGGGGCTAGAGATCTCGCAACCGACCACTCACAACGCGTATCTATGAAGCGATTCTGGGTTCTAGCCGGCGCCGCTGCCGTGGTCCTTCTCGGATTGACGACGTTCGCGTCCGCCAACCCCGACGGCCTCATGTGGGTCGCCGAACAGACGGGTATCGGTGGGAGTGCCCAGTCAAGTGTCACGGCCAATTCGCCTCTTTCAAACTATGGCTTTGCCGGCTTGTCGGGAGCGGCCGGGACGATTGCGGCTGGTGCGATCGGCATTGTCGCGGCGTTTCTGATCGGATGGGTAGCGTTGACACTTGTCCGTCGCAGGTCGATGACATGAGCGGCGGGCATACCCACGCCCTGCATGTTCACGGGCACTCAGTCGTTCACCGCCTTCCCGGTCATCTCAAGGTTGCCGCACTCGGTATGTTCGTCGTTGCGGTAGTGGCCACTCCTGCCCGAGCTGTATGGGCTTTCGGCTTGTACGCGGCTGGTCTCGGCCTTGTTGCCGTAGTCGCAGGAGTCCCGGTGGTGTTCATCGCCCGCCGCATGCTCATTGAAGTTCCCTTTCTGCTGTTCGCGGTTTTGTTGCCGTTCGTTGGCGAAGCTCCCTTCACGATGGTGGGAGGAGTCCGCATTTCGGAGGCTGGTCTATTGGCGGCGTGGACGATCTTGGCCAAAGGATCCTGCGGGGTGGTGGCGTCGATCCTGCTGGCAGCAACGACGGAGATCCCCGAAATCCTCGCTGGCATGAACCGATTGCGTGTGCCGACAGCAATCGTGTCCATAGCCGGCTTCATGGTCCGCTACCTGGAAGTCATCAGCGACGAGATGGGTCGGATGCGGGTGGCGATGGCGGCCCGTGGGTATGAGCCGAAAATGTTTTGGCAGATTAAAGCACTCGCAACCTCGGCCGGGGCCTTGTTCATCCGATCCTACGAGCGAGGAGAGCGGGTATATCTCGCGATGGTCGCTCGTGGTTTCACGGGGACTATGCCCACTCCTGATCAGGCACCTGCCGGTGGCGTTGAGATCGCTCGGGCGCTGGCCTTGCCGTCGTTGGCCTCGATGGTGGCGGTGGTGGCGTTGGTCGTGACCTCATGAGTGCCGCCATAGAGATTAGGGATCTCGGGTTCTCCTATCCGGGGGGTCACCGGGCGCTCGACGGAGTCGACCTTGTGATCGCCGCGGGTGAACGGGTAGCGATCTTCGGGCCTAATGGAGCAGGCAAAACCACCCTCGTGTTACATCTGAATGGCATCCATATGCCGGTCGAAGGAGCTGTAAGAGTCAGCGGGGTTTCGCTCACCGACCAGACGGTGATGGACGTGCGTCGGCGAGTCGGCATGGTCTTCCAAGACCCGGACGATCAGCTGTTTATGCCAACGGTCCGACAAGATGTCGCTTTTGGTCCGGCCAACTTCGGCGTGTCCGGCGACGAACTCGACCAGCGTGTGCTGGACGCTCTGACGGCAGTCGGGATGGACCACGCTATCGATCGGGCCCCCCACCACCTGTCGCTCGGTGAACGGCGACGGGTGGCCGTTGCGACCGTATTGGCGTCGAAGCCGGAGATTCTGGTGCTTGATGAACCATCATCGAACCTCGATCCCGCCTCCCGACGTGAGCTGGCAACAATCCTGACTGGTCTTGACGTGACGATCATCATGGTTACCCACGATTTGCCGTATGCCCTCGAGTTGTGTGAACGGTCGGTGATCCTCGATGCAGGGCGGGTGGTGGCCGACGCCACCACCCGGGAATTACTAGCCGACGGCGACTTGCTTGCCCGCCATCGCCTCGAACTGCCGTATGGCTTCGATCTCAGATCGGTGTAGATTCGCCCGATGAGAGTGTGGGAAATAGCAATGGTCGTCGCGCTGGCGGCGTTCGTCCTCTGGCCGTCGGTGACCGGGCAGCCGCGCCGTCCGTTTGGTTGGATTCCAGTCCTGGCAGCGCTGGGTGCTCTGTTAATGCACGTTCGCACCGAAGACATACGGTGGCAGCTCTATCCGGTTTATGGGCTTGTCGTCGTGGTGGCTATCGCGACTGGCTGGGAAATCCTGTCGCCGAGTCCCCAATCTCATGAACCACCACTCGGTCGTCTGGGTCAGCTGGGGAAAGCGCTCGGCGCGGTTTTCGGGCTGGCGGTGTTGAGTCTTCCGGCTCTCGTCCTACCCATGGTTAACGTTGCCGCTCCATCGGCACCCACCGGGACGATCGTTGTACGTTCGATCAGCGACGATCGGGTCGAGATTTATGGACCCGAACCGGGAGGAGCGCGTCAGATCACCCTCCAGATCTGGTACCCGTCTGTGGCGACGGAAAACGGGCGGGCACCGTTCGTTGACGACTTCGACGACTTCGCGCCGGCGACCGCTCGCTACCTCGGCTTGCCGCCTTTCGCCCTTAATCACCTACGCCCAGCCACTATGAACAGCTTCCTCGATGCGCCGGTGGCGCCGTCGGAGCGCCCTTACCCGGTGATCGTCTACTCGCATGGTTGGGCTGGCTTTCGTACGGTGGCCTTTCCACAGGCTGAGATGCTGGCCAGCAATGGCTACGTGGTCGTTGCTATCGACCACACCTACGGGGCGCTCGGTACGACAATCGACAACGGCGCCACGTTTGCTCCACTCGACCCAGACGCACTGCCCGATCGTGAAACGGTCGGCGATGAGGCATACGAGGCAGCGTCGGCGACGCTCGTCGACACTTATCGCCTCGATATTGAGCAGGCCGTTGACGTGGTTGCGGACCTCGCCGCAGGCACAGCAGGGGATGGCAAGCTGACCGGTCGACTCGACCTCAGCAGGATTGGCGTCTTCGGACATTCCACGGGAGGCGGTGCCGCCATCGAGTTTTGCGCTGGTGACGACCGATGCTCGGCCGTATACGGCCTGGACCCCTGGGTTGAGCCGGTCGATGCATCAGTTCTGGCGGTGGGCCTTGACCTTCCCATGGCAGCGATCCGGTCGGAAGCTTGGCTCACCGAGCCGAACGAAGTCCCGCTCGAGGCGTTGTGGGCGGCATCATCACGTGCTGCGCCGTTGGTGTGTATCACCGGAACGTCCCATCGGGACTTCACGCTTCTGCCCAGATTGTCTCCGGTTGCGCGCTATGTGGGTATCGGAGGGCCGCTCGATCCGCTCCGGAGTAGCGAACTTATCGAAACGCAACTCGTGTCATTCTTCGATGCGCACCTCAAAGGTATCGGAAACGGGCAAGCGGCCCTCGATGCCCCTGAGATTCGTGGGTGCGG
>CBDTUI010000015.1:0-42786 GCA_965363765.1 uncultured Acidimicrobiia bacterium
ATAGGACCCGTTTAGGCACAGTCGTTCGAGGTGCGACACGGTGAACCTCAACGAGCGTGCATCCATAGCTGTATAGGGCCCGTTTAAGCACAATCGTTCAAAGCGGGGGCTAACGCGGGAGGGCGGCTTCTTTCATCATCTTGCCGTCTTCGGCCGTCAATCCAGCCTTGCTTCCGATCGCCCAATAAGCGGGCCAGGCTGGCGGATCATCGCGCCAGGGCGCACCCGAAACGGCGACGAACTCGCATCGGTCTCAGATTCCATGACGGGGACCATACACAACCGGCGCATGTCGCGCAGCACCCCCGTTTGAACGACTGTGCATCAATGTGCTCTATAGCTAGATAGATGCACAGTCGTTCAAAGGGTCAGGCGGGCTTCCACTTCTTCGTCGACGATCTCGCCGGTCGGTTTGAACCCATAGGCGAGGTAGAACTTCTCCGGCGTTCCGGGGTCCGGGTTCCAGCTCGTAACCAGCGAACTGGCCCCCATCGCACGGCACTCTTCAACAATGAGGTCCAGAATTCGCTTGCCGATACCCCTCCGCTGGTGCAGACGGTCGACCAACAATCTCCACAGGTACGGTTCGGGGTGAGCCTCGGTGACAAGCGCCAGCATCACAAACGCCACCAGTTCTCCGTCAGCGTGAACCGCGCGCATCCACGGCACCACCGGTGCACCGTTGATGATCTCCGGGAACAACGCATCGGTGAACGTCCACTCCATCGGCGCCACGAACTCGCGCTGGGTCCAGTGGGTCTTTAGCTTGTACACGGCTGCCTCGTTTGATTGGTCGGCGGGCACGAGAATCACGTCGCTGGGTTCGTCCCGGGATCGATCGCGCCATGCAATCCAGTCGTCGCGGGTCATGCCGTAAATCCAATCGTCCGAGTTGACGTCCCCAACCCAGAACGAGTTGCGCGTATGGCCCTCGTATAACATCCCGATCCGTTCGAGGACCCGGGCCGACGCAGTGTTGTCCGGGTGCACCATCCCAGACACCCTTGTTACCTTTTGATCAGCGAACAAATAGTCGACCATCGCAGCAGCCGCCTCGGTCGAATAACCGTTGCCCCAATGCTGGGAAGCGAGCGTATAGCCAATCTCGGCACACCGACCGCCCCACGTTAGGTGGACTGCCACGTCGCCGATCGCGGCGCCGGTCTCTTTGAGGTCGACTGCAGCCATCCACCATTCACCGTCTTCAGGCCCGTCCATTGCGGCCGCCCCGGCCAGCAGCTCTTCAGCACGATCGAGTGGGAACGGCAGCTCCCAGCTCTGGTACAAACCCGCCTTGGGGTCGTTTCGCCGGGCGAGCAGCGGCCACACGTCGTCGGGTGTAACCGGTCGGATGACAAGCCTGTCTGTGGTAATCGGCGTGAAGCTCATAGACCGATTCAAGCTGAATCATGGGTCCGGTGCCGGACTATTGCGTGACGCTGTCAGTGGATCGATGGAGGGCGGCGATCCCACCAGGGTTGCGCAGCCTGCAGCTGTGAGGCGAGCCGGAACAAAGTGGCCTCGTCTCCCCATCGTCCGACAAACTGCACGCCGATCGGCAGATCGTCGGCATTCCAATGCAGAGGAACCGACATGGCCGGTTGGCCTGTCATGTTGAACAGCATCGTGTTGGGGACCGGCGCCATGTTCTCACCGGCCACCTCCGCAAGCGCCATGTCGAGCAGTTTGCGAACCGGGGCTTTGATCAGCAGCTTCATCTGCCGGATCTGTGAGTCGGTCGGGGCAAGTTCACCGATCTTGACCGGCGGGCGCGCCAGCGTCGGCGTGATGATCACGTCGTGATCCCGCCACGCAGTCTGAACCCGTCTCGATTCAGAATGCATGAACCCGACATCGGCGGCCAGTTCGGCAGCAGACAGTTTTCGACCGATGATCGCCAGGAGCCAGGTCGTGAGTTCGAAGTGGTCAGGATGCAACTTACGACCAGTAGCGAGAGCCATGGTTTCAAGATCACCAGCCAACGACGCTGCCCAGATACGAACGAAGGTCGAAGGCATACGATCGCGGTCGAAGGGGATCGAAACTTCTTCAACATGGTGACCAAGGCCTTCGAGCAACACGATTGTCTTCTCGACTGCTTCTACGCAGTCTGGGTGTGTGTCGGTTCCGAACAGTGCCTGATTCGTAAAGCCAATCCGGAGCTTTCCAGGATCGACATCGACCTCATCGATATACGGTCGATCGGGTTCGCGAATCTGATAGGGCGCTCCGTGATCGTGACCGCGACCGATGTCAAGGAGCAGCGCACTGTCTCGCACGGACCTGGTGATGGCGTGGGTTTGGGTGAGGCCGAAACCCGGATCGCCGGCGGCCGGACCATGAGGTACTCGTCCCCTGGTCGGTTTCATGCCAAAAAGTCCACATGCCGAAGCGGGGATCCGAATCGAACCGCCACCATCGCTCGCATGAGCAGCAGGGACGTAGCCAGCCGCCACCGCCGCAGCCGCCCCACCACTCGAACCCCCTGGGGTCCGGGTGAGGTCCCAAGGGTTGCGCGTAGGTCCGTGCAGTTCGGGTTCGGTCACGGCCACCAGCCCAAACTCCGGGGTGTTGGTCTTGCCGAAGATGACCAAGCCCGCTTCTTTGTAGCGGGCGACGATCTCGCTGTCGAAGTCGGGAGTGAACCGCATGAGATAGCGAGATCCCCCAGTCAGCGGCACCCCAGCCATGGCCGATCCGAGATCCTTGAGTAAGAACGGCACCCCGGCGAGCGGACCCGACGGGATGGGACCCTCGGCGTAATCCATAGCTCGTTCATAGAGTTTGTGCACCACCGCGTTTATCGACGCGTTCGACCGTTCAACCGCGGCAATAGCGGCTTCAAGAAGTTCCCGAGGGTGGGCGGCGCCTGTCTGGACGAGGTCGGCGAGCCCTACTGCGTCATGCCGGTCGTACTCTTCGGATGCGGTCATATACAGACGTTACAGAACTGCCATCGGCCGGGTGGCCCCGTCGAGGAAGGATTCGACGGCAGAGGACGGTTCGTCGGCATTCTCGGGGCGTCGCAAGCGACCATCTAGAAAAGCGGTGTCCACCACTGTTGGGATGCGGCCGTCAGTTCCCAAAGCTCATCCGCCCGGTCCGTGGCGAGCGAAACACTCAAGCCCTCATCGCCGAATCGCAAGTCTGCATGTTCGGCAGCGATCTGGGCGATGGCGGCATCGGAATCGACGACGTTCATCAGCGGACGGTATGAGAACCATTCGTCGGTGAATACCTTGCGCTGGGTTGCATTCATCCGTTCCCACAGGTCAGGCATGAAGGACCCAGGGTTCTCACTCACGTGTGGAACGCCGCGCAGCGTTGCGACGTCAAGTCCGAACTCAATCCGGAGAGTCGCCACAAGCCCAGGTGAGTCGAAGCTAACTGCCCAGTGGGAGGATCGGCCATCGTTGTCGATCTGATCGGTGGACATGAAGACCGGATACGCTCTCGAATCCAACCGGCTTATTTGAGCCTGAGCCTGAGCGAGGGCTTCGGAGGCACGTGATTCCCCGATCACGACAGCCACCTCCCGTTGAAAGGCAAGGGCCAAAGGCTCTCGAGGGTTTTTCCGACGTCGTCCCAGGAACCGCATCAGTCGATCGTAACCAAAGCTACCGGCGCATTGCGGTCTAACGGATGGCCGATAGGAAACGGTCACGAATGCCTTCAACCCTCTGACGATCGTGTCCTTCGGCAAGGTCGACATCTCCGTCGCTAGATAGACGGATCCTGGCGTAGAAATACGGAGCGCCTTCGTCGTCGACTGACTCAACGACGGCTACCTCCTTGATGGAGTCCATGGGAACATGGCGCGAGTCCGTTCTGAAGGGATATCGCTGCACAACTCGCAAACCCCCACCGACCGCCAGTTGGATTTTCGTTACCGGTCGAGATGCTGCGAACGAAGCCAAGCCGATCGCTCCGAACCAGAACAAGATGAGGACGACGGTCACGAGTACCGGCGAGTCGGGTTCTCCGGGATCACCAGCAATACCTACCCATGTCATCGCTGCGACGAACACCAAGAAAACCGCGGCAAAGCCCCACAGGGCGTAAGCAACGCGGTTTCGAAAGATCATGTGCGGACCCTATCGAGCCATACGTTCATACAGCGGTATCGGCAAGGCGACCGGAGTGGCTAAGTCAGGCGCTCGACGGCGAAAAGTTGGCTACTGCTCCTGGAGCGACCAAAACCGGAAACTCGTCAGCGAGTCGCTGGAGGAATATGAAGTCATCACCACGGTCGCTCGCTGGAAACACGAAAGCCGAACTGTCCGGCGCCCACAGGGTCATGCTCCGGTCGTACTGACCCCAGAAAATCAAGTAGCGATTCAAGAATGGTCCGGTCGGCAGAGCAGTGAAGTACTCGGTAACCGCCCCTGCATCCCAAACACTCAGCGCCAGCCCCCCGTCTTCGAGTCCCATCACCAAAATCTTCTGGCTATCCGGACTCCATTGCCAGACGAAGACGGTTGCGGATACTGCATCTTGGCGATTGCCCGTTGCGAGATCGACAACCCGGAGTTCTCGGTCGGTTCCGGTTGTGTAGCCAACCGAGTTTCCGTCCGGAGACAGCGAGAAACTGGTGATGCCGAGGTCCTCGGCGAGAACGGTCTCGTCGTCGGAAGCCACACTGCGCATCACGAGCTGGTCCATCGTGACCTGGGAAGCCGCGATACCGGCTGACTGGATAACGAACGGTCTGACATAAACAACGGACTCGCCATCACTGGTCCATTGCGGCGCCTCAAACGATCCTGTCTCGGTTTCAATCCGAGTTCGCTCTCCGGTTGCCACGTCGACCAGTTCGAGAATTGAACTATCGAGGTGCGTAATAAGGGTGGACCCGTCCGGTGACCAGTGGAAGTAAAAGGAGCCAGCCGAGTGCATCGGAGTGACCTTTCCACCGTCAAGTTCAATGATCACGAGAGCGGTACCTTGACCACCTGCTCCGAGTACGCCCAGAGCGCCGCCATCGGGTCGCCACTGGATGTAGAACACACGAAACGGTGTTAGGTACTCGACCGAGGAGCCATCGGTGACAGCAGTCACGACCACGGAAGCACCACCGTTGGACGCGACCCTCGCAAAGGCAACCATCTCGCCGTCCGGGGACCAGGTCGCCTGCGCAGCGAACTCACCAGCAGTCTCCGCTAGCACCAGCGTCGACAGGTCTGGCGCAACGACGCTGACCGCCTGACGTTGATCACTATTGATCGCGATTCGGCCCGGCAATGACTCCAGCTCCGCGGTCGACAGCGGGATCGGCGGTATGGCCTGGCTAGCTTCTTGGACGGTCGTCGTGGTAGACGCCAGGGTGGTGGTCGACCTTTCCGCTCTCGTTGTCGCCGTCGGCGCTGCGGAGCTCGTGGTTGCGCCACCCGACGGAGTGCAAGCGGACAAACTGACGAGGGCAACAATAGAGATGACTCGAAGAGGCGGGGTCCACGTGTGGGCAGTCACCCGATGACTGTAACCCGCCCGTAAAAGTAGGCACAGGTGAAGCCAACCGCTCACCTCACATCGCACCTTCATGGGATCGCGGGATTTTCGTGCACAGCTCCAGGTCGTCGGAGTAGCCTTCAAATCGACGGGAGGCGAGTATGACGCAACCCATAGAGCTGATATTGCTACGTCAATGGTCCACGTATCAGGCGATCCCTGTGTGGATCATGGACGCGGGAGGCGACCTCCTGTTCTATAACGAGGCAGCCGAAGCCGTACTCGGCCTGCGCTATGTAGAGGCAGGGGTTCTCCACGCCGATGACCTGGCGGAGCGGTTCCAAACCACTGCACTTGACGGATCTACGATCCCAACCGAAGAGCTCCCTATCGTCATCGCCCTCACGCAACACATTCCCGCTCACGGCGAACTTCGTATCAAGACCGCCGACGGTGCGGGGCGTCACCTACACATCACGGCCTTTCCAGTTGAAGGGCTCAGTGAACGCCACCTCGGTGCGGTCGCCATGTTCTGGGAGGAACCGATCTCGTGAAGATCGAACTGTCGGGAACGCGGGGGTCATTGGCCGCCGCCGGGCCTGGCACCGTCGGATACGGTGGGGACACTGCCTCGATCCTCGTCACCGCCGAAGACCGTTACATCGTGATGGACGCCGGCTCAGGGATTCGTCGACTCGGCGAAGTTGTCGCCGGTCAAGACCGGGTTGATGTTCTCCTCACGCACCTTCACATGGACCACATTCAAGGCTTGGGATTCTTCGCCCCGATGTTCGACCCGTATACAGAAGTCCACGTATGGGGTCCCGGATCGCCGAGCTTCACCCTTGAGCAACTACTTGGTCGCTATCTCTCTCCACCACTTTTCCCGGTTCATGTGAGAGAGCTCTCATCAGTTGTTCTCCACGACACCGATCCCGGCTCGTTCGAACTCGGACCGATCAAAGTCACGGCAGACTACGTCTGCCATCCCGGGGCAACTCTCGGATACCGTCTTTCGGTCGACGGAAAGTCGATGGCCTACCTACCCGACCACGAGCCAGCGCTAGGGGTGGAGCAGTTCCCCGAACAGCCAGAGTGGACATCCGGCTACGACCTCATGGCTGGCGTAGACGTCCTCATTCATGACGCCCAGTACACCGACGACGAATACGCTGAGCGTCAGGGCTGGGGGCACAGCACCTTCGACCAAGCCCTCGACGTCGCCGAACTATGCGAAGTCGGAAGCCTCGTCACCTTCCACCACGATCCTGGCCATGACGACAAAATGCTCGACGACATCGCCAACAACATCGCCAGCCACCCACTCCCATTCGAGTTCATCCCCGGTCGGGCCGGAACCGTCATCACGGTTTAACTGACGGCGGCCTGCAGCTGCCAGCCCAGCTGGAAGGACGGACGGAACGATCCTCTGCTAGCTGGCGTTGGGCAGGTATGAAATACACGCTAGTTCTCGTGGCACTGATCGGATTAGTTGGATGTGATGCGAGTTCGGCTGGATCTCGCGAAGTCAGTCGAACCACAACCTCGAACATGACGATTGCGGCTCGAGACCCAGTGAACACGACCTCGGCGGCAGGCACTTCGCCTGCCGGCCAAGTATGGCCATCAGGAACGGTCACTTGTGCTCATTTGGAAGGCAATTTTCCTGCCGGTGTCGACGATCATCGCCTGGATCTCCAGCAAGGGATCGTCACCTACTACGACCAGCCGGATGGCGACGAACAATCCATCCAGTTCATGGACGATCCGACCTGCAGCTCCGACTCGGAGGCGTGGCGGTTCATGATCGGATACGTCTTAGACGTGGACCGATTGAACGCCACAGGCGAGTTGTGCGATTGGTATCCGAGCCTCACGACTCTTGAGCCCCCGCCCGGAAATCTTCGGACCGTTGCGACCCACGTTGTCGCCGCAAACCAGCTCTGCGGCTGACGAATTGGACCCAAAGAACGAACCGTGGCCCCGGTAGAACGGGGCCACGGCAATTGCAGACGTAGGTCGTTGTCAGGAAGTTGGGGGTTTCGCCGTTTCCGCAACGTCTCGGATACCGAGGCCGAGCAGGATAAAGATCACTCCCATTCCCATGGCCTGCGCCGCCACTCCAAACGCCAGTACGGATGTGAAGAGTGACGCCTGCAAGAACGACGCGTTCATCGCCGTCGCTCGCAACGGATCCTCACGGTCCATTTCGGCATAGTGCAGGCCGCCCGTTGATTCCAAGGCGTGGTGATCGATGACTTTGGCCTGACAGTAAGCCGTGAATGGACCATTTACGTCGTTACCAGGTAGGCAAGCATCGTCAGAAGTCGTGATGTTCTGCTCACCCAGGGTGTTGCTCACCACCACGTATGTCGCTGCCCCACCAACCAGGAGCAGGACCCCTAGGAAGATGGCACCAATTGCTGCAAGTCTTCTCATTATGTTCTCTCTTGTTGAGGTAGGCGAAGAGCGCATGCTCCTCGTTGCAATAGCACGGTCCGAGGGCCTGTTGGTCACGCGGAAGTCCCGTCAAATCAGAACTGACGGGCGATTGTTCAATGATAGGAAGATGTTGGCCGCGGGTTAGCCAATACAAGGAACTATCGGAAGGCGCAGACGAAGCCGGCCCAGTACGAAACGACCGTGGCCGAATCCGTGTTGTCCGAAAGCAACCCGCCAATTCCTTCGCCGTCGACGTTGGTATTGAATTCAGTGCCGAGCGTTGATTCAAAGATCGTGATGTCCCAGCCTGCCTGTACATCGCTGAGCGTCGATCCCATGCCAACCCCCATCATGTCTGTGATCGTCGAGCCAGGGCTCAGGCTCCAGGCAATCAACCCATCGACAGAAAACTCGAGTTGAATTCCGGTCCAAACGCCGACCGCGGCTTGTCCATTCGGACACTCGATATTGCCAGGGTTGATGACGCCCGGCTCCCCGAGAGCGGCATCAACCGCAGCTACGACCTGACCTTGCTCGGATCCGAAAAGTAGCGGAGTCGTTGAGCCGGTATCTGAATCGACCAACATCAACCCATCAGGGGCGACCGCCAACTGAACGGCAGGGACGGGAGCGGCAGTTGTCGTCGATGCAACGGCGGCGGTCGCCGTCGTCGCAGGAGTCTCGGTGGTGGTGGGCGCTGCAAGAGTTGTTGCCGTGGTGGTCGGCGGCGCCGTGGTCGGCGAGGCGAGGGGTGCTTCACCTTGACCGCAGCCTGCCAAAACGAGGGCAATGACGGTCAGCCCTGCAGTCAGATGTCGTCGGCGGGATCGCAAGTTCTGGATCGGATTGGCCCTGTCCATGTTGGTAGTCCTTTGGGGTATCAGAGTTCAGCGGAGATGAACGATACCGACAATCGGCAACTACCCGATCGCCGGTGCGGGACCGCGGTCGGGCCAGAGAGGGCGATCGGCTAGATCCGCCGACCTGATATCTCGTTGGGGATGATCCGAACCCAATTGTTGCGAACTACCACGTCCGCCCAGGCTCGGAGACCGAGCTGTCTCAACTTGGCAATTTCATCGGGATCTTCGACGTCTTGGGCAGTACCGCTCACAATGACGCTCCAACCAGATTGGTCTTCGGAATTCCAATCGTCGATCTCAAATCCGACCGACGCTGCATTACGAGCGGCGTCGAGCTTCTCACCGGTAGTCGTCCGGAAGACGATGTGCCCATCATGCATCCGGTAGTTCACTGGAAGGATCAACGGCTCACCAGCCGTGATGAACGCGATCCGGCCGATGTCTTGACTCCCAAGCAACTGATTGCACTCATCGAGGCTGAGCACTGTCAACCCGCCGTGATCGGTCGGTGCGCTGGTGCCGGTCTCTGAGTCGTCCATGAGTCTCTCTCGCTGTGGAATACCAATCCTAACTTTTCGACACAGGGAGACCGGCTTGTCCGTCGAATGACTCGGGTGGCGTCCGATCCGATAACGCCTTGACGTAGTGATCACGAGCCGATCAGGCGGCCAGGGCTCGCTGATATTCGTCGAAGATTTCATCGTTGAACGCAACCAGGACGACTTCTTCCAAACCCGAGTGCTCGGACAGATACGCCCGGACGGTGGCGACAGCGATCTCGACTGCCGCTGGGATGGGATAGCCGTAGATCCCGCAACTGATCGCCGGGAACGCGATCGTCATGAGCTTATGTTGCTCAGCCAGCTCCAGACTCTTTTGGTAGCACGACGCCAATAGCTCGGCCTCGTCCTGGTCTCCACCGTGCCAGATCGGACCAACAGTGTGAATGATCGCCGTGGCGGGGAGTCGGTACCCACCGGTAATTTTTGCGTCGCCGGTTGCGCATCCGCCCAAGGTTCGACATTGCGCGACCAAACCGGGCCCGGCGGCGCGATGAATCGCCCCGTCGACGCCACCGCCACCCAACAGGTCAGGCGCGGCGGCGTTGACGATGACCTCAACCTCAAGCTTGGTGATGTCGCCCTTAACGACCGAAATACGAGTCATCGGGCCAGACTATCTATCCGCGTACAAGTCTGGGAACCCGCACGGTCATTGCGACGTCGGACCCTATACGCGGCTCGTTCAAACTCGTATTCTTTTGATGGAGGACTAACCATGCCGCACACTCGATCACTCGTGTTCTTCACAGTTCTGGCGCTTCTTATTGCTGCCTGCGGAACAGGCGCAGAACCCACGGACTCGACGACTACCCCATCGCTAGCGACGACCACCACGGTTGCGGTTGCTACGCCGTCGACTTCCCCGACGACTACGACCACGACTCCCCCGGCTGATTCGGATACGGTGACCGTGTATTTCGCAGTCGGAGACGGCACCGATTGTTCGCTGGTTCAGGGATTCAATAGGGAGGTTCCGGCGACTTCCGATCTGATCCTGGCCGCGTTTCAGGAGCTGGTTGGCGGGCCGACTTCCGATGAGACCGCTCAGGGGGCTGGATCATTCTTCCCAGCCGCCACTGCGGATGTGGTGCGCTCGATCGATCTGACCGCCGGGCTGCTGACCATCGAATTCGTCGACTTCCGAACCGAGCTGAGCAACGCCTCAACCAGTTGTGGCAGCGCCTCGTTCCTGGCGTCACTCAACGCCACCGCATTCGACTTCGACGATGTCGAGCGGGTCCGATACACCATCTTCGGCAGCTGCAACGTTTTCTACAACTGGCTCCAGGGTGAGTGCCAGGACCAAACTCGCACAGGTCCGGTTGCCGTCGACCTCAACGTGCTCAACAATGCATCCGGCTCTGGATGCACTCCAGGTTCCGAACAGCTGCCAGATGGCGACTGGTTTGGATACGTGGAGAGCGCCACTGGTTCCAGCATCGAGTTTGACCTGGCGTGCTGGTTGAGTGGGACGGCGGCGGCCGACGCTGCAGCCGAAGATGGCGAAGAGTCACCTCCTCCCAACGACTACTACGTCCGCAACACCTCTGACGACGTGCGCACGGTCACCGTGAGTGCGTCAGCAGACATCTCCAAGTTGGTCGATACCGGAGGGCCAGACCTTGAGTCGGTCACCTACGACGTGTGGTCGGGTGGATGGTCGAGTCTCGACTACCAACCCGGTGTGTGGATCACCATCGAGGATGGCGCGATTGTCAGCATCACCGAACAGTACGTTCCCTAAAGCCAACCGGTCGGGGAACGACTGCAACGTCCGATCGCAACCGTAGGCTGTGAGCCTCGAAGGGAGTTGAGTGCAGAAAGTCATCGTGACAGGTGGAAGTGGCAAGGCCGGGCGGGCGGTCGTTGCAGACCTGGTGCAGCACGGTTACGACGTGACCAATGTTGATGTGGCCGCCTCACGTGAGCCGGATGCGCCCACACTGATCGCCGACCTCACCGACCTCGGACAGACGATCGATTCGTTACGCGGCGCCGACGCTGTGATTCATCTTGCGGCCATCCCGGCACCGTTCGTTCTCCCGGACGGCGAGACGTTCCGGGTGAACATGATGAGTACATACAACGTGTTCTCGGCTGCCGCTCAGCTCGGAATGAAGAAAGTCGTCTGGGCGTCGAGCGAGACGTTGATCGGGTTGCCTTTCGAACGCGAGCAGCCGCGATATGCCCCAATCGACGAGGAACATCCGCTCCTGCCCGAGTTTCACTACGCACTGTCGAAATTGGCCGGGGAGGTCATAGCCGAACAGTTCGCCAGGTGGACCGGCATCTCGTACACGGCGCTGCGCTACTCGAACGTGATGGAACCGACCGACTACGAGCGCTTCCCCGGATTCTCGGAGGACCCGCACAGCCGGGCGTGGAACTTGTGGGGCTACGTCGATGCTCGCGACGTCGCCCAGTGCACCCGACTCGCCCTCGAAAAAGATGTGCCGGGCGCCGAAGCGTTTCTCGTGGCAGCCGCCGACACCTGTATGACCCAGACCAACGCCGAGCTCATGGCCGAGTTCTATCCGGACGTGCCGATGCGAAAAGGAGTCTCAGACCACGAGACGCTGCTGTCCATCGACAAGGCTCGGCAAGTCCTCGGCTACGAACCGGCCCACACCTGGCGGGACAGCTTCACGGCCTGAGCCGACCGGAAACCAGTGTGGTGGTCGGATCCGCTCACGGGTAGATTGCCGGCATGGACATGCTCGTAGAACTTCTCAACCACAACACGATGATGAATGACCGACTCCTCGATGCCTGCGGGAGCCTCTCCGAAGACCAGTTGACCACCACCGTCGAAGGAACCTACGGAAGCATCGGGGCAACGCTCGTACATGTTGCTGGTGGACAAAACTCATATGCCGCCCGATTCTTCGGTACTGAGCGCCCAGAGCGGCTCCGAGAAGATCCGTTCCCCGGCTTCGACCGGCTGGCCGCTGAATTCAACAGGGGCAACGCTCTACTTGAGCAGGCTGCCGCCGAGAGCGATACCGACGTGTACATCGAGCTCGTGGATGACGACCCGGTCCAAACCTGGCGGATGAATCGCTCCTTGTTGCTCCTGCAGGCCATCAACCACGGCACCGAACACCGGTCCCAGATCGCCACGATCCTGACCCAACTCGGAATCGATGCACCCGAGATGGATGGGTGGACATACTTCATCGACGCCGACCACATGACCAAGCTCCCGCCCACCGACTAGATATCCGGCCCTTGCGTCAGTGAGGAGAAAAAGCATCCTCGGGGTTGTCCAGGCTCATGGCCAGAAAGATCGCTGTTACCCAGCTCGCCGACATGACCATGACGAGCAAAAAGACCAGCAGCCAGGGGGGTGGTCGCATCCAACCGACCAGCAGGGCAGCCGCCGCCGACACGAACATGGCACCGGTCAACGGTTTGTAAACGTCGGCAACGCGCTCGAAGTCAACCAACGTCCGCATAACCAGGACGAGGGACAAGAGGGCAACCGCCACCGACCCAGAAAGCAGCCAGGCGGAGCTAGCCGGAGCACGAGCATCCGCCCCGTGTTCAACGAGGCTCACCATCGCTGCACCCGATGCAGCAATGGCAAGGACCACCGGAAAGTGTGCGACTGACCATTCGGTCAGCGCTCGGCCACCGGGGCGGGGATGACGCCGACCAACGAAATCGAAGTACGTCCACCAGAATGCGAAGCCGATGGTGAGTCCAATGACACCAGTCGCCAGGGCCAGAAACGATCCATCGGAGTCAGACATACCTGTCACGACGCCCACGACCACCTCGCCGAGCACAATGATCATAAAGAGCCCGTACCGCTCAACCATGGAGTCGGACGAACTCAGAGACGACTCGGTGCTGCGCCCAAGCGCGAGGTTTCCGATAGACCAAGCGAGCACGAATACGAGCCATATCGTCAGGCGCGCACCATCGGGAACGACTGCACTCAGCGCCATGACCGCGACTGACAATCCCATGCCGATCAAGTATCGGCGGGTTATGGCCATGTACTCCTCGGCGTCCTGGCGCCGAACTGCGTACCAGAGCCAGGTCAGCAGGATCAAGAAGACCGTATAAACCCAGGCGAAAGCGGAGCCAGAGTCTCCAGCGGCATCGGCGGTAAAGACCGCCAGCGTCGCCAGGATCAACATCTGCAGGAACACAAATGCTCGACTCCTGCCATCGTCGCGTCCATGCAGATCCTGATACACCGTTCCGTTGACCCAGGCGATCCAAATGAGCCCGAACACGGCGAGAAACTCGATGACCCCTCGCACCGTGAGATGCGCTGCGAGCGCGTGCGATGCCTGGGCTATGACCACGACGTACACCAGGTCGTAGAACAGCTCAAGAAAACTTACGGTGCGATCTTCGATGACGTCGCCGTGGGCTCTGGGCGGCTGCCAAAACCGTTCCCGGAACTCGCTCAGGCGATTGATTTCGGGAGGGGGCTCGCGGTGGCTCATCGAGTTTTACACAATACCGCCATACCTAACCGAGCCCGCAAGCTGTGCGTTCTGTGTCCAGGTCTCCGCCGCCGAACCGCACCCGTTCATATACGGCAATCTGCGCGAGGCGTTGGGCGCTCAGCGAACCTGGGGCTGCAACGCCCAATAATGGGCGCTGGAACCCAGGGTTGAACCCTGGGTTCCCGGCAGGGAATTCCTGGTGGCGGTAGGCTCCAAGGCGTTCAGAGAGGACCACAGATCGACTGCGGAAATTGCGGCAAGGCCAACCCGGAAGACACCAAGTTCTGCCGCTCGTGCGGGAGCGCGCTGAGCCCCGCCTGTGGAAATTGTGGATCCGAGGTCGCAGTAGACGACAGTTTCTGTGGCAACTGCGGGCACGCCCTTACGTCACCAGCGGCCGCCGACCCGGAAATCGAAGTCACTACATCTCGAGATGCAGAGAAACGGTTTGTGTCGGTTCTGTTCGCTGACATCGTGGCCTACACCACCTTCTCGGAAGGACGCGACCCGGACGAGATTCGTGATCTACTCACTGTTTACTTTGATCGATCGCGGGCCATCATCGAGAAGTTCGGTGGGTTCGTCGACAAGTTCATTGGCGATGCGGTCATGGGCGTTTGGGGGGCCGAGGCCACCCGAGAAGATGATTGTGAACGATCGGTGCGGGCCGCGCTGGAACTTATTTCTATGGTCGCAGCCCTCGGCGAGGAACAAGGACACGAAGGCCTCCAGTTGCGCGCAGGAGTCAACTCAGGATCCACTTCGGTTGGGCCAGGCGGTAACGAGAAAGGCCTGGTAGTTGGCGATCTCGTTAACGCAGCCGCTCGCTTGCAGTCGGCTGCTGAACCGGGCACGGTTTTTGTCGGAGCGTCTACCCACGACGTGACTGCCCGGACGATTGTGTATGAAGATCAGGGCGAACTCCAGGTCAAGGGCAAGACCGAACTGGTCCAAGCCTGGCGGGCCGTACGTCCAGCCGGTCGGGTGGGTAGAGAAGTGAGTGCTCGCGAACTCCCATTTACAGGCCGGCACCGGGAAATGCGGCTTCTCAAAGACATGCTCGAAGCCACGTCTACCGAAGGGCGGGCCCGGCTCATCTCGATCACCGGCGAAGCCGGCATCGGCAAGTCTCGCCTGGCGCGCGAGTTCATGAACCACGTAGACGGATTCACCGAGACCGTGTTCTGGCACCAGGGTCGGTCACCTTCCTATGGCGACGGCCTGCCCATGTGGGCCGTCGGTGAGATGGTTCGCCAGCGAGCAGGGATAGCCGAAGACGAGGATGCGAGTCGGGCACGGACCCGGCTCCGGACCACACTGGCCGAGTACATACCAGACGATCAAGACCGCCAATGGATAGAAGGCTGGCTGGCCGGTTTACTCGGTTTCGGTGAGATGCCATCGGGGGCCGGGTCCGAGTTGCACTCTGCCATCCGCACCTTCTTCCAAAACATCGCCGAACAAGGCACCACAGTGTTGGTCTTCGAAGACCTTCACTGGGCCGATGCGTCGCTGGTCGAGTTCATCGGCGACCTCGTCGACCGTTCAACTCGATCGTCGATCCTTGTGGTCACTCTCGCCCGACCCGAACTGCTTCAACGTTTCACAGGTTTCGGTTCGGCCCAGCGATCGTCGATGTCGGTGAGCCTGGCGCCTCTCGTCGAAGCCGACATGACGAACATGCTGACCGAGTACCTTCCCGGTATCGAGAGTGAGGTCATTTCCCATGTCGTGGAGCGGGCGTCCGGCTTTCCTCTTTACGCCGCGGAGATCATTCGGATGCTCACAAATGACGGGTCGCTTGTCCAAGGGGACTCAAGCTGGGAGTTCACCGGTGACGCTGAGAACCTGGCAGTTCCCGACACGCTTCAAGCAGTCATTGAAGCCCGCCTGGATCGCCTCGATCCAGGTCAGCGGGCGGTGCTCCAAGACGCGGCGGTGCTCGGGCTGAGTTGCACCGCCGCTGGCCTGGCGGCTGTCGGCCATGCCGACGACCTTGAAGGCCGGCTCCGCCAGCTAGTCCAGCTAGAACTTCTGGAAGTCGAGGATGATCCTCGGTCGCCAGAACGAGGGCAATACCGTTTCGTGCAAGGTGTAATTCAGGAAATCGCCTACGGTCGCCTGCACCGAGCGGACCGCCGTGACCGCCATCTGGCGGCCGCCGAGTACTTCCAATCATTCGATGATCCGGAACTCGCTGGCATTGTTTCTTCCCACTACCAACGAGCCTTCGAGGCATCACCCCAGGGAGAACAACGCGAGGCCCTTCACCGCCGTGCCATCGAGGCTCTGGTTATTGCAGCCGAGCGCTCGGCCAGCCTGCGAGCGGATCTTCAGGCGATGGATCTTTACGACCAGGTGATCTCCTTCGGGTCGGATCACGCTGACCGTCCCGGCTGGATGCTCGATGCGGCCAGATCAGCCATCTACGAGGGTTCCTTCGAACGCGGATCGACATACTTAGACGAGGCCGAAGCTGGCTTTCGTGAAGTCGGCGACGATCGCGGTGTTCTCCAAGTAGCGATAGAGCGCAGCAATCTGTTAAACGGATCCTTTTCATCCCCGAGTGCCGTCGACGCAATCGAGCCGCTATACCTGGGGCTGACCGATGTCACCGATGAGGTAAGTCTGGCCGCGGCCGCCGAAATGGCCCGCAGCTATTCACTGGTGGGACGGAGCGAGGAGGCCCTAGCGGTTGCAGATCGGGCTCTCCCGGTCGCCAACAGGCTCGAACGTGCGGATGTAATCGCCGAACTTCTCGTCACACGCGCGACGGCACTGGCGTTTGCTCACCGCAACCTCGAAGCAATCGCGGGACTCCGCGGCGCTCTTGAAGTATCAGAGGAAGAGGGATTCCTGAGTACCGCCGTTCGGTCGATCAACAATCTGGTTTCCGTATCAGCCGGGTCGAGTATCCGGGCAGCGCAGGAACTAACTCCTCGGCTGCTCGAGCTGGCAGAGCGACTTGGCGCGTCAGACTGGATCGTTCGGGCTCTGTTGATCTGCTCAGAAACAGCATGGCATCGAGGGGCTTGGGAGGAGTACCTTGAATGGGCCGACCGGATGGAAGACCTCACGTCCGATCAGATGTGGACGGACATCCTTACCTCCATCCGCGCAGCCGCTGACGCCCATCAGGGAGCCGATGGAGCAGCGGACCGTTGGCTGGCGGCGATAGAACAGAATGACAGCGACGACCCGCAAACCCACGGCACCATGGAGCTGTTCCGGTCAATGGCAAGCACCATGAAGCAGGATTGGCAGGCAGCGTACGATCACAGCTTGGCGGGCGCCGCGGAGTGGACGGCGTTCCCGATAAATTTGCGAGCGGCGGTTCGCCTGGGCGACGTCACGTTGCTCGATGTACCCGAAACCTTGATCAACGACTGGGCCTACGGTCCGACGCGCTCAGCACTGCACGCGCTGTTCGCAGCAACCCGCCAAGCCATGCAGGGAGAATCAGCCGCCGCTAGTCAAGCGTTCGTCGCCCTCCTCGGACCGATGGCTGCGGTCGCTACCGACCTCATTCTCGTAAATACCAAGCTGCTGTTCGCCGAAGCGGTCGGCGTCGAGGACCCGGCCGCTGCTCTTGCCGCCCAAGAGGCGGCCGATTGGATCGAGCAGACCGGAACCTACGGTTTGCTGGCCTCATCCCCCGTTCTTAAGCAGACTGCCCCATCAGCCGAAGCTGGCTAGCGAGCTTATCGGGTGAGGTGCTGTACTGCTTGGACTAGCTCTTAGCGGTGACCCGCTGGTACCGAGCGATCGATAACGGCGCGAAGATCGCGATGATGACTACCACCCAGATCAGTGAATAGAGGACCGGATTCTGCAGTGGCCAACCTTCGGGCGGAGGTGTCCCTACTGGAATGTTTCCGAACAGTTCGCGCACTGCCTGAGTCAAGGAAGAGATGGGATTCCATTCGGCGAACAACTTCAGCGGGGCTGGCAGCAGTTCGGCTGGCACGAATGTATTAGCGACGAATGTCAGCGGGAAGATGACGATGAACGAAGCATTGTTCACCACCTCGACGCTCGGCACGATTAATCCCACCAGGGCCATGATCCAGGAAAAGGCGTACGCGAACAGCAACAAGAGCCCGAAGGCGAGCAAGGCGTGGCCGATGTCGGTCCGGATCCTCCACCCGACCAGCAGTCCGGTCAGGGCCATGATCACGAGCGTCGCTGCGTTATAAACCACATCAGATGCAGTACGGCCCATCACCACGGCCGATGGCGACATCGGCAACGAACGAAACCGGTTGATGATGCCTTTCTGCATGTCTTCGGCGAGACCCGCTCCTGTGAACGTTGCACCGAAAACGACCGTCTGAGCGAAAATCCCGCCGATCAGGAACTCACGATACGAACCACCCGGGATGTCGATGGCACTCCCAAACACGTACGCGAACAGCAGCACGAACATGATTGGCGAGATCAGTACGAACACGAGAATCTCGGGGACTCGTTTGATCTTGATGATGTTGCGTTGCGCAATAACTGAGGCGTCGACAAAAGCGTATTTGAGTTTGTTCATCCGTCTACCTCGGCAGATTCGGACTTGGACTCTTCGGTGCGATGGCCAGTCAGGGTCAGGAACACGTCATCGAGCGTCGGGCGCCGAAGACCAACGTCGCTCAGAGCTACTCCAGCCACATCAAGCGCCCGCAACGCGGCAGTGAGAACTGGAGCTCCGCCAGTTATGGGCACGGTGATCTCGCGTGTGTGGTCGTCAACGTGTTGCTCCCCAACGGCGAACTGAGCTAGCACTTCGGTAGCGTGCGTCACTTCAGCAGCGTCGGTCACGGTAACTACGACCCGTTCGCCGCCGATCATGTTCTTGAGGTCGTCGGCGGTGCCGTGCGCGATTTCCTTCCCGTGGTCGATGACCATGATGTCGTCGGCCAGGTGTTCGGCTTCTTCCATGTATTGGGTCGTCAACAGCAACGTCGTGCCCTTAGCGACGAGTCCTTTTATCGCAATCCAAAGATCAGCGCGGCTGCGGGGGTCAAGGCCAGTAGTCGGCTCGTCCAAAAACAGGATGGGCGGCTCGGCAATCAGGGCGCCAGCCAAGTCGAGTCGGCGGCGCATACCTCCCGAATACCCTTTGACGGGGCGGTCGGCAGCCTCGGTCAGGTCGAATTGTTCAAGTAGTTCCCGAGCCCGACTCACTGCGGCGGGGCGCCCCATCCGGTACAGCCGCCCGACCATGCGAAGGTTCTCGAATCCGGTCAGCTGTTCGTCGACGGCGGCGTACTGACCTGATAGGCCGATGTTCTTCTTCACTTCCATGGGATGCTTTCTGACGTCGAACCCCGCCACCGAAGCAGTGCCTTCATCGGCTTTGATCAACGTCGTGAGGATAGAAACAGCGGTGGTCTTCCCGGCACCATTCGGGCCGAGAACACTCAGAATCGTCCCTGGCTCGACGGCGAGGTCGAGTCCGTCGAGGGCGACGATGTCTTTGTAGCGCTTAACGAGGCCATGCGCCTCAATGATCGGGGCCACGGCTCCCCCTTCTGGAATCGGGCATGAACCGTGAATCTAGCTCCGGTAGGGTGACTTTTGCCCAATGAATAACGAAACGGGAGGCGCGAGACGGTGAGTCAGGTAGAAGAGGAACTGCTTGAAGACAAGGCAGTGCTGCCGCTTGAGCTGTTCTTTGATCTCGTTTTTGTGCTGGGTATCACTCAGACCGTCGCCCTCGTCGTAGCCGGCCACGATGGCCTATCACTCCTGCGGGCTTTTCTGGTCTTGGCGATGCTCTGGTGGGCGTGGACCCAGTTCAGTTGGACCGCCAACGCCATCGATCTGCGACCACCACGCGTTCGATTCGCCTTCTTTGCGGCGATGGGAGCCGCCCTGATCATGGCGGTCTCGGTTCCGACCGCTTACGAAGCTGGCGGCATCTGGCTGGCGGTCGGCTACGTGTCCGTGAGGGCCATTGGCGTGTCGTTGCACCTAACAGGAACCACCGACCAGGTGATGTTGGCCAGTGTCCGCTTCTTCGCTCTTATCTCCTGGCCAGGACCACTCGCCATCGTCGTCGGTGCATTCGTCGAACCTCCTGCCCGTTCATGGATCTGGTTCGTCGGATTCCTTCTCGAAGTCAGTTCCGCAGCGGTTGCAGGAGGAGCTTCCTGGCACATCCAGGCACGTCACTTCGCGGAACGTCACGGCCTCATATACATCATTGCCATCGGCGAGGGGATCGTGGCGATCGGCATTGTCGCTGCGGAACGGCCGTTAAACGGTGCGATGGCAGTCGCGCTGCTGCTGGCGATTGCGGCGGCATCGCTTTTGTGGTGGTCCTACTTCGACCGGTTCGCCGAAACAGTGGAAGATGCATTGCGGTCGGCCGGAGAATCCCAAGGAGTCATCGCCCGCGACGCCTATTCGCTCGGCCACTTCCCGATGATTGCCGGCGTAGTCCTGTTCGCCGCTGCCGCAGAAGAGATCGTCGCCCATCCCGGCGACCCGCTCAATGACTTCACGCGGTTACTTCTGGCTCTGTCGATCGGCCTGGCAATGCTCGCCCAGTCTGCGGTCGTAAAACGGGTCGGCGGACCGCTGCTCGTCGAACGACTCGGCGTTGCAGTCCTGGTGTCGCTACTCATGATTCCTGCCATCGACATACGCGGCAATCTCATGTTGCTCGCCGTCGCTTCACTCCTAGGCATCGCCCTCTTCTTCGAGCGCCGCCGCGACCCGATGGCGATCCCGGCCCTCCACACCACCGCCTGAAAGAACGGGACTGCCTCAGTCGCTCGGATAGCTAAAGACGTCATCAACGGATACGCCAAACACCCGGGCAATCTTGAAGGCCACCTCGAGCGACGGCGAGTATCGGCTCTGCTCAATCGCGATGACGGTCTGGCGGGTGACGCCGACTCGCTTGGCAAGGTCCGCTTGCGTCATGTCGTCGGCACTGGAGCGGAGGTCCCGTAGACGGTTGGTAACTCGAGTGGGTTTCGCCATCAGGAGCCCCGGCGATAGGCCAGGAGCATCCAGGAGTTCTTGACCACTTCGGAGAGCACGAGTCCTACGACGAGCGCATGAACAATCCAAAAGTGGTCTGCCTCTACGAATGCCAGCCACAACCCACCAAATGTTCCCACCGCCAGAACGTAGCTACTGATCTGGTCGCCCCGCATCTCGATGAGGCGATCTCGTTCATCCTCGTCGTCCAATTCCTTCAGCGAAACGACTGCCAACAGGATATGCGCCACGATCGCAGCCACGACGAGAAGTACGACCAGTGCCGCCAGGGTGGGCTTATACACGATCTCGGGCAAAGACCCATTGAGCACCTGTGGGATCAGTCCGAAGAAGTACCAGCCGTAAAGAGCCACGATGATGACAAGCATCGCGGCTGTGCTCTTCTGATTGAATGTCATGCCCATCACCCCTGAAGTAAAGAATCTTTTACATGATCAATGTACGCCTGGAATCGGATCATGTCAAACTTCTTTTACATCGTCCTGTGGGGTGGATCACGCGGCTGGTCAGCGTGTGCCTGAAGGTTCCAGCACGTCGCTTGATACACTCCGACCTCCCCGCGATAGGAACCACTACAAATGCGTGCACTCATTCTCCAAGGCGACGGTTACTCACCCGAGCGGCCCGACGACGCTCAGCTAACCGCGATGGAGCCGTATGTTCAGCTCGGTGACCTGTCGATACCGGAGCCCGGCGACGGGCAGGTGCGCATCAAAGTGGCGCTGGCGTCGGTCAACCCGTCCGACGAGATGTTCATTCAGGGTCTATATGGCCAGCCCCGAATCAAAGGCAACGCGGCCGGGTTCGAAGGGGTCGGCGAGGTCGAGGCCTCTGGTGGGGGTGCTCTCGCCGACGGGTACATTGGCCAGCGGGTGGCATTCGTAGCGAGCGTCGGCTCCCCCGGCACCTGGGGTGAGTACTCCATTGCCGATGCAGCGACATGTATCCCTCTTGTCGATGCGGTGCGCGACGAAGACGGTGCCGCCATGATCGTCAACCCACTCACGGCGCTGGCGATGTTCGATATCGTCAAGAAGGATGACTCGAGAGCCTTCATCGTCTCTGCCGGAGCGAGCCAACTCAACAAACTGCTCATCGGCGTAGCGGCGAGCGAGGGATATCGTCCGATTGCCATCGTGCGACGAGACAGCCAGATCGAGCCCCTGAAAGCCCTCGGCGCTGCCCACGTACTCAACAGCGAGGCCGACGACTTCGGATCAGAACTCGCAGCGGTCCTCAGAAACGAAAAACCCCGAGTCTTTCTCGACGCTGTTGCCAATCAACTGAGCGCCACTGTCTTCAACGCGATGCCTCGCCATGCCCGATGGGTTGTCTATGGCAAGCTCGACGCTGAGCTCCCCACGCTGCTCGAACCCGGTCACCTGATCTTCATGTCCAAAAAGATCGAAGGATTCTGGCTCGTTCGATGGATGCAGGAAACCCCGATCGCTGACAAGGTTGCCGCTATCCAGGCTGCTCAAACCCGGTTCGCCACCGGCGAATGGCAGACAGATGTAACGGCCGTTCTATCTCTAGACGAGGCCATGACTCGCCTACCAGCGGAACTCGCCAAGCCGAATGGCAAAGTCTTCATCCGACCCTAATTCGGGCGGTTCGGCTCTAGCCCAACCCTCGGTGGCCGAAATACGATCGATAAGAACATTGGAGAAGGAACCCAACTTGCCAGACTTTCTGAGCAACGAGGAACAACCAAGGAGAAGAACGGCTAATCACCCGCGTTTCGGGATCGGTCCCTGAAGTAGTTAACCCCTGCCAATGGAAGCGGTTCCAGCTCTGGTTGACGAACACTCACTAAGGCAATATCGTGCACACCCTCTGACCGGATTCTTCGGGCAGACACTTAGGAGGAAATCAAATGAAGACGAGTAAATGGCTCTTTGCCCTTGTGGCACTGGTCATTGTTCTCGCAGCGTGTGGTGGCGATACAGGTTCCACCGACACAACCGCGGGAGCAACTGACACAACAGCAGCTACTCCAGACACCCCCGACGCCACCGATGCACCAGACACGACCGACCCGATGACGGACGGCGAGTGCACCGGCGAAGAAGTTCTGCTCAGGACCTTCTCCGGAAGCGTTGGACAAGAACTCGAAATGGCCACGAACCAGGCCGAGCGTTACATGGCCGACAATCCATGTATCACCATTGAGACCATCGACACTCCCGACTTTGTCGAGGACCGCTTGGGTACCTACCTACAGCTTTTCGAAGCACAGTCGCCAGAAGGTGACATCTTCCAGATCGACGTCATTTGGCCCGGCGACCTCGCCGAGCACTTCGTCGACCTGAATGAGTACGGTGCCGCCGAGGTAACTGGCGACCACTTCCCAGCCATCATTGAAAACAACACGGTGGACGGAAAACTCATCGGTATCCCATGGTTCACCGATGCGGGCCTGCTCTACTTCCGCACCGACCTTCTAGAGAAGTACAGCCTTCAGCCACCAACTACATGGGACGAGCTCGAAGCCGCTGCCCAGACCATTCAGGATGGCGAGCGCGCCGACGGTAACCAGGACTTCTGGGGATACGTCTGGCAGGGCAACGCCTATGAAGGTTTGACTTGCGACGCACTCGAGTGGGTTGCTTCAGCCGGTGGTGGTTCGATCATCGAGCCAGACGGCACGATCAGCATCAACAACCCGGCCGCCATTGACATCGTCAACCAGGCCGCCGGTTGGGTCGGTACGATCTCGCCTCCCGGCGTGACCGCGTACGGCGAAGAAGACGCTCGCGGTGTATGGCAGGCCGGCAACGCCGCCTTCATGCGCAACTGGCCATACGCCTATTCACTCGGTAACTCCGACGACTCAGCTGTGAACGGTCTCTTCGACGTGTCTGCACTTCCTGGTGCAACGGCCGGTCAGAGCGCTGCCACCCTCGGTGGATGGCAGCTGGCTGTCTCGAAGTACTCGGAGCATCCGGAAGAAGCGGCTGCGTACGCTCTGTGGATGGCGTCTGAAGAAGAGCAGAAGTACCGGGCCATCACTGGCTCGCTGAACCCGACGATCGTGTCGCTCTATGAGGACGCTGACGTCCTCGAAGCAGCACCGTTCTTCGGTAGCTTGCTCGATGTGTTCACGGCCGCAGTGGCTCGTCCTTCGACGGTCACGTCACCGCAGTACAGCGACACATCAGCGTTGTTCTTCAACGCAGTGCATAGCGTCCTGACAGGCGATGCCGATGCCGAGGATGCCTTCCTCGAACTCGAACTCGACTACTCGGACAACTTCCCGGACTTCACCGTCGGGGCCCCGTAAGCGAACCATCTAGATAGTTGATGGATCGAGGGGGGAAGGCATCACTGCCTTCCCCCTTCGACTTTTCCCCCCTCGGGCCGACGAACTACGCGACGGCCTGCTTGTATGAATGACCGAGGAGGAACATGACCGCTTCGACAGAAGCCGCCGGGCCCAAGAAGCTAAGCAAACCTGGCTCCCTGCTCGACAATGAGCAACGCCTCGCCTATTGGCTCCTGGTACCGACCTTTGTCATTCTGTTCGCGGTCGCGTTCTATCCACTCGGTTCCGTGTTCTATTCAAGTTTCACGAATGACACCTTCGCCAGTGCCGTCGAGACCGACTTCGTCGGGCTAGAGAACTACGCCAACCTGCTCAGCGTCACGTTCGCCGAGCTTCCGGCAGAAATCGATGAAGCCACCGGCCAACCGGTCATAGACGCCGACACCGGTGAGCAGGAATATGTGTCGTCGATCCAAGTACTCCCCCGCAGCCCCCGACGCTATCGAGAAGTCTTCACATTCGGGTTCTTCGGCAGTCAGTACGTTTTCGGGGCGACCGACGCCGAGTTCATCGAAAGCATCTACGACACGACCCGGTTCAGTGTCGTCACCCTAATAATGGAGACCTTGCTCGGCCTTGGCATCGCACTGGCCCTGAACTCCGCTTTCCCTGGGCGTGGGTTGATGCGCGCGGCCATGCTCGTTCCCTGGGCGATCCTCACTGCCGTTTCTTCGCGAATCTGGGAGTGGATGTTCATTGATACGAGAGCGGGTTTCTTCAACATCATCTTCCAGAAGCTCGGATTCACGGACGGCCAGACGCCGTTCCTCGCCGACTCCGCAACGCAGCTCCCCGCCGCCATCGTCATCGACGTCTGGAAAACCACCCCGTTCATGGCGCTGTTGCTGCTGGCGGGACTCGCCATCATTCCGTCCGAGCTCTACGAAGCGGCCGAAGTCGACGGCGCCAACAAATGGAAACAGTTCACCGCTGTCACCTTGCCTCTGCTGAAGCCGACCCTGGCCGTGGCGCTCGTCTTTCGGACTCTCGACGCCCTCCGAGTCTTCGACCTTTTTCAGATCGTGTTCGCCCAGAAAAAGTACTCGATGGCCAGCTTTGCGTACTACCAGCTGATCGACAGTCAGGCGCTCGGGTATTCGTCGGCCGCCTCGGTGATCATCTTCTTCATCATCACGCTATTTGCCATTCTCTATATCCGCTTCCTGGGGGTGACCGGTGACTGACATCGCCTTAGAACGGGCCACGGTGGCGGTGCGAACCGGGCCGAAGAAATCGAAGATCAAGTGGAACCGGGTCGGGTTCTGGCTGCTCATTGTGATCATTGCCATCTTCCTACTCTTCCCGTTCTACTGGGCCATCAACTCGTCGTTCAAGACGGAAGCCCAGTTACGTATGACCCCGGGAACGTTCATCCCTCGCGACCCGGGCACAGGTGCGATCTCGTTTACGTTCCAGAACTACAGCGCGGTCTTCGCCAACAAGGCGTTCCTGGGGACGCTCCGAAACAGCGTCATTGTTGCAACAGCGGTGACAACACTGTCCCTCACGATCGGGTCATTTGCGGGATTCGCCCTCGGGAAGCTCCGTTTTAGAGGTAAGACACCGTCGCTGTACCTGATTCTCTCAATGACGATGTTCCCGCAGGTGGCTGTGCTTACTGGTCTTTACGCCGTGATCCAGAACCTCGGCATTTCTGCCCGACCGTCAATGATCCTGTCGTACTTACTGTTTACTCTGCCATTCACCGTCTGGGTGTTGACTTCCTTTTTTAAGGCATTGCCCGACGATTTGATTCAGTCTGCCCAGGTTGATGGGGCAACTCCATTCCAAGCGTTCCGCCTCGTCCTACTGCCCCTCACCGCGCCGGCGCTCGTGACTACTGGACTGCTGGCGTTCATCGCCGCGTTCAACGAGTACCTATTCGCCCTTACCTTTACGACGATTGAGCCCAACGCCCGAACCGTCCCGGTCGGGATCGCTCTGTTTAGCGGCCAAGTCGCCCGACAGGAACCGTTCGGCGAGATCATGGCTGCGGCGGTGCTCGTCACGATCCCACTGATCGCGCTTGTGTTGATCTTCCAGCGCCGCATCATCGGTGGTCTCACTGCGGGTGCCGTCAAAGGCTAGGAAACCGACTTATGAGGCGGCCTAGCTGTCCGGGACAGCCTGACGGGCCTTCATCGAGTCGACGATGGCGATCGCTGCGAATGGAAGAGGCGCCCCGGCCAGAATCCCTGCCGCCGGGGAAAAGCGCTGGACCACCAGGGTGTAGACCACGCAGATCAGCACCGCCACCAGCCGGGTTCGAATCGAGTGGACGTCGTCGCGCCGGAACGCCACCACCCCGCCCACTCCGAAGCCTGCAACGAGGGCCAGTGGGAGATTGACAATGGAGATGGGAACGAAAACAACCGCCCACAGAAGCGTTGCAAGAGCGGCGGCCCGAAACCCGCGCGGGTGTTGAGAAACGAGTGCCGCCACGACGAACACGCCAGGCACCAGACCCAGGCCGATCCCGATCATGCCCCCGGCAAGGATGGTCTCCTCGCCAGTACCGGTCGCGAATCCGAAGATGAAGAGGATGAAATCCATCACCATGAGAACCGTCGCTAGAGCAACGGCCACCCACTTACGGGCGTTCGCTCTTCGCTCTTCGGCTCGTTCCGTCACGGTGGCACGGTAGCTGGTCGGCGCCGGCGAATGAACGGCTTCGTGCCCTAAGAGATTACGCTCTGGAGTCACCCGTCACCGAGACCCACAGAGGATGGAACCGTGACCGATCAGGCATTGACCAGCAATGATCTCACCGGGCACGTGGCCTTGGTAACCGGCGCCAACCACGGAATCGGGGCAGCCACCGCTCTCTGCCTAGCCGGGCTAGGTGCATCGGTGCTCGTCACTTATCTGAGGGTTGAAGATCCGATCGATCCAGCAACACCCGAGTTGATCCGGCGCAATCGGGCCGGCAACGCAGATGAAGTACTCGCGGCGATCGGCGCAGCAGGCGGATCGGCGACAGCCCGAGAGGCAGACCTCAGCGACGAGGCCACCATACCGGCATTGTTTGATGCCGCCGAATACGAATACGGCCCGGTTGACATCCTCGTTAACAATGCCACCGGATGGATCGCAGATACGTTCAAAGACAGCTCTTCGGACCGACTCGGTCGCCAGTTGACGAAGCTAACGGCTCATACCTTTGATCAACAGTTCGGCATCGACGCCCGGGCGTCGGCCCTCCTAATCGCCGAGTACGCCGCTCGCCACGTCGAACACGAACTCACCTGGGGGCGGATCGTCGGCCTCACCTCAGGCGGACCGCTCGGTTTCCCCGAGGAGGTTTCGTATGGAGCTGCCAAAGCAGCCCTCGAGAACTACACGATGTCGGCAGCCTTCGAACTGGCGGACCGAGGGATCACCGCCAACATCGTGCATCCACCAGTGACGGATACCGGGTGGGTGAACGACGAAGTTCGAAAACTCGTGACGGACAGCCCGACGTTATTGAACGTCGCCGATCCCAGCGACGTAGCGGATGTCATTGCCTTCCTAGTGTCAGATCGCGCTCGTCTGATTACCGGCAACGTACTCCATCTGCGGTGACGTCTAGCTAGAAGCGGAGACGTCGATGGGATCGAACGACAGCAGCGGCGCCGGGATCCAACCTTCTTGTGGATCGGGTCCGAGTGTTTTCACCAGATAGAAATCGAGTACCGGATTCTCTTGATAGAGCAGGATCTCAACCTGGGTTCCGTGGGGGGCCGAACCGGTGAGGCTGAAACGCTGATGAGAGTCATACAGCAGAACCTCTGACTGAAGCATGGTTCCCTCATAGATTCCGTTGAGCCAGGCTGGTGTATCGCTCCCCCACTGAACTGGAATCCCACATGCCGTTGGATCGGGGTTGTCCGAGAAAGGAAGATCGGGAACGTCGGCATCGCGAACCAAACCCGCCGTGGTCGCGGATGCAAGGTCGGCAGAATGGTCGATGGTCTCGGGGCGATCGGCGAGTGCGAAGCTGGCAAGACCAACTGCCGATGCCAGGACAAACGATCCTATGAATATGAGGTACTTCCGTTTGTCCTTGACCATCATTAGTGCAAACCAGCATAGAACGACAGCTATTCCTAGCGAGAGACACTGACGTAACCAGGACAGTGATTACCAGGCCGATCAACCCCGGTACACAACCTCGTATCTCACGGACATCTCACCGAACGAGAGCGTATGCTCACCGTATGCCTCCGAAGTTTGGCTCCGATTCGTGGGAAGGTCGGTAATGGGCGTGCCTGAAGCGAACATTCGCATCATGGAAATCGGCCATGCACCGACTCCATACACCGCCGACCAGATCCGCGCCGGGTGTCCAACCGGGCGTTCAATCGACCTTTCCGTCAAAACCAAGGTCGAGACGCCCTATATCCAGCACATCCGCTTTGTCGACACTGACAAAATTGGCGCTACCCAGGATCTCTGGCGTACTTCGGCCGACGGCACGCCTCGAGGCGCAGTCGATACGGTTTACTCAAGTTGGCCCGAACTCCAGAGGCACGCTTCGTTCCCGATGAAGACAACCACAATCGACGACGAGCGAATCGAGATATCGGCGGGGACCTTCGACTGTATGCGTTACACCGTGCTGCGGGGCGCCATCGCTCATACATTCTGGTTTGCCGTCGACCTGCCAGGCATGCCAGTGAGGTTCACTGCCCACGACGACAAACGGTTGACGTACTCGTCGGAAATGATGCTCAACGCCTTGGCATAGTGCCCGCCGATTTGGGAACCGTAGCCGGTTCTCAAGCGTCCCACCCACCAAGCAGACGGCACTCGGCGAAAGGGAAAGCGATGCACGAACTCGAGGTCATCAACCAATTCACCGAGCTGGTCGCGTCGGTCTATTTCACAGCCAGGGACGAACTCGACTCCGATGATCCGATCGGACTCATCACCGACATCCTCAACGCCGTCGACCGCGACAGCAGCTTTTTCTAAAGACAGAGGTTGTTCTGCAATGTGTTGAACGACCCGGTACGGTCAGGTAGTCGATAAGATGCCGTGAACCCATTTCGGGTTCTACCTCCTCTCCTCTCAGAATGGCTTTCCCATGGACGAAACCACCGTTGTTGACATCACTGAACCGCCGCCACCGGCGCGTCGTAAGCGGCGCCCTTTCAGATTCCTGTTCAAACTTGTTCTCGTGTTGCTTGTGGTCTTCTTGGGTGCGCTTTGGTGGGGACTGGCGCAGATACCCAACGTCGAACCCGACCCCGACCTGACCACTGGCTTTGTGAACCAGACCTACCTGCTCATCGGTAGTGATAGCCGCGCTGGCCTTCCCGATGACCTGGCCGGCAGCTTCGGCGACTTCGGCGGCGAGCGCGCCGACGTAATCATCCTGGCTCGACCCAGTGGCGGAACTCTCCAATTACTCAGTCTTCCGCGTGACCTGAAGGTCACTATCGAAGGACACGGAACAAACAAGATCAACGCCGCTTACTCATTCGGCGGCGCGGCACTCCTGGCGCAAACCGCCTCGGCTACTACGGGGCTGTCCATCAACCACGTCGTCGAGATCGACTTCGCTGGCTTCGCAGGACTCGTCGATTCGCTTGGCGGGATCGACATCGCATTCCCGAATGCGGCCCGTGATACAAAGTCGGGTCTCGAAGTCGCCGCCGGCACAACCCGGATAGACGGCGCCACGGCCCTTGCATTCTCACGCTCGCGTTCCTACCAGGAGAACATCAACGGCAGCTGGGTATCGGTTGACGCAGACGACATCGGCCGGACTGGCCGACAGCAGCAAGCCCTTGAGGCGATGCTTAACCGAGCGGCGTCCGTCGACGGCCTCGTCCGCATGCCACTTTTTTTGGCCAAGCTGGGAACAGCGACGCGGGTCGACCGCAGCCTCAATCCAATTGACGTCGTCACCGCGGCCTACGGCATGTGGCGGACTGACGTCGACGCAACCACGGTGCCGGTTCGCTTTTCGAACGAGGGGGGCGTGTCCTATGTCGTCTTCGACGGCGACAAGGCAGACGAGGTCATCGCCCGGTTCCGAGCCGGTGATCCGCTGACACCCACGGAATAGCGTCCGTCAGCCACCGCCAAATGTCGATCAGCACCGAGTCCACCGCGCGGCCACCGCGCTATCCTCCCGGGCGATGCCTCCCGCACAAGTGTTGAACAAAGCCGCCCCGACGCACCACCCGGCGTTCCCATTCCTACTCACCCTTGGGCTGTTAATCGTCCTGGCTGCAGCTTGCGGTGGGTCGACCTCGGCCGGTCAGGGTGTCGCGACCCAACCCTCCTCCGTGCCCCCGGCGACGGTCGCGCCGGAGCCAACTCCGGAGTCGACGGTGGCCCCGTCTACAACTGTGCCGGCCCCGATACCCACTTCCACGCCAGCGCCGACGCCTCCCGAGATCGTACTCTCGATCGTCGGCGACGAAGAGGTCGTCTTCGACTGGACCGTCGACCGATGCGAGGACGACGCCATTCCCGACCTCGCAGTTCGGGCGATCCGCGACGCCGACGAGAACGTCCAGCTCTACCTGGGGAACACCAGCGGATACCGCATGGTGGGACCCGACCTCGACAACGTCGACCCAGAGTGCACGGCGGTCAGTCGCTCGACACGTGACGCCGACCCCGCGCAGTTCACCGACAACGAGTGGCTCGCTTCGCTGCACACCGAAGACGGCGAGACCATCTACGCCCTCGTCCACAACGAATACCAGGGCCATCGGCACGCCGGGCAATGCCCGCAACAGGACTACTACGCGTGCTGGTTCAACGCTGTCACCATGAAGGTGTCGACCGATGGCGGCGAGTCGTACTCCTACGTCGCCGAACCACCGGGACACCTCGTCGCCTCGCTCCCGTTGACCTACGAAGCTGGGCTCGGCGCGACCGGCCTGAGGGCACCGAGCAACATCATCACCGGCCCCGACGGCTTCTTCTACAGCTTCCTCAACGCGATCGGAGTGAACTCGACTCCGCAGTGGGTCTGCCTGATGCGGACCGACACCGTCGCCGATCCCGCGAGCTGGCGCTTCTGGGACGGGTCTGGATTCGAGGGGCGCTTCATCAACCCGTACACCGAGACCACCGACACCCCGGCCGCCCACGAATGCCAGCCGCTCGACCAGCCCGACATAGGACACGCCCTCAACGACAGCGTCACCTACAACACTGTCTTGGACCGATACGTGCTGATCGGCGTGAGCGCTGATCACATCGACGGCCGCGAGGTGTGGGGCTGGTACTACTCGTTCTCGACCGACCTGATCGACTGGGACCGTCGCAAGCTCCTGATCGAGATGCCCCTCCCCTGGACTGTGAACTCCCCGGGATCGGACCTGAGCTACCTGTATCCGTCGCTGCTCGATCCTGACAGCACCTCGCGCACCTTCGAGACCACCGACCTGCAGGCCTACATCTACATGACCCGCAACAACGCCGGCCAAGCCAGCTTGGACCGCGATCTCGTGCGGGTCCCTGTCGAGTTCAGCCTCGCCGACGAGTAAACGAACGCACTCCGCCGCGAGAAGCTACGAACGAGCGATACAAGGCAGCTCGCATGAGAGCAACGGTTTATCGGGTCGCTTTTGCACACTCGACCGCAGCTTCCCGGAGTCTCTTCTCGCGGGGATCGTCGTACAAGTAGTAGTCCATTCGATTCATGCCATAGGCGAATCCGAGCTCCAGCTCTGGATCAGCAAAACCAAACGAGCCGCCTGCTCCCGGAGTCCCGAACGCAAGCTCGGAACCAAACCGCAGGTGCTCCCAGGGTTTGAGAAAACCGAGCGAAAACACCGTGTGGTCATGCAGCACCACGTCGTATGTGCCCTCCGACGGAGGTGACGCGGCATCCGTAAGCGCACGCATGGTCACCGCGTCTATACCTAAGACGTTTCCGCCGGTAGCAAATTCTCCGTAGGCTTTGGCGATCGAGCGAATCTGGCCGATTCCATTCGAGGCAGGCAGTTCAATGCGGCGCATTTCCCGATCGTTATACCTGACCGGCATTCCTAGAACCTTCGGATTGGCGAACGTCCGGGCCGTAATCGACCTCGGATTCAGAAACCCCTTGACGAATTTAGATGGCAACTTGTTCAAATTGGCCAACATCTTCGTGCGGTACCACTCACCTTGAATCACGGCTATTCGATCATCGGGCACGTCATCAGGGAGACCGATGTAGAACTCAAGATCAAGTGGAGCCGCCACCTCGTCGGCGAAGAACCGCCCAATGGTTCGGTGCTGGGGATCGACGCGCCGCACGATCTCAGATTCATACCAGCCCAGGCTGAGCCCGTGATAACCATGTTTTGTACCCGGTGGCCAAGCAGGTACCTGTTTGGCAATTGCGGCCGCCACCCGGTCAGGATCAGCGAGGACGTCCAGGTCCATCGGTTCATCAATCGCGCAAAGACCGGCCTGGTGCGAGAACAGCTGCCGCACGGTCACATCTGCCTTGCCGCCTTGGGCAAACTCGGGCCAGTACGTGGCGACCTTCTCGTCGTAGTCGAACAATCCTTGGCTGTGAGCGACAGCGACGGCCAAAGACGACATGCCTTTGGTAGTGGAGAACACCAACACCAGAGTGTCTTCCTTCCACCGCGCCGATGTCGCAGGGTCTCGAAACCCGCCCCACAGATCGACGACCTTGATGCCTTCGTGATAGACGGAGCAGGCGGCACCCACTTCGGTCCCCGCTTCGAAGTTGGCCCGAAAGGCGTCGGCGACCCGTTCCCATCCCGGCTCAGCGCCACCCTCAACCAAGTCCGTGGTTGCCTGCATCAGAACCTCCACTGCCGACCCTACAACCACTTCGCCGTGGACTCGGGAAGAAAGAGCTGTTCCTCGACACGTGACCATCGATCGCCTGCCAGCAAATGATCAGGCGAGCGCCTTACTCTTTGAGAGCGCCTGACATCATGCCTTGCAGGAAGTAGCGACCAAGGAATATATAGATCAGAAGGGTGGGAACGGCAGCAAGGAACGAGGCGGCCATTTGAACATTCCATGCGATGATCTGGCTGCCGGCCAGGTTGTTGAGCGCCACAGTCACCGGCCAATGCTCCGTGTTCGTCAGTACGACCGCGAACAGGAAATCATTCCAGGCCGACGTGAATTGCCAGATGTAGACCACAACAAACGCGGGCACCGACAGCGGAATCATGATCCGGCGGAAGATCGTGTAGATCCCGGCGCCATCTACCTTGGCTGCCTCTAGCAACGTGTCGGGAATCGTCCTGAAGAAATTGGCAAAGATGAGCGTCGTTATGGGAATGCCGTAGATGACATGGACGAGAACGAGCCCCCACGTTCCGCCGGCCAGACCGATCCTGGACATGAAGCTGACGAGAGGAATGAGGATCGCCTGATAGGGGATGAACATCCCGAACAGCAAAAGTGGAAAGACAAGGTTGGCGCCCTTGAACTTCCACTTGGAAAGCACGAAACCGTTGACGGAACCGAGGAGTGACGAAATGGTTGCCGCCGGTACGACAATCATGACCGAATTCCAGAGGTTGGGAGCTAGAGCATCCCACGCCGCCACAAAGTTTTCGATCGAAAGCGAAGTCGGCAGTTTCCACATCGTCGCCAGGCTGATCTCGGCGAAGCTCTTGAAGCCGGTGTTCAGCATCACGAACATGGGCACCAGATAGAACAGCGCCATCATCGTGAGCGGGATGTATACCCATGACCGGCGGTTCGCTTTCGAAACGGCTGCGCTGGTCACTATGCCCGGTCCTGGCGAAGCGTAAACCACAGGTAGGGAACGACCAGGATGGCAACCGATACGAGCAGCACCATCCCTATCGCCGCGCCTCGACCGAAGAAGAACCCATCAAATGTCGTGGTCCACATGTAGGTGGCTGGCACATCAAGGGCGACTTGCTTACCGGCCAAAGCGATGATCAGGTCGAAAATCTTGAGAGAGATGTGACCAAGGATGATCACTGCGGACAGTGTCACCGGCCACAGCAGCGGCATTATCACGCGCCGGTAGAGCTGAAGCTCATTCGCACCATCGACCCTGGCGGCTTCGCGCAATGACTCAGGAACAGCCCGCAGCCCGGCGAGATAGAGCGCCATCGTGTAGCCAGACATCTGCCACACGGCGGGAAGAGCGACTGCAGCGATCCCCCATGTGGGCGTGGCATACCACTTGTTAATCAGGAAATCGAGTCCCACCTTGTCAAAGAGCAGATTCAGGCCACTGAGCCGGTCGCCCAGAGCCGGGTTCATCAACCAGCGCCAAACGACTCCAGTGACGATGAATGAGATAGCCATGGGGAACAGGAAAAGGCTCCGGTAGAAGCCCTCAGCCCTGACCCCTTTGTCGAGGAGGATGGCCAGGCCGAGTCCGATGGCCAGGCAACCGAGGATGAACACGACCGTGAAGATGGCGGTATTTTTGACATCGATGTGGAAGCGGGGGTCGGAGGCGAGCCCTGTGAAATTGGCCGCCCCGACGTAGGTGTAGTCCGGCAGCAGGCCCTTCCAGGCACTCACCGAGACGCGGGCGGTCCAACCAATGAACCCATACACAAAAACCATGACTGCCAGGATCGAGGGGAGCACCCAGAGCACTCCCCACCAGTGCTCCATCTTGAAAACCTTGCGTCGACCGCTCACCGGTTTCGTTTCAGGGGCTTCGACCGTCATGGGTGCATCCTACTCAAAATAGCGGTCCGCCCCCTCGTGGGAGGGGGCGGACCGTCACTACGTAACAACTAGATTTCGCCTAGCCAGAGGCTTCTTGAGCAGCCACGAGAGCCGTCTGGAACGACGCCACGTCACGATCAAGAAGGAACAGGCCAATCGCTGTATCGATCTCTGACTTCCAAGAGTCGTTGGCGACGACACCGTGAGTCAAGCTTCCGACGACCCGATTGGATGCCCAATCGTCCATGGCGGAGAGCAGATACTCCCCGTATAGCGAACGGTCTGCATCGTTACGGGCAGGAATCGAACCCTTGACAGGGTTGAAGGCGTCTTGTCCGGCGTTCGAGCCGGCCACAGTCAGCCATGCAATAGCTGCATCACGATTCGGAGCGTTCTTGGCGAGCACAAAGCTGTCGGACAGGAACTGGAAATTGCCTTCGGTCCCGGGGACCGCGGCCCACACATAGTCAGTGCCCGGTTCGGAGCCAACCTCACGGAAGAACCCTTCTTGCCAGTCACCCATCACATTGAAGGCGGCGGTGCCATCAAGCACCAACTGCCCGGCGTCCTGCCAGGCAAGAGCCGAAGCGTCAGAGTTCGTGTAACCAAGGATCTTGGCAAAGTCTTCAAGACCTTGCGTGACCTCTGGTGAATCCCATGCAACGGTGCCATCCCACAGGCCTTCCCATGCATCTGGACCCACGGACGCAAGCATGATGGTCTCGAAGAGATGCATCGATGTCCATTGCTCGCCCATGGCTAGCGGTGCTTCCATGCCTGAAGCCTGAAGGGCATCAAGCGCCGTGAAGAACTCATCGAGCGTCGTTGGCATGTCGACACCGGCGTCTGCGAGAACAGTCGGGTTCGCCCACAACACATTCGCTCGGTGAATGTTCACAGGAACCGAATAGATGTTGTCATCCTTGGAGATCAACGGGATAAGGGTCGCGGGCATCACATCTAGCCAACCTTCTTGGTCATACAAGAAGTTGAGTGGCTCGATCTGGTCGGCCGCGACATACGTGCCGATAAGCTCTTGTCCGGCATGTCCTTGCCAGCTATCTGGCGGATCATTGGCCTGGAGACGAGATGCCAACACGGCTCGAGCATTCGTTCCAGCACCACCGGCAACGGCAGAGTTGACGAACTCGATATTCGGGTCTTCTGCTGCGAAGACCTTGATCATCGCTTCGAGGCCGGCCGCTTCACCGCCACCGGTCCACCACGAAAATACCTCTACCTGCTCGGAACCTGAAGCGGCGGTTGTGTCTGTAGATCCAGACGCTGCAGTGGTATCGCTTGTGTCGCTACTGCCACAGGCGGCAAGCGTCAGGGCTAGAGCGACCATCAGTACAAAAAACTGAAAGGGTTTCTTTGTTCGCATTGGGGTGGACTCCCTTCAAGAGTCGACAAACTCATCTGGACTTTGTTATGGCGTGGAATCCGCGCGGAGCGTAGATACCAGTCGTAGCTTACAGGTATTTACGTTTTCTTGTCAATTTGAGACTTATATGGAAATTTGACAAGAAAACGACAAGATACGAAACTAACTTCCTATGGTTGTCGCATCCTCGGAGTCTCTGCCAGGCGCCGTCCGGCGTCAGAGAATGTTCGCGCTCCTCGAGGAGCGCGAGTTCATGCGCGTCTCCGATCTGGCCAAGATATTCGGCATCTCCGAGGTCACCGTGCGGTCCGACCTCGATCAACTGGCGGCGTCTTTCATGGTGCAGCGAGTACATGGGGGAGCCATCATTGCCGGAGACCAATCCCAGGCCGAACAATCCTTCGAACAGTCGGCTGGCACGTCAGCGAATGAGAAGGCCGCAATCGGGGTGGCAGCAGCAGAGCTAGTTTCCTCGGGAGACTCACTGATCCTCGACGTCGGCAGCACCGCCACCGCGGTAGCTTCAGCGCTGGCCCGCCGCAACGACCTCGTCGACCTCGTCGTATTTACAAACAGCCTGACCATTGCGACCGAATTGGAGCCCCAAATTCCTCGCTTCACTGTGGTCTTGACGGGTGGAACCCTCAGACCCCGGCAACATTCACTCGTTGACCCATACGCCGAACTAATCCTCGATCGGGTGCACGTCACTACTGCCTTCATCGGATGCAACGGCATCCATCCCGAAGAGGGAGTCACGAATATCAATCTGCCTGAGGCGGCCGTGAAAGGCCGGATGGTCAAGGCGGCCCAGCGTGTGGTCGTTGTTGCGGGAGGACCCAAGCTCGGCCGGATCTCTATGGCCCGCTTCGCCGAGATCGACGAGGTCGACGTCCTCATCACCGGCCAGACTTCCCCGGGAGAACTTGTGGCCCAATTCACCGAAATCGGCCTTCAGACGATCGTGGCAGGATGACCCGATCGGCACCCGAGTTCGCGGCACCCCACCGACGGTTCAACCAACTCAACGGGGAGTGGGTTCTGGTCTCCGCACATCGAACACTGCGACCTTGGCAGGGCGGTACCGAGGAACACGACGACACCAGCGTGGGGCCAACCCATGATCCTGATTGTTTCCTGTGTCCCCGGAATCGTCGGGCCAGTGGGGAGTCCAATCCTGACTATGAACATACCTTCGCGTTCACAAACGACTTCCCCGCTTTGGTGCCAAACAAGTCAATCGAGCGCGACTTTCGATCACCACTGTTCCTGGCCGAGACAGCCTCTGGGACGAGTCGGGTGTTGTGTTTCACGCCTGATCATGGACGCACGCTCGCTGACCTCGACCAGCCTGGTCTGCGATCGGTGATCGACCTGTGGTGTGAGCAGTCGGCCGAACTGGGAAAGCAGTATCGCTGGGTGCAAGTTTTTGAGAACAAAGGCGATGCGATGGGGGCTTCAAGCCCCCATCCGCACGGTCAGGTCTGGGCAAGTAACTTCCTGCCGAGCCACGTCGCCGCCGAAGACAACTACCAGCGCTCCTACCGAGAATCGAACGGCACCAACCTGCTCGCGGATTATGCGACTGCCGAGAGCGACGAGAAAACCCGCGTCGTGGTTGAGAACGACTCGTGGGTTGTCGTCGTGCCGTATTGGGCAACCTGGCCCTTCGAGACATTGATCATGCCCAAACGCCATATCCTGCGTTTGCCGGACCTGACGGACGACGACAGAACTGGTCTCATTGAGGTCCTCAGGCCACTCCTCACCCGATATGACAATCTTTTCAAAACGCAATTCCCGTATTCGATGGGATGGCACGGGGCACCTTTTCAGGACGACTCGCAGGACCATTGGCGATTGCACGCCCACCTCTATCCACCGCTACTCAGGTCCGCCACAGTGCGCAAGTTCATGGTTGGATATGAGCTGCTCGGCGAGGCGCAGCGGGATCTCACCCCGGAGCAGGCCGCCGATCGTCTCCGTCAACTTTCCGATACCCACTATGCCGGGGCTCGCCGGGTCGATGTCACCTGAGGATCAAGCGGCGGCGCTATTCCGTGAACGATTCGGCGAGGAAGCTCCACTCATGGTTCAGGCGCCCGGGCGGGTTAGCCTGATCGGCGGCCACACGGATTACAACGAGGGTTTTGTTCTCCCGATGGCTATCGATCGACGGACGGTGATTGCGGCTCGACCTCGCACCGACCGCATCGTGGCGGTTTCGTCGAGCGACTTCCCAGATACCAGTTTCGACCTCGGGTCATTAGAGCGCGGTAGCGGCTGGGGCGAGTACCTCAAGGGGGTCGCCTGGTCAATGGGAGCCGACTCGCTGCCAGGATGGGAAGGGGTCGTCGTGTCGACCATCCCGCTCGGAGCGAGCCTTTCTTCCTCAGCGGCGCTTGAGATCGCCACGGCACTTACGTTCATTACCCTCGCAGATCAGGATTGGGATCCCGTCGAAGGCGCCCTACTGAGCAGCCGAGCTGAAAATGGCTGGGTGGGCGTCAGCAGCGGCATCATGGATCAACTCATCTCGGCTTGCGGGCTCGCGGATCATGCGATCCTCATCGACTGCCGCGACCTTTCGCAGAAACCGGCTCCACTTCCCGGCGGAGTGAGCGTCGTCGTGCTCGACACGGGAACTCGCCGCCAACTCACCGAGTCGGCCTACAACCAGCGGCGAGCCGAATGCACTGAAGCCGCCCAGGGCTTCGGCGTCGCCAGCCTTCGGGATCTCACGATGCCAGCCGTCCACAATCCTCCGAAGGGTCTGAGCGACATCGCCATACGGAGGGCTCGCCATATTGTTGGGGAAAACGAACGGACTCTCTCGGCCGCCGAAGCTATGGACGCGGGCGACTCGACCCGGCTCGGGAACCTGATTTCGCGAGCGCACGTGAGCCTTCGAGACAACTTTGAAGTTTCAAGCCCGGTGCTTGACGCCATGGTCGAGGCCGCCCAAGCGTCACCCGGATGTCTGGGTGCGTCCATGACCGGGGCGGGTTTCGCCGGATGCGCCATCGCCATTGTCGAGGAAACCGCCGTCGAGGCGTTCGTCGAAGCCACCGCCGAACGGTACCGAAGTACCACCGGGAACATACCGTCTTTATTCACGTGCAGAGCCGCATCCGGGGCTTCCGTCGTCACGAGTCAATGACACCAGCCAGCCGCACTTTCTATCGAGTTCGGACAGTCCGTTCCGCGTCGATCGCGTAGGTTTACCTGGATGCCAAGCCTCAGTCTCGACGAATCTCGCCAACGAGCAGACCTGCTGGACGTCAGCTCATATACCATCACGCTCGACCTCGCAGGCGACGAAAAAACGTTTACGTCGTCGACCACGATCCGATTCACTGCGCGTCGTAGCGGCAATACGTTCATCGATGTAAAACCAATGAAGTTGGTGAGAGCCAGCCTCAATGGCGTCACCCTCGATGTCGACAAACTACACAACGGGCGCCTCCCACTGGCAGTGAGCTCCGGTGAACTCGAGCTTGAGATCGTTGCCGTTATGAGCTACCGCAACGACGGGGAAGGCATGCATAGGGCCGTCGACCCGGCCGACGGACGTCACTACACATATGCAATGTCGTTCCTCGACGCTGCCCCCTACATCTTCGCCTGCTTCGATCAGCCGGACCTCAAGGCAACCTATTCGCTGACCGTTCTGGCGCCGGCCGACTGGGTGGTGGTTGGCAACGGAAGGGCCGAGCAGGTCGAACCCGGCCGATGGCAGCTCGCCACTACCCCACCGTTGTCGACCTATTTCGTGACCGTGGTGGCCGGGCCCTATTACGTCATCGAATCGGAACACGATGGGATCCGTCTCGGACTCGAATGCCGGGCGTCCCTGGCCGCACATCTCGACCGGGAAGCCGACGAGATCCTGACGATCACTCGCCAGTCTTTCGACGAACTCCACCGCCTCTTCGAAATCCGGTACCCGTTCGGCGACTACCACCAAGCCTTCGTTCCGGAGTTCAACGCAGGTGCAATGGAGAACGCTGGCTGTGTCACCTTCAGAGACCCGATGGTCTTCACGTCGAAACCAACCAGATACGAACGGACCGGACGGGCGACAACCATCGCCCACGAGATGGCCCATCAGTGGTTCGGTGATCTGGTTACTCCCGTCTGGTGGGACGACCTGTGGTTGAACGAATCGTTCGCCGAATATATGGGCAACCGGGTCAGCCACGACGCCACCGAATTCGACGACGCCTGGGTCGACATCGCTTTCAGTCGTAAACGATGGGGCATTGAGGCTGACCAACGGCCAAGTACCCATCCGGTAGCAGGCACCGGGGCGTCCGATGCTGCTTCAGCTCTCCAGGACTTCGACGGCATCAGCTACTCGAAGGGCTCTGCCGTACTCAAACAACTCAACGCCCGCATCGGCGACGAGGTGTTTTTTGCTGGAGTCCGTGACCATTTCACTCGTCATCGGTTTGGTAACGCCACAATGCACGACTTGTTTGAATCCTGGGAGTCGGCCGGGGCCGGCGATCTCAGCGACTGGATCAACGGATGGCTCCGCACGGCGGGCCTTGACCTTCTCCACGTTGAACGGGACCGAGGCCAAGCCCGGCTGATTCGCACAACACCAGCCGCGTATCCGGCGGACCGTCAGCACACGATGTCCATCGCTCACCATGATGGAGACAACTGGGTGACTGAACCGATTGTGGTGGAAGCTCACGCCACTCCTATTGAGGTCGCAAATCGCCCCGTTATTCTCGATCCAACGGAGGCGACATGGGCTCGTTTGACGGTCGATGAACTAACTCTCGACGCGCTGCCCGGACTTCTACCGAACATGAGCTCCCCGCTGATGCGGGCTGCGACCTGGAATGCCGTGCGCGACGCCACCACCAACGGTTCCGTATCGCCCGAAATCGCCCTCAAATTGGTTGAAGTGGCGCTGCCATACGAAACCGAGGACCAGGGTGTGAATGCGTTGGGCAAATTCGCGATTGACTATCTCGCCGGAAAGGTGCATCCGGATCCGGCCCGCGTCCTCGCAACTGTGTACGAAGCTGCCATGCGACGCGCAAAAACGGTCACGCCCGGCCTCCATGTCCAACTCACCGCGATGCGGGTGGCGGTCGCCTCCTGCACCGATTTCGGGCTCTTGCACCGATGGCTGGCCAGCACCGGCCTACCGGATGGAGTCATTGTTGACCTCGATCTGAGATGGCGGATCGTCATCCGTCTGGCCGTCCTCGGGTCCGTCGACCGAGCGGAACTGCGAAAGCACCATGCCCAGGAGACGACGACCCAGGCGCAGGTCAGTTTTACGAGGGCTATGAGCTCGCTTCCGGATACTGAGGCCAAGACGTTCGCATGGGATATCTTCACCGGGTCCGTTGCGGCAACCAACTACGAGGCCGAGGCAGCCGGACTCGGAATGTGGGATATCAGCCAAAACGCCCTCACTGCGCCGTACGCGGTCCGATACTTCAAAGACGTAGCCTCAACCGCGACATTCAGATCCGGCTGGGTGCTGGCGGATACCGCCCGTGTGTTCTTCCCAAAGCTGGCCGTAGCGACCGCCACTGTGAATGCCGCCGACCGTGCGTTGGCCGGCGAGAACCTTGACTCGAGTCTTCGCCGGGTGCTCATCGATCAAACGGACGACCTGCGGCGAGCCCTCCGAGTCAAGCAACTACACCCGGAGTCCACCTGATGTGGCGGCGCTCACAATTGTGAGTCGCTTACTAGAGCTAAGGCAACGATGAAGCCGGCACCCAACCAACCAACCGATGAGCCCGATGGTGGGGGCTCGGAGGCGCGAAGCCGCTCGCCTTGGAGGTTCATTGCGCTGACGTTCCTCCTCTCCATTCCCTTCCTTGTGCTGGGTGGGACGACAAAGGTCGACCTTCTTCCGCGCTTGCCTGTGACCGCCCTGATGGCCGTGTGCCCGATGATCGCGGCGTGGATCTTGATCCGCAGGGAGGGCGGTGCCGGTGCGGCGAAGCGTTGGCTGCGAGATGTCTTCGACGTGCGTCGACGCCGACCTGGCATCTGGATCGCTCCGACTTTGCTCTTGATGCCGTTGGTTATGGTTGCGTCGTTCGGGTGGCTGCGGCTCGAAGGCGTGCCCGTTCCGCTGCCCGTGGCATCGCTACGAACGGCCGTTCTGCTGTTCCTGGCGTTCCTTATCTTTGCGCTTGCCGAGGAACTGGGCTGGTCGGGCTACGCCATCGACCCCATGCAGGACAAGTGGGGGGCGCTGCGCGCCGCCCTCACACTGGGCGCAGTCTGGGCAGCCTTTCATTTCGTGGCGTTGGCACAGGCCGGCAGATCGATGGGCTGGATCGCCTGGTGGTCGCTCGGCACAGTCGCCTCGCGTGTCGTCATCGTATGGCTCTACAACAACACGGCGCGCAGTGTCCTGATAGCAGCGCTGTTTCACGCCACGGAAAACCTCACGTGGCAGCTGTTCCCGGTGCAAGGTTCCTACTACGACCCGCGTGTCACAGGGTTGATCATGCTGGTCGTCGCAATGACGGTGGTATACCTTTGGGGGCCACGCACATTGGCCGGACGCGAGAGTCGCCGGGTGCAGGTGACGGTTTAACACCACTCCACCGTTGTGAGTTGCGCAACTTCCGGCCCATGAGATAATCGGCGACATGACAACTCACGAAAC
>CBDTUI010000016.1:0-40739 GCA_965363765.1 uncultured Acidimicrobiia bacterium
CGCCGTTCACTTCGTTCTCTAACGGCCTTTTCTCGCTGCGCTCTAAAACGCCCACTCGGTATGGGCTGGCGCCGCCTGCTTAGGCCGCTATTCGTTTGCCCGGCGGGCTACTGGATCGCCGTTTCGATCTGCCCGGGTCGGGTTTCGAAGGCAACTGTTGCACCTGGAACACGCTGCCGTCTGGCCGTGTGATCGTCAGGTTCCTGGCCTCGTCGAGATGGATTGACCAGCCACCCTCATGAACTTTGTGATGGTGTTCACTACAAAGCGGGATCAGGTTGTTGAGATCAGTGGGTCCGTTGTGTTCCCATGGCGTGATGTGGTGTATTTGGCACCATGCGAACGCAGTGTCGCAGCCAACGACGCCACACGTTGAGCCGTACATTGCTCGGAGAGCGAGGCGTTGCGCTTTGGTCGCTGACCGATAAGTACGGCCGACATCGGTGACAACACCGTTCGCATCACGGAGCAACGTGTGGATTTGGCAGTCGCAGGCCAAGCGTTCAATCGTTGGTTGCGACAGTGAGGTCCCGAAGTCACGGGTTTCACGCACCGAATTCTTATGGGGGCCGTTGAGCAGCGTTTCGGCGTCGACGATCACACCGAAACTTGTGGTGGCCGATGATTGGCCATTCGGTTTCTGTGTACACAAGGCGACGAGCGCATCGATCTTGAGTTGCTCACCGAACGACGTTTTGTTGTCGCTTTCTTTGGCGAGCTTACGGATCATGGCGTCGAGACTAGTGATGATTTGTTCACCACGGACAGGGTCGATGCTGCCACGCAGGTACGCCATCCCGGTTTTCTTGTTGACGCCGTAGGAGAGCGTGGAGTCTTTGACTTGTTGTTCGTATTCGGAGAGCCCGAAGTCTTGTTTGGCGTGCTCGATCTCTGTTTTCAAATACGGCCCGAAGAGGTTCGGTGGGAGGATCTTCGCCTTTTTGATGACTTCGTCCTGCACTGCACCGAAGCGTTCTTTGGCGTCGTCGTCGAGCCGGTTGTAAGCCGCCGCGATCGCGTCCAGGTTCTCAGTCGGTGCGCTACCTGAATCGAGCGCATCGCCGAGGGCCGGTAACGCTTTGCCAGCCTTGCGGCGTCGCGTGACTTTCTTCGCCGCACCAGGCGACATTAAACCTGAGTTCATCAGGGTGTCTTCAGGAGACAGGATGTCGCCGTTGTCAGCGAACTCGTCGAGGGTCCGCACCAAAATGGATTCGAAACCAGTTTCGAGTTGGCGACTAAGACGAAGCTGGCCCAACAGTTCTTTGATCGACTCGACGGTCGCCACATCAGGGTCGTAGGTGTCGATCGAGAAAGCGAGACCAGTGAGTATCGACGTATCGAGCTTTGCCATCGTGGTCTCCTTCCCTTGTTGGTGCGTGAAAGCCACTATAACAGAACTGGTGTTCGTTACAACCCGCTAAATGGCATTTATTTACATGCGAGACCGTACTGTTTGGGGCTGTGGTCTGTTTGAGGTGTCGTTGTTGACCTAAACCGCCAGGCTGGTCCGGCGTTCCGCTAAAGAGCAGCGCATGCGGAATTCTCTCGGTGGTGTGCCGGTTCACCAATCGTGTTGCTTGATCTGCTCCTGCCCCGCACCGATGCCGTTGTGTATGTCGAGGCCATCGTTGTACTCATCGCCTGGGTCCTGCTGCTTTGGCGATTTCGACATCGCCGTGAGATCCAACAACTCGTAAGCGGCATCGCCGTCTGCCTGTACGCATGGTTTGCCCTACGGGCTGTGCACTAGGCCGTGGCGGGTCTCAGGAGTCGTCGCCCTACGTGCCGGCGAGGCGCGCCACGACCTGATCGATCTCGGGGCTAGATCGAGTGGAGAAGAACGTGAAGTAACTCACGCCGAACCGTTCTCGGCACGCCACCAATTCATCACAGATCGCATCGACAGGTCCGACCAAAATGAAGGGCGAGTCGAGTACGGCGGCAGGGTCGTTCTCGAAGGCAGGAACGTCACTCGCGATCGCGGCTGCGGCCTTGGCGACGTCATCATCGACCACCGCACGCTGAATCAGCAACTGTCGTTCTGCATCGCCACCGAATGACGCCACGTGGTCGACCCGGTTCTGCAGCCCTACCGATGACATGTGCGACAGCACCGGTCGTTCATTCACTGGGTCGTAGCGGAAGCCGGTGAATCCAACGGTGTCTGCCTTGGTTGCCCCGATCTCGAGTACCCGATCTCCATTGCCGCCGACAAAGATCGGCAGACTCGCGCCCTGCGGGGGGAGTGGTGAGAGCTTGTGGCCTTGCACAGAGCGTTCGTCGCCGTCGAAGCTGACTTCCTCGCCCGCAAACAGGCTGCGAACAATCTCGATCGTTTCGGCCATTCGTTGCACTCGTCGCCCGGCTCGATCGAAGGCCAACGCAGCCTCCAGATACTCCGACTTCATATGCCCTGCACCTATCCCGAGTTCGAAGCGGCCGTCGCTCACCAGGTCGATCGTGGCCGCCGATCGAGCCAACAGTGCGGCGGGATGGAAGTCGACATTAACGACCTGGGTGCCGACCCTTAGTGTTGTGCTCGATTCGGCTGCGGTGGCGCAGCCGATGAACGGATCGATGAATCCCAGGTGATCGGCGATCGTCAGGATGTTGTATCCGGCAGCTTCAGCTCGCTTGGCTTGCTCTCGGATCTCGGCACCGGTTTTGCTGAAGCTGGCTTGAAGTCCGAATCGAAAGGGTCGAGTCATTCTCTCACTGTACGCAACCAAAAGGTTGCATGTCGCCCGCCGGTATCTCGGGCTATCTGGCTCGGGCCGCCCGACCGGCTCTTTCGTGGGCCAGCGAGGCCGCGGCATCGTTGTCGTCGATGTGCCACGCAAACCAGAGAGCCGGTGCGAAGAGAAGTGCCGCGACTGCCATGGAGATCCGGTAGGCGTTGAGGCTCATCTCGACATCGAGATACATCGAAAGCGTGGTCGCAACGACAGCGGTTCCGATGGCGTTTGCCACCTGCCGTTGTGTGCTGAATATCGAGACCGCCTTGCCGGTGTTGGCGATCGACATCGTGGAGTAGGCGATTGTTTGAATCGTTACGAAAAGCACGCCCATCGCCGCCCCGCGAGCGAAGATCGCTCCTCGGAGTAACCATAGGTTGGTGTCATCGCCAACGAAGGCGAAGAGCCCAGAGATCACCAGAGCCGCCGTGATCCCGCCGAGCATGTTTAGCCGCGGACCGAAACGCCCGTAGAGGCGACGGGCCACGAGGTTCGACACTACAAAGACACCAAGCGCCTGTGGTGCTTGGGTTGTGCCAGCCTGGGTCGCGCTGAGGCCTCGGAACTCCTGGATGTACTGCGGGATCAGGTAGATCAGACCGATGAACCCTGCATACACAAAGATCGAGGCCAGGTTGACGTTGCGGAAGTGCGGGTTCGATAGCAGGCGGAAGTCGACCATCGGTTTCTCTTGGCGGAGTTCGAAGACGACGAGCGCCACAAGGCAAGCCACGCCGACTACAGCGCTGGTGAGCGTCTGCCACCCCAACCACCCTTCACGTGGTCCGATCGTGGTGGCGTAAAGCACCCCTGCGAGACCAACACCGGCTAGACCGAAGCCGACGATGTCGAGGCTTCCGGTGCCCTCTTCTTTGTGCTCCTCCAGCCATAATCCGGCGAGGACGAGAGCGGCAACTCCCATAGGAACGTTGACGTAGAAGATCCAACGCCAGCTGAAGTTGTCGACGATGATGCCGCCGAGAACTGGCCCGATGGACGGTGCTATGACCGCCACGCCAACGATCGCAGCGGCCGCTTTCGCTCGTTCTTCCTGCGGATACGCCCGGTAGAGGATGGTGGCGCCGATGGGAGTGATAAGGCCAGCCGGCAGGCCTTGCAAGATTCGGGCTGCGATGAGCTGGTTGAGCGAGAGGGCGGCACCACAAAGAGCTGAGGCGACGACGAAGCCGCCGAGCGCAAGCATGAACGCCCGCTTCGATCCGAAGCGATCGGCCAGCCACGCTGCTGCGGGGATGCCAATAATGAAGCTTAAAAGGTAGCCAAGCAGCACCCACTCGATCTCGTTGGCGGGGACGTCAAACTCCTTACCAAGGGTCGGCAAAGCGACGTTGACAACCGTTGCGTCGAGGATCTGGATGAATACGCCCATGACGTACACGATCGTTACTGCGGTTTTGTAAGACGGACGCATCAAGGGAGACTACGTCTGTTAAGCGCCTGTTAGTAAAGCTCGACCATAGTGAACGTACCGACATCGTTTGATGCGGAGGGAACGTGCTACACCCGGTTTGCGGCGCCGTTTGAGGGACGGCGTCGCTAATCATGGGTCGTTGCGAGTCAGCTACGCTTCGGCGGCCGTGCGGGCGACGGCGGCGATGATGGTGCTGTAACCCGTGCAGCGGCACAGATTGCCCGAAAGACCGATCTGGATTTCTTCCTGTGTCGGGTTGGGGCACCGTTCGAGTAGCGCACAGGTCGACATGATCATGCCGGGGGTGCAGAAACCACATTGCACGCCGCCCTCTTCGAGGATGTTGCGCTGCATGGGATGCAGTTCGTCGCCGGTAACCAGTCCTTCGATCGTGGTCACCGAACGACCTTCGGTCTGAACCGCCAAGTAGGAACACGAGTTGATCGGCTGGCCATCGAGGAGCACCATGCAGGCGCCGCACTCGCAGTCGTCACAACCCTCTTTCGTGCCGGTGAGCCCGACCTCAGCACGGAGCACGCTCAACAGATTTCGTGATGGTGAGATGGTGACGGGGTAGTCGGTTCCGTTGACAGAGATAGTCACTGGGGTCGTGTCGTTAGTCGCTGCAGTGCTGCTCATTTGATTACTCCAGTTGCGTGTTGTGTTGCTGCGCCGACCCCGACTGCTCGGTTGACTGGCACTGCGATGTGTTCACCACTTGCTCGTTTGGCTGCGGCTTCGACTGCCCGTCGTGCCATCACCCCAACGGTGTGGCGGCGATAACGATCACTGGCTCTGACGTCGCTAATCGGTGTGGCTCGCTCAGACGCGGCCGCCGCGACGGCAGCCAAGGTGGCTTCGTCGACCGAGTCCCCAACAACTGCCGAAACATCGACAGATATGATCGTGGGGGCGACCGCGGCGAGGGCGACACGAATCTCGGCGATTGTGCCGTCTTCGTGAAGCTCGACTGATGCTGCGGCGCCAACAACGGCAATCTCCATCGCCCGGCGATATTCGAGGCGTACGTATGCACTGCCGGATCGGGGCGGTCGATGAGGCAGAAGGATGGCGGTGCAAAGCTCGTCTGCCCGGGCACTGGTCTGACCAGGCCCGGTCCAGAGGGCAGCAACCGATACTTCGCGGCTTTCGTCTTCGGCCGACTGGAGCTCGATGCTCGCTCCAAGCACATTTAGCGGGGCGCCAGTGTCCATTGCGGGTGAAGCGTTCATGACGTTGCCGCCGAGCGTGCCGACGTTGCGGGTGGAGGGCGAGCCAACGAGCGCACTGGCATCGGCGAGGGCCGTGTAGTCGCTGATGACGTCAGGATGCTCCATGAGCGTTGCGTGGGTCACGGTTGATCCAATTCGGAGCCCGGTGGGAACCGACTCGATCGTGCTGAGTTCGGCGATCCGGTCGATAGCCACGACAGAGTCGGGGAGCGGGGCCTTGCCGTGTCGTGCGCCGACAACAAGGTCGGACCCGCCAGCCACCGGCCGTGCACCAGCGGCCACAGCGGCAAGTGCGTCGCCGAGGGTAGTTGCAATCGAGAACTCCATTATTGGGCACCTCCTTCAAGGGTTTCCCAGATTCGTTCGGCGGTCATTGGTAGCTGTCTCACCGGTGAACCAACGAGCTTGGCGATGGCGTTTGAGATCGCCCCTGGTGTAGCGACGTTCGGCGCTTCGGCAATGCCCTTCGCTCCACGCGGCCCGGCGTTGGGCGTGTTGATCTGGACGAACTCCAAGCGAATCTCGGGCGCGTCGGCTGCCGTTTGGAGCTTGTACTCGAGCAGTCCAGCGTTGACTTGGCTGCCGTTTTCGGCGTAGGTCGTTCCTTCGGTTAACGCTTGGCCGATGCCCATAAGGATGCCGCCATGCACTTGACCGCTCGCGCCGACAGGGTTGATAATTGTGCCAGAGTCGTGGGCGGCGCTTACGTCGAGCACTCGGACGACGCCGGTGTCTCGGTCAAGCTTGATGTGGACGGCGTGGCAGGAGAACTGGGGAGCCACCCACGCCGCAACACCCTGGTCGCCGACGCAAGTCGTGCCGACCGCCTCTGGTGCCTCAGGTGGCGTGCCTGACCCGTGACCGAGGAGGAGTTCGCCGCCGGCGGCAATGCCGGCGAGGGCAGCAATTGAGATGGAGGCGTCGGGCGATCCCTTGACTGATGCCATGCCGTCTGCAAGCACGATGTCGGCCGCAGCGGCCTCGAGTTCGTTGGCCGCAAGTTCACGGAGCTGTTCGGCGATCTGTTGGCTGGCGCCGATGACGGCTCGGCCATTGTTGAACAGGGTCTGCGATCCGGTTGCGCCGAGATCCCAAGGCGCAGCGGAGGTGTCTTGATAGACGAGTTCGAAGTTCTCCGGGTCCATCCCGAGTTCTTCAGCTGCAAGCTGGCGAAGAGTCATGACAGCCCCAGTGCCACATTCTTGGGCGCCGGTGACGATCTGACCGAAGCCATCTGAGTCGAGCTTGACGAATGCGCCAGAAGGAACACCAAAGCTCGGCCACCAGCCGACAGACACGCCAATCGCTTCGTCGTCGGGGAGGTCAGTGCCGTACCCGGCGAGCGTCGTGGCGGCGTCGATGCAGCGCTGAAGCCCGATCTCGCCATAGAGCTGACCGGTCGGGCCCTCTGTTCCGGTGTCGACACAGTTGAGCTTGCGGAACGCAACCGGGTCGATTCCCGCCGCTGTCGCCAGCTCATCGGTGTGTGATTCAAGGGCCCAGCACGCGGTGGGTGCGGTAGGCGCTCGCACAGAGCCAGACGGTTGATGGTTGGTGTAGACCAACGAGGCATCGATCGAGAGGTTTGGCACTTTGTAAGGGCCAGCGATGTGCATGGCGGCTAGCTGAGGGAAGAAGGCTCCATCAGCGATGTAGGCGCCACAATCGAGCAACGCGTGGCCGATGCGAGCCACGATGGTGCCGTCAGCAGCGAGGCCAGTGGTGATGTCGATGATCATGCCCTCGCGGCGGCGGTCGGGTGCCCGAAACTCTTCTTCACGGCTGAACACCAGTCGGACTGGTCGCTTGGCCGCTCGGGCCAACGCGGCAATGTGGGCTTCAAAGTGGAAGCCGCACTTGCCGCCGAACCCACCACCGAGATGGGGGACAATGATGCGCACACGGCTTGTCGGTAGGCCGAGGGTTTCGCAGACGCCGGATCGAGCGTCGAACGGAACCTGCGTGGAACTCCAGATGGTGACCTTGTTGCCTTCCCACTGGGCGACGACGCCGCGTGGCTCGATTGGTACGGCGTGCGAGCCATCGGCGACGTAGCGACTAGTCACAACCGTGTGGGCGCTTGCCATCGCGGCCTTGGCATCACCACGGTCGAGCGATGAGCGGGACGCCACATTGTGACCTTGGACTGTTTCACCTGATTCGTATGTTTCCCAGCCGTCGTGCACGAGAGGGCTGTCGGCGTGGAGGGCGGCTTCAAGATCGCTCACAACCGGTAGTTGCTCGTACGTGACCTCTATGGCGGCTACGGCGGCCTCCGCGATCTCAGGCGTTGTCGCCGCGACGGCGGCGACCACATCTCCCTCGAAACGAACGACGTCTTTGGCGAACAGGGTGCGATCAGCGACCCCGGGGCTGTAGTGAACATCGGGTACATCGTCGGCGGTGAGGATGCTGACGACGCCAGGCATTGCGAGCGCGGCGGTGGTGTCGATGGCGGTGATTCGGCCGTGGCTAATTCCCGCATACTTTAGCTTGGCGTGCAGCATGCCGGTAAGCGTCAGGTCGGCGATGTAGCGGCCAGTTCCGGTGACCTTGTCAGGGCCGTCGGCGCGCACAAAGCGTGGCATCTCAGCGATTGTCATCGTGGTATTCCTTCGGGCCTCGGAGGCGCTGGCCCCGTGCCAGCCCGTCGATTCTGCCACAGATTGCACCTGCGGTCGTCCTCGAGTGGCTAGACCTCGTCGTTCACTCCGAATACGCCGCCCTGAGGCAGATCGCTGCGAGTCGTAAGGGCATAGAGCTTGGCCCCGACCTCATCAGGATCGGCAAGTTCGCCCTCGATGAACATTTCGCGAAAGCGTTCGACGTTGGGGAAGGCGTCGGTGTCTGATGAGCGAATGTTGGACTGCATGTCGGTGGCGACAACCCCAGGCCCAACCGCAACCACGGTGGTCTGGCTACCCCGTGCCTCTTGTTCGATGCCGGCGGTCCGGACCCACATGTCGCCCGCCGCCTTTGCGGCGCAGTAGCTCGCCCAACCGGGGTATGGATTCTTCCCCGCCCCCGAGCTGATGACCATGAGGACGGCGGGGACGTCGTGATCCTTCGTCGCATTTAGTCGTCTCATCGTGGCGAGGAACGCTGAACCGAGAACCTGAGTCGAGGCAGAATTGAGCAACACGCTTGTGGTGTATTCTGCCGTGTCGATCTCGCCGGCGAAGCCAATTGGGTCGATGGTTCCCGCATTGTGTACGAATACGATCCGGTCGAAGTCGGTGGTCACAAGGTCGTCAAACCAGTCGGCGACAAGTGGCCACGATTCGGGGTCGGCGAGATCGGCGACGACATGCCGGCCAGGGCCGAGTCGCCGACTCACCGTTGCCACGGCCGAGCCAGGTGACGCGTCGGCGAGCGCGGCTCGGGCAATGCCCGCACCTATTCCGGTTGATGCTCCGGTGATGATGGTCAGCTGCGATGTCATTAGGCCACGCTATCTGTCCGGAGGCCTTCGATGCAGCGGACTGCATCGTCGGCTCGACCGATCGGAACGACGATGTGGTCATGGTGGAAGCCAGCAATGATGTTGGCCGGAATCGATTCGGCCGCGAGCGAAGCGCTGACGGCGGCAGCCAATCCGACCGCCTCAAGCGCCGAGAACACGTCGAGTGTTAGCCACGCGCCAACGAAGTTGTACTCGTAGCCTTCGGCGTCAGCATCGGCTCGTGAGAGAACTGCTGTTATGCCCTCGATCTCTTGGATCAACGCGTGGAAGCCGACGGACGGCAGCTCCGAGCCGAGGTTGACGAATACAAACTCACCATCGCGGCGGGTCACCGTGAGCGATGCGAGCATCTTCGCCAGATCAAGCTCAGCCATCTACAGCGTCTCGACTATGAGTTCGTCTGCGGCGTATTGGGCGCGGAGCACCTTCTTGTCGAACTTGCCGACTGAGGTCTTCGGCACCGACTCGATGAAGCTCCAGCGCTCGGGCAGCCACCATTTCACGACACGCTCGCCAAGCCATTCGCTAAGCTCAGCGGCGTTGGCTGTCTTGCCCTCAGCGAACACCACGCAGGCCATTGGTCGTTCGTCCCAGCGCTCATCGGGGACGCCGACTACTGCCGCTTCCATAATCGCGGGGTGGCCCATCAGCGTGTTTTCCAAGTCGACAGAGCTGATCCACTCGCCGCCGCTCTTGATGACGTCCTTCGAGCGATCAGAGATCTGGACGAATCCAGTCGATTCGATCGAGCCGACATCACCGGTGCGCAGCCACCCGTCGTGGAACTTCTCGGGCGTGTCGTCGAGGTAGTAGCTCGCCGTAATCCACGGACCCCGAATCTCGATCTCGCCTTGCGCCTTGCCGTCCCAGGGGAGCACGGTCCCTGCATCGTCGCAGATGCGAATCTCGACGCCGGCGAGGATTCGTCCCGTCTTTTGTCGCCAATCGCCCTCGTCTTCGGGAGCGGTGCCACGCGGTGGCCACGAGAGTGCAGCAAGCGGCGAGGTTTCGGTCATGCCCCAGCCTTGAAGAATGTCGACGCCGAAGGTGCTTTTGAAGTTGTCGATGAGCGTGCGGGGGACAGCGGAGCCGCCACAAACCACATACCGCAGTGAGCTGAGGTCGGCGTTGGGGAAGTTGTGAAGCACATCGTTCATCACTGTCGGAACGGCACCGGAGATGGTTGGCTTTGTTCGCTCGATCATGTCGGTTATCGGTCCGCCCTGGAGGAACTGCTGCGGCATGACGATGTCAGCGCCGACGGCCCATGCGCCATACGGCATCCCCCACGCCATCGCGTGGAACTGAGGCACGATCATGAGGATGCGCTCGTTCTCGCTGAGCTGCAGCGCCTGGGCCGACATGCCACCGAAGGAGTGGAGGAAGCACGACCGGTGGGAGTAGGCAACACCCTTGGGGTTGCCGGTTGTGCCGCTTGTGTAACACATTGCTGCGGCTCCTCGTTCGTCGAGCTCGGGGTACTCAAAGCCAGGCGACTCGGAGGCGATCAATTCTTCGTAGTCGAGGAGCCCCTCGCCTAATCCAGAGGTGTCTCCCTCGCCGCAGACGATGATGTGTTCGACGGTGGTGAGCTGATCTCGAACGGCCGCTAGCAGGGGTGCGATTGAGGCGTCGACGATGATGACTTTGTCGGCGCCATGGTTGATGACATAGGCGAGTTGTTCGGCAAAGAGCCGAATGTTCAGGGTGTGGAGCACGGCCCCCATGCAAGGAATAGCGAGGTATGCCTCCATGTGGCGCTGGTTGTTCCACATGAACGTTCCTACCCGGTCGCCCGACTCGACGCCAAGCTTGGTCAGCGCAGCCGCAAGCTGATCGGCGCGATCAGCGACCTCGGCGAATGTTGCCTCACGAACCTCTGCATCGGGCCCCTCGTAGGTAAGCACTTTCGACTGGGAGTAGACCGACCGGCCGTGTCGAAGGAGGTGCGTGATTGTGAGCGGGAAGTCCTGCATGGTGCTTTCGATCATGCAGAGATGATGCCCCACGATTGAGGTCTAAGGCGAGCCGTCTACCAAAGACCGAAAATGTAGCCAGCCAAGTAGACAACAGCGAGGCCGATGACACCTGCAGCAACGAGCGCCATGGTCGCAGCACCAACAAGTCCAGCGCCGGCGGCGCGAGCGACTTGCTCCCGCTGCGTTGTCTGCGTTGTCTGCGTTGGCTGCATCGGAGCCGCAGCAGGAGCCTCAGAGTGCTCAAACGGGATGCCAAGTTCGCTAAACAGGTCCGCCGTTGGCGACAAGGTCTCCAGTGGCACGGTCTCAACCCGAGCCCCGCCGGCTAGGGGCAGATGACTACTTTGCCAACCGTGCCGCGGGAACCAAGAGCAGTGAAGGCGTCGACTGCTTCTTCAAGCGGGCGCTCGGCTGAGATCAGCGGATCGATCTTGCCGGTATCGAAGAGTTCACAGATGCGATCCCAATTGGCTCGCAGATGGTCTCGGTCTCGAGCGAGCCAGGCGCCCCAGTGCACGCCAACAACTGAGTAGTTCTTGAGCAACATGTGGTTGGTTGGGGCATCGGCGATCTTGCCGCTGGTGAATCCGATGATGAGCAGGCGCCCGTCCCACCCCATCGTGCGACGAACCTGCTGGAACGTGTCGCCGCCTACGGCTTCGTAGCAGACGTCGACGCCGCGCTTGTCGGTCGCAGCACGAACGGCTTCGACGATGTCGACTTCGTTGTAGTCGAAGGCGGCATCAGCACCGAGTTTGTAGACCGTCTCGACCTTCTTGGCGCCGCCAGCAAGGCCGATGACATTGGCGCCCATTGCCTTGCCGAGCTGAACTGCCGCCGAGCCAGCACCACCGGCAGCGGCGGTTACGAGCAGGGTCTCGCCCGGTTGTAGCTTCGCTCGGTTCTCGAGTGCGAAGACGCCAGTGCCGTAATTGATGAGCAATACAGAGGCCTGCGCTTCGGTCATGCCGTCGGGGATCGGGAAGCAGGCGGCCGCGGGTGCAGCCACCTTTTCGGCCAGTCCGCCGAGGCCCATCCATAGCACCCGGTCGCCTACGCTGACGTTCGTGACACCAGCGCCAACGGCCGACACGACGCCGGCGATCTCGGTGCCTGGGGTGAATGGCATCGGGGGCTTGACTTGGTAGCCGCCACGAACTTGGAGGAGATCAGGGAACCCAATGCTGGCGGCCTTGATGTCGAGCACAACCTGGCCTTCACCTGGTGTCGGGTCAGCGACTTCGTTGAGGTGGAGAACGTCGGCTGGTTCGCCAAGTTCAGTGAGTTGCCAAGCGCGCATGGTGAATTCCTTCGAGTGTCGGCGGTCTGCCCGTCAGCTTGGCACAAGGGGTCAACGACAATCGAGTTGGCCGAAGGGCCTAGCACGGGACTCGTGCGTCATTGGAACGGAGGCCGGATTGCTTCGTACGTCAACCCGTGCAGGGAAACACCCATGCCACTTGGCCATCGCCGGTCGATGCAAGAAGATCTTGGCTTGGGACAGTACCCGTTGAGAACGTGTACTCGACGGGAACTGAGTACGCGGTCAGGCCATCGATTTCTGTGGGTTGGGGTGGCCCGGCAATCCTGTAGTCCTCGGCCAACCCGACCGTAGTGCGAATGAGATTTCGGCACGCGTCTTCACCTCCGAACGCTTCGACTGCACCCGGATGCAGGAGCGAGAACAGAGCGTCTTCGTCCAATAGCGACTCGGTCACTCGCTCGGAGAACTCGCGAGCGAAGGCTGCCCACAGCGCGAGCTCAGGATCGGGGCCCGGGTCGACGCGTGGTACCGGTGCGGGGCCGAAGTCAGCCACGTTGCTGAGCGAGGAGTTGAGGGCAACGACGTTCTCGAGGTCGATCGGCGTCAGAGGTGACGTTGGGTTTTCGCCACTGACGTCACCGCCCGATGATTCGGGAACGGGTTGCTGGCCCGTTGGGCCGTCGTTACGAAACGCAGTGGCGCGAAAGCCAACCTGGTCCCCGGGGACTTCACCGCGCGGGATGATCCAGATCAGAAAGCGTCCGTGCTCGATGACGGCTGCAGAAGAGTGGCGGGGACGGATTGCGCCGGGCTGTGCGATCTGAGCCCAAACTCGGCGGTCGCCGTTCGGACCGATTTCGAGCTGGTACCAAAGCTCGGTGTCGATGAAGAAGTCCCAATTGAAGACACCGCCCGACTGATAGTTGTCTGACGAATCCTGGTCGTCATCGAAGGCAAGTCCGTACGTGAACGTCGAGCCGTCCAGCTGTCCGAGCTGGTCGAGTTCGACAACGACCACGATGTGTTCCCCAGAAGGCATTGGGCCTGCAGCGAGAGGACAAGTGACATGGAATACATCGGTCGCTGCACCACAAGGATGGGTGGATTCGTTGTGCTGGACAGCGACATCTGCATCGGTTGCGCGCATCACGCCGCTCCCAAAGGAGACGATGCTGGCGCCTGGTACGCCAGTGTCCTCCCCGATGCCAACCTCCGTCCCTTCAACGCTCCATAGCTTGGGCGGTCCTGTGTCGATGTGACCGGCAAGGGCTGGGATCTCAACCATGACCGAGTGCATTGCGGCCTCGAGCTCTGGCCCGGGCGTCCACTCGTCTGCGATCGGCGCCGCGTCGTTCGACCCATCCGGATCCACACCGTCCTCTGCCGTGTCGACTTCGTTTTCGTTGGTCGGTTCGTTTTCAACGACGTCATCGACGGGGAGCACGTCGGACACATCTTGAGCCACGACGTCCTCAGTCGGGTCGCCTCCACGCGTAAGGGCGAAGGTGATGCCAACGATGAGCGCGAGCACGACGGTACCTACGGCGATGAGCAACCACGGTGGGTTAGACGGAGCGGCCTTGTATGGATGTATCGGCGCAGTCGTGATCATCGGTTCGGACATATGTTCGAAGCCCGGCTCGTCGGGCGCTAGCAGGGCATCGGCCAGCTGCTCGCCAAGGGGAGCGAGGACCTCGCGGACTTGATCACGACTATGGCTGATGGAGAGTTCGAGCGTGTTGCGCGTAAGGGCAAGCATCTTGCCTTGCCGAGCCTGAAGTATCTGGATGGTCTCGAGCGCTGCCCTCACCGCGGGGTGAGGTCCGTATTCTCGCTCGAGGAATTCGAGACGTTTCTGGTCGCGATTGAGAATCTCGAGGCTGGCCGCCGCCCTTCCCACCGAGCCGGCGAGGCCATCTCCGCCGTAAGGAACGAAAGGCACGAATCTTTGGATGAGCTCGTCGTCAGGGTGACAGTATTCGTCGCTGCCGCCAGGCTGCAGCCATGGCTCTTCTTCGATTGGTGCGGGGGTATCTCGCCGGAGTGCCTTGGCCAGCTTCTCCTCATCCGATGGCGCCTTGTCGCTTGGTCCGTCGCTAGGTCCGTCGCCGGGTTCGGCCCACAAGCTCGAATCGCCGATGAACTTGGGCGCTAGATCGGGGTTCTCCGATGTGGCAATCATGTCGTCGACGTACTTCTTGTTGGCAGCCATGGCTGCCTCCTGCCGTGCTTGTTCTTCCGGCGTCAAATCTGGGCTCTGATCGGGTGGTGCGGCTGGACCCTGATCTCGGTTTTGGAGGAATGACAGCGGCACCATGTTGACGATCGTTTCGGCACGGGACAGCTGGTCGAGCGACATGGGGCCAGCGTGGGCGGCTAGCTCAAGTGGAGTAGCACGTTGAATGATGCCGCCAGCCCACATGACCGAGCCATCTCTCATGGTGATGAGCGGGAACTGGCCGCCTTGTTCGATGGTGAACGATGTCCTGATCAGGCCATCCTCGAATCCGCCGATCAGCAGCACTACTTCCTTCTGGTGACCATCCATGATTGCGTTGTAGATTCCCTCCTCCTTTGACCCTGGCAGAAATGGTGCATCGTCCTTCCAGCGGGTATGAGCACCATGAACAACGAGGGCATCAGGGTCGAGACCGAGTTCGGTGATGACATCCTTATATTTTTCGTAGGTGACTGGTTTGCCGTCGACGCCGTGAATGTCGAAGACGTCGTAGTCGCCGGTGATCGGTTTGTTCGTGTTGCGATAAAGGCCGGTGTCGATCACAAGGCCGTCGTCAATACGTATGAGTCCCTGTTCTTCAAGCTTGCGCAGACTTGGCATATTGTCGGCGAACTCAATTCGTCGCTGAATGAAACGGCCTACCAACTGGTCGCCGATGCCGAGCGGGACTCCTTCTGGTCGCCAGCCATCGAGAAGCGTCTTGACCTGGGTGGCCCACTCGGTCTTGAATTCTGTCCACTCAACGTCGTCGGTCATTTCCGCCGGTCGGCGGCCGCCGTGAGTCACCATGTTCCACTGCGCATCGCTCAATCCGGGTGGCCTCGATGGAAGGAGGGGGTCGAAGACGCCCACCAGACCCACCGGTGACTCCGGTCCGTTCTCAACGCCACTGCGTCGAGGGCCGCCGATGACTACATCGACGTCCTTCACCGTCTTTGTCTTTAGCTCCGTGCTTTTCACCGAATGACCGAGAGCCTGCCAAACCATTGAGTCCTGGTTGCCCGGGCGAAGCGAGATGATGACATCGTGGCGTCGGGCGATCGACTGGAATATCGGAATCGCCGAGTCTCGAATGCCATGTGTACTTGGGTCGACGATTCTTCCAGGCGTCGCCGCAGAACTGCGAGTGGCTGGGGGACCGGCGCTGTGGGCGGAGGCTGTCGTGCTTCGGCCGTCGACGCGACCGCGGCCCTTGTTAAATTGGATGTCGAGAACGACTTCGCCGGTTCCTCTCCTGATGGCTGTTGAGAACGCGCCCCCCACGACCTTCTCGATAATGAGCTCGACGCCCAATGCTCCCAGGGTCTTCTTCTGGCCCATCTCGTCTATACCGGTCCGGTTGTACCAGTCATCGTCTCCGGCGCGGCGTGCCGCGTATTTCTCGTAGACCCCGGTCAGACCGGTGAACCACACATCGCCCCCCGAGTACTGGGCGAAGCCTCGGTAGGAAGCAATCGTGGCGATCGCGAAGGTGTGAGAGAACTGATCATCCACTTTGGTGACGTACGCCTTCACCTCATGGCGCATGTCCGAGCGGAAGCGTTCAGAGTTCCAAAGTCCGCCGATGTATGCCTGACTGTCGTTCGCCAGGGCGAGTGCTGGATCGGCCGGTATCAGGTTGACGAGGTAGAGCGCCGTTGCTCGTGCTAGCCCCTGTTGGTCCCATTCGTCGCCAGCGAGGAATCGGCGAATCTGTTCGAGCCCGAGCGAGAGCATCTGCAAGTAGCCGGTCGACATGGTGATCGCGTTCTGGGTGGCCTCGTTTTGGTCAGGCAAGGATTGCAAGGCGTTTCTGAATGTGAGCCAGTTCTCGAACGCCTGCGTGAGATGTGCGACGGCTACCGAGGTGTCTCGCGCGGCAGGAACCTCGTAGGCGAAACCCAGAAACGGCTGCCCTCCATCGGTCGCAACGGACAGCGTCTCGCCGTTCTGCACAGAGAAGTCGTGCTCGCTGCTGTCCATGAATGCTTCGTCGTCGTCGAGGCGCTGTCCGGGAAGCCGGTATTGAACGACCGAATCATCCTGCCCTGACCAGGGAACACGTAACGGTTTCGACTGGTCGCCAACGGTGACGGTTACCCAGATGTGATCGGGGACCTCGCTAGAACGGCGGGGAGTGACCACCACGATCTCGAAGGCCTCCTGCTTGGAGACGTGCATGATCGGTGCGCCCACGTCGTCGACCAACCAGAGCTGCGTGTGGTTGACGGGCACCGGTTTCTCCCCTCAGCAGCTGAGCGAAGCGGGGTCGATCTCGGGGACAGCGCTCGGGTCGTCGATCCTCGCTGGTGCGGTGATGCCGAATCCTCCGACAGCATCATCGGGCGTTTCGACGCTTGCAAAGACCTGGGCGACGGTGTCGGACGGAATCAGCGTGAGATATCCCACCTGATCGCCGCAGATTTGCACACCCTGGGCCTCGTTGTTATCGATACGCGATTGAAAACCAGGACACGCACCGTTTGGGAGCTCGGCATTGCTGACGAAGTCGAAGCCAGCTGGGGTAAGTGCAGAGTTGCCCGGACAGGCATCGATCGTCGAGTCGAGGCCGACGTAGATCACGGCGTAGACGTCGCCCGCACGGAACCACTGCGCCTCGACCGATCCCTCGGGCGCTGGTAGCGATGCCGCATCAGGTGTGCCTCCTTGGAAGTCGTAACCTCCTCCGAGCGTCGCCTTGATCGGTGTGTCTGGAAGTGCGCCGACACTTACCTCAGTCGTGGTCGCCTCGGCTGCTTCGGTTGTCACGGCCGCTTCGGTCGTGGTGGTCGCCTCGATAGTGGTGGAGCTCTCGTCCTCGACGACAGCGGCAGTCGTCGTTGTCGTCGCTTCTTCGGAATCGCCGCTTGAGCAGCCAGCCGCAAGGATGCCGACGATCGTGACTGTTGATAAGAACCGACTTGTACCCACGATGGAACCCCCTCCATGTGACGTTGGTCTCAGGGTAGCTGACGAAACCCATCTGTGCTGGACGAAGGTGTTTACGCTCGTTCAATATCCAGGTGGGCTGCAAGTGCGTCTACATGATCCACGATGAAGACGACTGGTATCTGATTGTGGTTCAGCTGTTCAGTATTGCGCGTCTCAGGAACGCGGTGATCAATGGGGCGATCTGGTCGGCGTGGTGCACCCAGGGTGCGTGGCCGCCGTCGACGATGTGTAGCTCGGCGTCAGGGAGGGCTTCGGCGAGTTGTTCGCCAACCGGGGCAGCACCCATCGGGTCGTTTGCGGCGAAGATCAACAGTGTCGGCTGATTGACCTGCGCGAGTTGGTGGCTGGTCAAGGCCATATGAGGTCGGGCACCGCGCAATCTGAGGAGCGAGTGGAGTGTGGCGAGGAAGGTCGCTTCGAAGGCGGGGAGTTGTTCGGTCGCGAGAAGCAGGTCGGCAATCTCGGGCGGAAGCGGATACTCGTTGACCAACTTTGACAGCTGTTTCACCTGTCTGGGCGACGGCGGCTGCAACTTCATCATCAACGGCCCAAGCAGGCGGGTCGACAGGAGGCGCATCGGCAGCGGAGCAGACGTATCCAAGACGATTGCGGGACAGCCGACATGGACGAGGGCGGACACGCGGGCGGGTCGATCAATCGCGAACCACATGGCCCACAATGATCCAAGCGAGTTGGCCACGAATGCGGGGCGATCAAGGCCGAGTCCGTCGAGAACGTCGTCGAGAAACCCGACTGCATTTGATCTGAGGTCGTCGGTCAGCGCGGCTGTCGTGTCGGTGAGGCCGTAGGCCGGGAGATCGACGGCGAACAACGTGTATCCGTCGAGATGGGCCATAAGTGGGGCCCACATCGCAGCCGGGGTGCCGATGCCGTTGAGCATCACCACGGGTGGACCGTGTCCGGCCACGATGACGTGGGTCTGACCACCGACGGTCGGCGCATCGACGAAACGTTCCTCGTATTCGACTCCTGGCGGTCGCCTGGCAACTGGTGGCCGATAGGGGCTCGAGCCTCAAGCTCAGCGACGTCGCGCAGCAAGCTGGAGTCTCACGCCAAGCCGTGTACCTCCACTTCGGTGACCGCAACGGGCTACTCCTCGCGTTGGTTCACTACATGGACGAGACGCTCGACCTCGGCGAATCACTGGCCCACGTCCAAGCCGCGCCGACCGGCGTCGATGTACTCGAACGAGCAATGCGGCTCAATAACGACTTCTGGACCGCCGTTCAACCCGTCGCCCAAATCCTCGAGGCAGCCCAACACGACGACGAAGCACTGGGCGCCGCATGGCGTGATCGTATGAAGTTCCGCCAGATGGCCTTTCGGATGATGATCCAACAAATCGCCGACATAGGGGATCTGGCAACCGATTGGACTATCGACGACGCTTCCGATCTGCTGTACGCAGTGGCGCACTTCGACACTTGGCGTGAGCTCACCGCCCACCTCGACTGGACCGATGACCATTACGTCGAAGCCATGACGCGACTGCTTTGTCGGTCGTTGCTCGCAACCTACGGGACAGAACCACCTTGATCAGTGGGCTTGAGCGCCATGGGTGCTAGCGGTTCGGAATGGGGTGTGTTTCGTACATTCGTGTGATGACGACGGCGCCTGAAATGGCGGTGAGAGCGGCGACGGCGTAGATGGCGGCTTGGATGGAAATGAGGTCGGCGAGGAGCCCGGCGAGGAGGGCCCCGACGGCGAATCCGGCGTCTCGCCAGAGCCGGTAAATGCCGACCGATCGGGCGCGCCAGGTGGGGTGGGCGACGTCGCCGATCGTGGCAAGAAGTGTCGGGTAGACCATTGCGGTGCCGGCCCCGAGAACTGCTGCGCCAAGTGCCCATGGCCAGAAACTGCTCATGGCCGCCATCCAAGCAATGGCGACTGCTTGGGTGAGCATGCCGGCAACGATGAGTGGTTTGCGGCCGATGCGATCGGAGAGCGCCCCGGTGTACAGCTGACCCAGTCCCCAGATGCCGGGATAGATGGCAGCGAGGATTCCGATTCGGCCGATGGAGAGTCCGGAAGCGGCGAAGAAGATGGGAAATAACCCCCAGGCAAGTCCGTCGTTGAGATTGTTGACTAGCCCTGCTTGTGAGGCAGCCGAGAGGGATTTCTCGCGGAAGCTGGTGAGGGTGAATATCTCGCGATCGGTGAGCTCGTCGTGGGCGTCGCCGTTGGATGACTTGTGGCTGGCGGCTTCGTGTTGGACATGATGGCGGGTCTCCTTGACGAAGAGGACTGAAAGGCTGAGACCGAGGCCGGCGTAGGCAAGGCCGAGGAAAAACGGTTCGGGACGTAGGCCCCACTTGTTGGCGATCCAGCCGGTGGCGAGAGCGGTGGCGGCGACCGCGCCGTAGCCGGCTGCCTCGTTGAGGCCCATGGCGAGACCTCGTTTGTCGGGCCCGGCGAGGTCGATCTTCATGATGACGGTCGTAGACCAGGTGAGGCCTTGGTTGATGCCGAGGAGCACGTTGGCGAAGATCACCCAGCCCCAGGTTGGCGCCCACATCAGCAGAAGGGGGACGGGGATGCCGATGATCCAGCCTGCGACGAGGACGGGTTTGCGGCCGTACTTGTCTGACAGGGTGCCGGCGAAGAAGTTGGTCGCAGCTTTGACGATGCCGAACGCGGCGATGAACGTGAGTGTTGCGGTGAACGCCGTGAGTCCGAATACTTCGGAGGCGAGCAACGGCAGAACAGTGCGCTCTTGGCCGATCATTCCCCCGACGAGTGCGTTGACGCCGACGAGCAAGGAGAACTGGGCGAGATTCTCGCGCAAACCCAAACGGATTGGCTTCGGTGTCGTCTGTGTGCCCTTCACGATCACTCCTCAAACAGTGATTTGAATAGATCTGTTCACTATAGTCACAGTTCATAGAAACGTTTGAGGAGATTCTTGCAATGGGAGACCGGCAGGCGAAGAATGCACTGTTCGACGGATTTGCCGACGTCGCCAAAGCACTGGGCAACGGGCGACGAGTCGAACTCGTTGATGTGTTGGCCCAAGGCGAACGACACGTGGAGGAACTCGCAAACGAGATCGGGCAGAGCGTCGCCAACGCCTCACATCATCTCCAGGTGCTCGCCGCCGCCGGGCTAGTAGTGACCAGGCGCGACGGAAACCGCATCTACTATCAACTCGCGTCCGAGGATGTGGAGCAGCTGTGGCTGGTATTGCGCTCGGTTGCGCGAACACATCTCGACGACCTCGACGATCTGGCTGCGGCCTACCTCGGCGACCGTGACAGCCTCGACGAGATCGGCCGAGATGAACTTGCCCGACGACTCAACGACGGCACCTTGATCATCGTCGACGTCCGCCCCGAAGCCGAGTACGTAGCCGGCCACATCAGCGGCGCCCGCTCGATCCCCATCGATCAATTCCCTGAGATGATCAGCGACATGCCCGTTGGCGTTGAAATCGTGGCCTACTGCCGAGGCCCTTACTGCGTGTTCGCCGACGATGCGGTCCAGCTCTTGCGCCAACACCATCTCAATGCACGCCGGCTCCAAGACGGATACCCGGAATGGCGAAACGCACAGCACCCAACCGAAACAGGCATCGGCCCTGAGCTTTCCGCGAAGCCCTAGGCCACGAGAGCAACTCAGCGTGATCTAGCGGGGCGAGGCTTCAAGGGTTGCATTCCCCTCTGGCACTTCGATGCGCTTTGCCATTGGATCTTTAGGGTCGAAGACCTTCCAACGCGACAGATTCCCGTCCTCCAGACGATGTATAGGCGAACACACGGCGGCACAAGTCGCTGTGTAGCAATGGAGGGAACCAAAAATGTTGACCCGATCGCTCGCCCAGAACGAGGCACACAATCAGGCAATTACAACGACACAACGGTTGAAAGGGAAGGCCATGCCAGGAAAATTGACCAAGACAGGTTTGCTCGCCGCGGTTGCCATTCTGTTTGGTTTCAGCAGCCCAGCCGGTGCCGATCCGCAGGGCTACATCGATGACCAAGAGGAGGTTGGGTTCTTCTACGGAACGTTTGAGCAAAGCCCAAACATCGCGCTTCTGGTTGGCGGCACCGCCGAGGAGTTCTGTGGTGAGCTGGGAACGACACCCAGTCGCGTGTTCCCCCGTTCCGATGGTTCGGTCGACATCAAAGTTAATGCCAAGAACCAACCCATCTACCTTTATGAGATCGAATTCGACGGTGTGCCACCATGGCTCGACACGGTGTGCCAAGAAGGTTTGACTCCGTCACCCTTCGCCACCGGGACCGCCAACCTTAAGGTCCGGGTCAGTGTTCTGCCCGACGACATCGTTGAATTTTCCAACTCGGTGAACGGCAAAGCCACCGGGATCGACGGAACCGAGTACAAGGTTCGCGGCTGGGCCGACGCCATCGTGGATGGCGGGATACTAGTGGGCAACCCGGCTGACTTCGTTGGTTTCGAGCTGAAGGAGATCAGGCGCTAATCCGACCAAGTGGGCCGGCCATGGCGCAGTTAAGGGGCGTCGATCGACCGTGTTGTAGTGTGACGCGATGGCCGACGAGAGCGCCAGCGTGTTTAATTCTGGCCTGCTGGCGACGCCGTTAGAACTTCCGTGTGGTGTCGTGCTCAAGAACCGGCTTGTTAAAGCCGCGATGTCCGATTCCCTGGGCGACGGTGCTGGTCGTCCGACCGTTGAACAGATTGCACTTTACCGGCGGTGGGCGACGGGCGGCTCCGCCTTGTCACTTATTGGCGAGGTGCAAGTCGACCATCGTTATCCGGAGAAGCCAGGGAACCTTGTCCTTGGGTCCGGCGCCGACAATGGCCTCCTCGCTCGACTCGCCGACGCCGGATCCGTCCAAGGCGCTCACATCTGCCACAACTCGGCCATGCTGGAGCGCTAGCTCACGGCGTGATCTCTCGTCCGGCTGGTCCGTCTGCGCTGAACATTGAGGGCCTTCGATGCGACGCGCTCTCGCTGTCCGACGTGGTTGAGCTGCCCGCGATATACGCCAGAGCGGCAGCGCACGCCAAGGCTGTTGGATTCAGTGGTGTCCAGATACATGCGGGGCACCGCTTCTTGTTGAGCCAGTTCCTATCACCGCTCTTCAACCGCCGTTCCGATCGCTACGGCGGGTCGATTGAGGCGCGATGCCAGCTCTTGCTCGACATTGTGCGACAGATTCGAGCAGAGGTGGGCCCGCAGTTTGCGATAGCCGTCAAGATCAACTCGAGCGATCAACTAGAGGGCGGGTTGAGCGAGGATGATGCGCTCGTCGCGATATCGCTCCTCGGCGACGAGGCCGTTGACCTCATCGACATCAGTGGAGGGACATATTTCCCTGGAGCCCCGGCGAGTTCTGACCGACGATCGCCGGGACCGTACTTTCTCGAATTCGCCAAGCGAGCGCGTACTGTCACCGATGTGCCCCTGATGTTGACTGGCGGTTTCAAGACTCGCCGTGAAGCGGCGGATGCTGTCGAAGCTGGGACGGCCGATGTCGTCGGCCTCGCAAGGACGATGGCGCTTGATCCCGACCTTCCATCAAAGTGGCTCGACCCCGATGGCGGCGATCCGCAGTTTCCCCGTTTCGATTCTCCGCCCGCCGGCGGGATCACCGCATGGTTCACGATGCGGCTCACTGCGCTCGCGAACGGCACGGAAGCGACGTTCGACCCGACGCTCAGCGCGGCAATTGAGGCATACGAGTCTCGTGATGCGGAGCGAATCGAAACCTGGAAGCGAGCCTTCGGAACTGACTAGTGACCAGCGACTGAACGGCTGGGTCACGCCTCCCGACTAGTTGAGCAGGAGTTGTTGGCCATTGCCACGAGCTGATGCCTGGGACAGCACATTGTTGTCGCCATTCGGGTTGATGGTGAGTGTGAGAATGTCGGGCCGAGAGTAGTGGCCGGTCGGATCAAAGGCTCGACGGCCGGCGGCGATTCGGTTGAGATCGAGCGTGGCACTCACTGTCGCAGCCTCACCGATGAGAGGGCCAGCGAGGATCTCTCCGCCGGGAGCGACGATGGTCGTATTGCCTTTGGACATAAAGTCGTCTTCACCGCCATAGATCTCGTTGGCGCCGGGGAGATCTCGGGGAACGTCGCTGCCGCGGAGGAACGCCGTCACGCCGATCACGAAGACCTGCCCCTCCTTGGCTGTGTGTCGAAGAGTTGAGACCCACTCGTCGCTGTTGTCCCAGGTCGGGGCGAGCAGGACGTCAATGCCCTTTTCGTAGAGCGCGGCGCGAGCGAGTGGCATGTAGTTCTCCCAGCAGATGAGGGAGCCGACATTCACGCCGCCTATGTCGACGACGGTCAACACTGGGCCTTGTCCGTTAGCCCAGACCAGTCGTTCAGCCCCAGTCGGTACGAGCTTGCGGTGCAGACCGGCGATCTCGCCCTCGTCGCTGATGTAGACGACGGCGTTGTAGAGCGTGCCAGACGAGGTTCGCTCGGTAATCCCCAGAGCGACCCAAGTGCCGGCGGCGTCGGCTGCGGCGCAGACCTTGTCAAGGGCTGCCCCCGGAACCTCTATGGCCTGATCTTGGAAACGTGCATACCAGTCCGCGTCGCTCCAGGGGTTGTGGCGCCAGAGCCAGTCAGGGTAGCCGGGGACGAAAGACTCGGGAAACACGACGAGATCGGTGCCGTTGGCCCCGGCCTTCTCGATCTCCTCCACAACGATGTCGAGAGTGGCGTCTCGATCGAGATAAACGGGGGTGGCCTGCACAGCCGTGACGTGAAACGCTCGGTCGGCGCTCATTTGGTTGCTGCCGCAATCACGAGCTCACATGGTCCGACGAAACCTTCGGCAGAATCGAACTGGCCGAGCGCTACCTCGATCTCGTCCCAAACCGAAGTTTGGTCAGCGGTCGACATCGAGCCGAGCATCTGGTGGAGGGCACCAAACGACTCCCGTTCGAAGCGGACACAATCGGCCGCCGATGGAAGAAGGACGGGCGCATCGATCACGTCGATCACGATGTCGTGAAAGCCAGCAAGAGTGAGATCTTGTTCGAGCACCTCGGGATCGGCGAGGCTGAACGGTCCTGGCTGGCCCGGTGCCGGGGAGGGAAGCTTGGCTCGCTCCCGGATGATGGACACTGGCAGAGAGAAGAAGGCGTTGGTAGCTGCAGTGGAGTAGGTCACCGTCGCAAATCGCCCGCCGTCGCGGAGGGCATGATTGATACCGGCAAGGGCTTGGTGACGGTCCGGGAAGTAAATGAGACCGACCCTTGAGATCGCAGCGTCGAAGCTCTCGGCGGTGAGTTGGTGAAGCCGTTCGCCGTCGAGTTCGCGAGTGGAGACGTTCTCCAAACCGGCCACCTTGGCCGCCTGGGCAGCATGCTCGAGGATGGTGGGGGACAAGTCGGTGGCCAGCACCGAACCGTCGCTACCCACACGTCGACCAGCAGCGATACTCTGCCCGCCGGCACCCGCAGCCACATCGAGCACACGGCTTCCCGGCTTCACGCCGGCTAGGTCGAGCATGCGCTCGGTTGCTTCTCCGAGCCAGCTCTCAAGCAGCGGCGCCCAGTTGCTCCAACCGCTTGCATAGTCTTCCCACTGTTGGCGGGTTGTCGTCTTGTACCGATCGGCATCAAATGTCATTGGCTTGTCCTTCTGTGGTCGAGGTGTCACCCTTATGACGCCAGAAGTTGTCGAAATCCCGCCAGAACGAACCTGGCGATTCTTGTAGGCTCGCCCAGGGGTAATCGAATGGCGCACATTGATGAGCTCGGAATCATCGGCCGGAGCGACCCGCTGCGGCGCGTCGGAGATGCGCTGGCCGCGTCGGCGCTCGGGCGGCGTTCTGCGGTCCTGGTGAGCGGTGAGGCCGGGATCGGCAAGACAACGCTCATTCGTGCCGCCATCGAGGCGGCTCACGACGACATCCTTATTGTGGGTTGGGGCACCTGCTGGCACGGTGATGGCGCGCCCGGGTTCTGGCCGTGGACACACGCTCTTGGCGACCTCGTACGTCTGGTCGGCACCGACGTAGCGATGACCACAGCGGGCCACGACGTTGACATTCTGTCAGCGCTGATCCACGACCTTGGCTCGGCAGCTCCGATCGCCAATGATCCCGACCGGCACCGTCTCTTGCTGCTCGATGCTGCGGTCCACTGGTTAGAGCGGCTGGCAGCGGTTCGACATGTGGTGATTGTGCTTGACGATCTCCAATGGGCCGATTCCTCTACGTTTGACCTGCTCGATCATGTGATCGGCACGTCGGCTGCAGCCCGGTTGTTAGTTGTCGGCGCATACCGCCACGACGAGCTTGACGACCAGGCTTTTGCCAGGCTGGCCGGGCTTAGTGCTCGGGCCGACCACATTCATCTCGAGGGGCTGACGATCGAGGGTGTCGAGAAACTGCTCGCAGGGATCAGCGGTCTTCAGATTGCTCGGGTCCAAGCCGCAGAATTGCATCGGCGAACCGGAGGCCACCCGCTTTTCGTGAGCGAACTTGCCAGACTCGCTGAGCTCGGTGCCGGTGGTGTGCTGCCAACGGTGGTGACTGGCGCCGTCGCTCGTCGACTGGCAACACTGGCCGACGAAAGCCGGGAGCTGCTTGACGCAGCGAGCGTGCTTGGCAACCGACTGCTGCCCGACGTGCTTGGTGCAGTGATCGATAAGTCCCCGGTGGAGGTGCTTCGCTTACTGGGACCGGCCAAGGCCGCTGGGCTTGTCCGTATCGTCGCCGACGACGAGTTTTGGTTCGTTCACGATCTCTATCGCGAGACCCTCTACGCGAACCTCGACGCCACGAGCCGCTCCCAACTCCACGGTCGGGTCGGTGACGCTCTAGAAGCCCGCAGTCAGCGGGGCGGCCCGGTTGCCCCTGGCGACCTTGCGTACCACTTCGCTCAGTCCGCTGCGACCGGAGATCCGCAGAAGGCAATCCAGTGGGCTCGAAAAGCCGCTGTCGACGAACGTCAGCGCGCTGCGTTCACCGAAGCCGCTGGTCACCTCCGTCGAGCCCGCACCGCGGCCCTTGACGCCGGCTGGAGCATCGAACCCGAGCTGCTCGTTCGGCTCTTGATCGACGAGGCAGACAGCCAGGCCAGGTCAGGCGAGCTAGGGGTGGCGCGCGGCTTACTATTGCACGCCGCAAAGATCGCGACCGACGCCAGACAACAGGCCGAAGTTGCCCTTGCGGTGCAACGGCTCGGTGCCAAGTTCGCGGCACCTCGGGATGAGATCATCGCCCACCTGGAATCGGCGCTCGCCGCAGTGGCCGGCGTCGATCTGCCACTGCAGGCTCAGGTCACAGCGGCATTGGCGCGGGAGCTCCAGCACTCGGTGGCTGAAGATCGAATCAGAGCAGCCCCGCTCAGCGAAGAGGCCCTTTCCCTTGGGCGCGAGTCCAACGACGATGAGACTCTCATCGCTTGTCTCCTTGCCCGTCACGACGCCCTCTGGTCGCCGGGCACCGGCCGCGAGCGCTCGGCGCTGGGCCATGAGATCGGTGTCGTTGGAGGCCGTCTTCGTGACACTGATCGCCTGGCCGAAGGTCTGATCCTCGAGGCCAACGGCCTGCTTGAGTCGGGTTCGGCCAGTTTCCGGCCGGTGCTTGATCGCTGGTTTGGCCTCCTCGAAGCCCGCAATGAGCCTCGCGACCGGTACATGGTTAAGACTCGGAGGGCCGCACTCGCATTGCTCGAAGGTGACGCTGAGGCAGCCGAGGCGATGATGCACGAGGCGGCGCAGATCGGTGAACAGATTCACGAGCCGGACACCGGCAACGTGCTCCTATCGCAACGGGTAGCGCTCGCTCGTGCTCGCAATGATCCCCACGAGCTCCGAACACTTGCGGTTGACGCGGTGCAATGGTGGACCGGGGCGCCGGTGCTCGCTCATTCGATCGCAGCAGGGGCTCGAGCGGCTGCGGGTGATTTGCAGGCCGCCGCTCGCGAGATCGCGATGGTGGCCGAGTCCGGAGGCTGGCAGAGCGAGGGTTCGTATCTACGATCGGTGCTCGTCGTCCACCTCGCCGAGGCGGCCACCGCCGTAGGTGACGCCGAACTCTGCGAGATGCTTCTCGCTGACATAAGGCCACTCGTCGATAGCTGCGGCGTGAACGGCGCGGTCGTTGCCTTTGCGGGGCCGTTCGCCCACACGGCGGGCATTCTTGCGGGAGCCATCGGTGACGACGAGACCGCTCGCCAGATGCTCCAGCAGTCGATCGACACATCGAAGCGGCTGGGGGCATCCGTCTGGGTCGGACAGGGGAAGGCGGTTCAGCAGACGTTGGCTGCACAGAGCGGGGCCCGCCTCGGCATCGGTGAGAATGCGCCGGGCGGCGAGCATGCCACCATGACCAGAGCCGACAAGGTCTGGACGATTTCATGGCGCGACGAGGATGGAAACATTCCGCATGTGAAGGGTCTCGCCGATATCGCCGTACTTCTGCAGCATCGGGGGCAGGAGGTGTCAGCGTTGCAGCTTGCGGGTGGCGTGGCGAGTGGGGGTAGCCGTCAGGAGTTGGTCGATCTCGAAGCGCTCGATGCCTACCGCGGCCGTCTCGACGAGCTCTCGGCTGAGATCGACCAGGCTGAGGTCGCGGCCGATATCGGAAGCGTTTCTCGTTTGCAGGCTGAACGTGAGCATCTGGTTGCCGAGATCCGGCGGGTGACGGGCCTCGGAGGCCGGTTGCGCTCGAATTCCAACGAACCGGCGGAACGGGCGCGCAAAGCGGTGAGCGCTCGCATACGAGATGCCATCCGTCGCGTCGACGCTGTCGCTCCGTCGCTGGCAGCGCACCTAGACCGCTCGATCCGGACGGGCCTCCAATGCTCGTACACACCGATTGGAGCGGACGCGTCAATCAGCTGGAACGTGGAGAGCTAGTCTCGTTTCATGTCAACGCACGGTGGGCAACCTAACTTCATCTCCCTAGACCCTGCTGATTGCGACATGCTCCACCCCGGTCCCGACTGCAAACTAAAGCTCTGCTGACGCCATGTTTGTGCTACTAGCTCTGGCGAGTGTTGTCTCGGTCCCTGTCGCATGTGTCGCGCATTCCAGAGCGTCGAGTCAGGTGATTCCTGATGCGGTCGACCTCGCCGTTGTCGTGCTGGGCTACCCAACACGATGGAACGGCAAACCGCACCCTCTTCAAATCTGGCGGTCGCAGATCGCAGCCAAGACTGTGGCGGACCACGAGGTTTCTACGGTCGTCTTCACGGGCCGAGGCCGGCGAGGGGAGCCTTCAGAAGCTCTTGTAATGGCTGGCCTTGCGGGACTCAATGGACCAACGACGATCCTCGAGAACCGCTCGACAAACACGTGGGAGAACGTGGCGAATGCATCAGCGTTGGTAGTTGATGCGGACGTCGTGTTGATTGTCTCTGACCCGCTGCACGCGGCTCGCGCTCGGCGCTATTGGCTCAAGCAGAACCCGGCCGACGCCGATCGCGTGTTTGTTACCAACCAGTCCAGCTTTTGGGATCACTGGTGGCTCAAGGTCCCTACTGCGATCGACGCGGCAGCACATGCTCTTCTCCACCGCGTGCTGCCTGGGTAGGCGAGGGCCGGTCTTGCCTCGCGGTTAAAACGCGTCAGGCCAGTAGCTCTGCCAGCCGTTTGACTTCCTCGTCCAACTCCTTGTCGAGCGGCGCCGACAATCGGCTTTCAAGCCATCGAAAGAGTCGTCGAAACCTGAATTCGTAGGCGTGGGTCACTTGCGTCGACGTGTCATCGATGGGTACGCACTCGAACGTTCCAGTGAAGTCGAATATGAGACGACCAGGTTGGCGGGGCGCTCCGGTGAATGTGACGCGGGTCCACCGCTCCAGCTTAAAGTCCTGGCGATCAGGTGCCGGCGGCAGGCCAGGCAGCTTGCCCCACAACTTGACCGACCCAGCACCGCTTTCGTCGGGCCCGGTCACGGACGAAACACGCGTGATCTTGTGGTCGGCCTGCCGATACTGATCGAGGTCGAGAACAAATTCGAGTATCCGTTGAGGTGTTGCTGAGATCTCAATTGTCGAGGACGCGTTCAGTGCCATTGAGTAACGGTAGAGGGAGTCGGTGAGGAAATCGAATCTTTTCGAACGCAAAGGTGAACGCCTGGCCCACGCGGCGAGCAACTCTAAATGTCGCTTCGAACGAACGCCGGTCAACACGGCGGCGGGCAACACGACTGCGACGGGTCATTAGTGGCGTGGACGGCATAGTGACTAACACCAACCCGTCTGACCTCGCCGACCTATTCCAGCTCTCGCCGATGGCACGAGCGGAGCTTCGGTCCAATCTGAAGGAGGAAAGCTCATGACGTCGAGCTCCGAGCGATCTCGAACCATTCGTTCATCGGCCCATGTCGGAATCGACCGGGCCATCGGTCTGTAACAGCATGAAACGCATTAGTGCGCCTCGGTGTCAGCGGTCGAACGCGGCCTGGAGGCCAGCGATGTCGAGTTTGTTCATGCCCATCATCGCCTCTTGCGCTTGCTGGGCACGATCGCGATCTGGCGAACCAAGCAGGGTGCCGAGGATGGTCGGCACGATCTGCCACGACAGTCCGTAGCGATCCTTCAACCATCCGCATCTGCTGGGTTCTCCACCGTCGGCGGTAAGGCGGTCCCAAAGATTGTCGACCTCGTCTTGGGTGTCAACGCTGACGAACAGTGAGATCGACTCAGTGAAACCTGCGTGCGCTGGGCCACCATTGAGGAAGATGAGTTCCTGGCCGCAGAGCTCGATGTTGGCCATAAAGATCGGTCCCTCGTCGATGGTTTCGGGTATGCCAGCGTCACCGAAGATCGAGCGGTAGTACGCGATCGGCTCGGCGAGATCGCTGTCGAACCATAGGAAAGGGGTGAGGGATGGCATTTGGGTTCTCCTGGTCTTGTGTTTGTCGAACACCGAGTGGGTCGACACTAATATGTCGTAACCAGCCCGACATTCTCGACATCAGCTTTGCCTCGGTTGCCAACACGTTCAAGTTCTAGGCCAGCACGCAACAAGGGAGACCCCAATGACCGTTGAAAACTCACTTGTCGCCCACGAAACCATTCGCTTTGAGCGCACACTCAGCCACCCACCGCCTGCAGTCTTCGCGGCGTACGCCGAGGTCGATCAACGGGTCGAGTGGACGGCACCGACAGCTGACGAAGTCATCATCTTCGAAACTGAGGACTTCCAGGTCGGTGGCGTCGATCAGTTCATCTGCGGAACCGCGGCCGCTCCCGAATTGGCGGGCACCACTCGCTATGAAGACATCGTCGAGAATGAACGAATCGTTTTCACCGAGCGCCTCGTCCACGGCGACGATCTTCTGGCCATGTCACTCGTCACTTGGACCATGAGCGCAACCGCCGATGGATGCACGCTCGTCATCACCGATCAGGTCACCTCGGTCGCAGGGCAGGGCCCGGTTGACGGCAGTCGGGCCGGCTACGACGCCATCCTCGACCGCCTCGTCGGTCACCTGAGTGCCGACTGATTCTCTCAATTCGCCCTTGCAACTCACGTCGCGTGAGGTCCTAGTGTCGGTCACGTGAACGACGACGCCAACCTCATCCGGGTCGGCGACCTTGCAGCTGCCACGGGCCTTACCGTGCGAGCGCTCCATCACTACGAGGAGATCGGCTCCGTGCTGGACTCATTGCAGCCGTCACCGACGTCGCCAACGACCGCGACCCCACTCACGACCGATCCCAACGGCAACGTCGTCCTGCTCCGTCGAGAGGCCCGACGACTTCGCCACAGCACTCGTCGCAGTTGCGATCAGAGTCGCCAGAACATGTGATGGGTTATTCCGCTCGCGCTCGTGGCTGCCTCGTGGTTGAAGCGGTCATTGAGTTCGTTGGGTGACTCCCATAGACGTTCACCTCGTTCGAGCGTGAAGGGGGCGACGGCGACGTGCAAGGTGTCGACGAGGTCAGCATCAAGGAACTCACGAATCGTGGCAACTCCACCGCCGAGTCGGACGTCCTTCCCGTCGGCAGCCTGCTTGGCTTGATCCAATGCTTCGGCAGGAGTCGCATTGAGAAAGTGGAAGGTTGTGTCGGTGAGCGTGATTGATGGCCGCTCGTGGTGAGTCATTACGAACACGGGGGTGTGGAACGGCGGATTGTCGCCCCACCATCCTTGCCACTCGTGATCCTCCCACGGGCCTCGCTGCGGACCGAACTTGTTGCGGCCCATGATCTCAGCGCCGATGTTGCGGTCGTAGTCGCGTGCGAAGCGATCATCCAAACCGCGGGTGCCACCGGGTTCGGTGCGGTAGTGCCATCCGGCGGTGGCGCCAACCCAGCCGAGCAATGCACCGGGATCGGCGTGACCGAACGGTTGCTCCATGCTCTGGCCCTCGCCGCTTCCGAAGCCGTCGGTCGACACGCCGAAGCAAACAACTCTGAGTAGCTGGGACACGTCGTTCTCCTGTAGGTCTTTCCATTGCGACTGATCGCTGTCGTAACCTTAGCTACCGCGAGAGGGAGACATTTCGCAACCAGTCGTCGGGCAACCTCATCGAGCTTTTTCTGCCTTCGGCTTGGTCGAGGTGAGTGATTCGTCCACCTGTTGACGGGCGTTGCCGATGATGTTGAGCCCCCACGTGAAGCCGTAGAGATCATCGAACTCGATGCTGGCGAGACGCTGGTGAACGTCGCTCACGATCGCGTTTCCGGCGGGGACGTCGTTGGGAACGCTATGCATCACGGCGACGTGGCGGCGGTCGGTGGCGACTTGGAGCGAGTCGCCGGTTAACAGAACAGGACGGTCAGGGCGATTCCAATGCAGGGCGCAGCTACCAGGAAAGTGTCCGGGCAAGTGCACAAGTGTCACGGTCGGTGACAGTTCGAGATGGTCACCGCTCCATGTCTTCACGTGTGGTGAGGTGCGACGAATCCAGCTCCGGTCGTCTTCGTGGATGAGTATCGGAACGCCTCCGAAGGCGTTGCTCCACTCGATCATCGACGAGTAGAAGTGGGGGTGGGAAATCGCGATCAGATCGATTCCCCCAAGGCGTGTGATGCGGTCGACGGCCTCGGGAGTAACGACGCTGATGCAGTCCCACATGATGTTGCCACCGTCGGCATTGGGCACGAGAAGGGCGCGTTGGGGAATAGCGAACGGCTGAACTACCCCTATCCCGATGAGGCCGTCGTCGTCTTCGATGCGGACGTCAAGCTGGGTGACGAGTTGATCGTGAGTGGTCCAGCGCTGCTCGAATGGGCCGGTGTACTGGCGATCGTCGGTGCACACGGGGCACGTCGTCGGTGGTGTCGGGCTCTCGGCGTACTGAGTGCCGCAGGACTCACAGATGAAGTAGCTCATTGGGCGAGGACCGTAGTTTGTTCAAGGTGTTTGGTCATGCGCCAACCGTAGGGGGTGGATCGGTCTGGTAGAAGTACCAATTCGTTAACGATCTATGGGACCAATGGCTTTTGAGGAGGGCCCTCAAGGTTCTGATTGAGGACAGATTCGGTCTTCCTGGTCCAGACGTTGCGGGCGCAGGCTCGGGAGCACTCATGATCGCGTAGTCGCCATGCGGGGTGTCTGCGCGACGTGGGTCGAAGCCGTTCAGTTCACGACGGTGGTTGTGAGTCACGCGAATGCGGCGTCGAACTACGCTCACCGACCGAGCTGCCTACGTGTCGAGCAGCGTCACGCGTTCGCCGACGAGGACTGAGGCCAAGTCGTAGCCGGGTTGGATGCCCAGGACGAGTTCGGCGACAAAGTGGCCTGTCATCGGGCCCCGACCAAACCCGCCTGATGCCAAGCCGCCTGCCACAAAGAGGCCGTCACGACCGGGCACTGGCCCGATGAGCGGCCGCCCATCGAGGCTAAAGGGCATCATTCCCGACCATGTTCGGGACGGCGTCCACCCAGCGAAGGCAGGGAACAACTCGCCTGTGTGTGCATGATTGACAGCGATGCCGGCAGGGTCGGTGGCTCGATCATTCGTCAGCACGCGATCACCGCCGAAAACGATCTCGCCGTTCGGGCGCTGGCGCCCGTACAGGTGCCGAGTGGTGCGGCGAGCGCCTTGGTGCGTCAAGTTTGGGGGCACATCCTTGACGAGACTCTCGTTACTCCATCGGCACATCGATTCTGCACCTGCAACTGCGTGGCGCAGAACTGGAGGCTGCGGCCCCGATGCCCACATCTGGCCACGTACCGCCACGACAGGTATGTCAACACCAACCATCCTACCTATCTCGTTACTCCACGGACCTGCCGCGATAACCACCGCATCGGCGTTGATCTGGCTCGATTGACCATCTTTGACAACCTCGACCTGCCAGCTTTCGGTCCCTAGTTGCCCCATAGCCGTGACGCCGCAGCCGGTACGGACATCGGCGCCGAGGGTTACCGCGGCAGCGGCGAATGCTTGGGTCGCCACATCGGGCTCGGCGCGGGCCGCGAGCGGATCGAGGATGGCGCCGAGTAGCGACGGGTCCGCAGCCGGTTCGAGCGTCCGAAGTGCCTGTGAATCGACCAACTCGAAGCGTCGACCAGCGCTTCTGTCGGCATCGACCTTTGTCTTGGCCCACGCCCATTCAGCTTCAGTCCGAATCAAGATGAGCGTCCCGGTTCGGTCGAGGCTGATGTCATAGCCGAGGTTGTCAACGAGGTGTATGTATCGCTCCAGGCTTCCCATCGCCAGGGCGACGTCGACATCAGGTTGGTCACCCCACCCGCCGCCGCCAATAACCCCAGCATTGAGGCCTGATGCCTCACCACCGACCGATCCGCGGTCAAGCACGATGACCTCAGCACCGTGCTCAGCCAGTGTCAGCGCTGCTGACGTGCCGACTATCCCAGCCCCGATGACGATCACTCTCATGCCGAAGACTATCTATGCCTCTGAACCGTGGTCGAATCGCGAGGACAGGAGTACACGCGCCGACGGCGGTAGCGACGCCCAGGCCTTGCCAACCGGAATCCTGCGCAGAGTAACCTGCTTCGATCCCGTACCGAAGACTGTTGTGCGTACGACGTACCGAAGACAGGTGTTGTGCGTACGACGTACCGAAGACAGTGACAAGCGGGCAGTCCAAGACGTCAGGATTGCTGGGGCGATCACCGAGGCGTCAACGACGAGCGCATTCGGCCCCCAGTGCCGCAACCGCATCGGCCTTCGACTGCCTGCAATTTGATCGCTGCTCGATTCTGTCGATTCTGTCGATTCTGTCGAGTTGTCGTCAATCGTTGGGGTGGCCAGAATCGAAGTCAACTGCGCTGAATGGTGTAGTTCTGGGTCTAACTACATGTCCGTTTGCATCATGCAGGTATATGCCTGCATGATGGAGGAATGGTAAACGAGCCAAGCGAGATCGATGCGGTGTTCAAGGCGTTGGCCGACCCGACCAGACGTCTCCTGCTCGACCGCCTGCGGGAGCGAAATGGCCAGACGCTGAGCGACCTGTGTGAACAGCTTGACATGGCGCGCCAATCGGCGACACAGCATCTCGACGTGCTGGCGGCGGCCAATCTTGTGGCCGTTGTGCGGCGCGGGCGAGAGCGCTTTCATTACCTCAACCCAGCGCCGATTCACGACATCGATCAGCGCTGGATCGCAGGATTCGACAAGCCACGACTCGAAGAATTGTCCGCCGTTAAGACAAAAGCAGAAAGGCAAGCAATGACAAACCAACAATCCGCAGTTCCGACCTACGTCTACGTGACCTACATTCATGCCACGCCAGACCAGGTGTGGCAAGCGCTCACCGATGCGGAGCTCACAGCCAGGTATTGGGGCCACGCCAATGTCTCAGACTGGAAGAAGGGCTCGACGTGGGAACACCAGCGTCTCGATGGCACGAACAAGGCCGACGTTGTTGGCCGCGTGATCGAGTCTGACCCGCCAAAGCGCTTGGTCTTCACTTTCGAGTCGCCTGACGCGGAAGCGTCTGAGACGCCGTCGGTCGTGACATTCCTTATCGAACCTCACGACGACATCGTCCGGCTCACCGTTACCCACGAAGACCTCGCCGATGCCAACGCTCTTGGCGACATCTCCCATGGCTGGCCAGCGGTGATCGCCAACCTCAAGTCGATGCTCGAGACAGGTGAGGCCATGCCCGTCTCACCGTGGGAGATGCCAAAGTCGGCCTGATCGCGCCCACCTCCATGTTGTGTGTACGACGTACCGAAGACAGGTGTTGTGTGTACGACGTACCGAAGACACATGTTGTGCGTTCAGGCGACGCCGGAGGGGGTGGGGGCTATCGAAGCCAGCGCCTGTTCGAGGATTGTGTCGATGTCTCTTGGCTCGGTGCCGAGCACTCGAAGGACGAGACGGACGACGTCAGGGGAGTCAGCCGCCGAGGTCTCGCCCATCAGGCGAGAGCGCATCGATTGCAACGAGGTGCCAAGTACGGCGTTTGTTGCGGATTCGCCAGGAGAGGTATCGAAGCGGCCAGCGGCAACGCCATCGCTGATGGCCTGGTTGACGACGCCCCGAATGCGCGAACGGAAACCCGGGAGAGTAGCCGTGAGGCCGGCGAATGCCGCTGCCGCCTGCGGCGTTTCATCGGCCATGTTGAGGAGTTGCAGCACGCCGATTGCAACCCGGTGTGCAGCATCGTGCTCGATGTCGGCGAGCGTTTCGCCGCCGATCTCGACCCCTCGCCCAAGATCGTGGGCGATGGCTTCGATGAGGTCATCGACGGTCGGGAAATGGTTGTAGAACGTGCCGATAGCGACCTCGGCAGACTTTGCGACCTGAGCGGCCGTCATGTGTCCCGGGCCGCGCTCCGCGAGCACGTCAATGCCCGCGTTGACGAGGCGACGGCGAGTTTGGCGACGCTTGCGCGGGTAACCAGCAGTGCTGGCCGGGATGCCGTCTGGTGCGCTGGTTTCGAGAAGTTGGTCAGTAGCCACGGGCACAACGTAGCGCCGGAGAAAATGAATGTCCAGTTCAATATTGACATTTGACTACAAAAATGGTTAACTTCTCTAATATTGAAACCTAAGGGGACTTTGCATGGCAACGAAGCGATCAGCGCAGAACGACAAGACGGCAACGGACGAGGCGTCAACAGACAACTCAACGGCAAACCAACAGACTGACCGTGAGCTCATCGCCGCAACCGTCGATGCGCTGACTGGCACCATGCCCGCTGGTCTACAGGCCGACCAGGTCGCCGCAGCCGCGGGCCGTCTCGTCGAGACTGCCGTCAAGCAGCCTCAGGTGCTGGCCCGTCGTGCCGCCAAACTCGGCGGAGAATATGCCCGTATCTTGGCTGGTCGCTCCGACGTCGCTCCTCATGCCAAGGATCGCCGCTTTGTCGACGAGTCTTGGTCGACCAATCCCTTCTACAAGCGGCTCGGCCAGTCCTACCTCGCATTCGACGAGCAACTGCACGGCTACGTTGCCGATCTGGACATGGACCCAAAGACGCGACTGCGCACGGAGTTCCTAGCCAATCTGGCTGGCGACGCAGTGGCTCCCACGAACAACTTGCTCGGCAACCCGGCGGCATTAAAGGAAGCTCGACGCACAAAGGGTCGCAGCCTTCTCGACGGTGCTCGCCACGCAATGTACGACATGAAGACCAACGGTGGCATGCCGTCGATGGTCGATAGCCGCCCATTCATTCCTGGCGATTCGGTTGCGGCAACCCCTGGCACCGTCGTCTTCCGCAACGAGGTGCTCGAGCTGATTCAGTACACCCCGGTCACGGCAAAGGTGTACGGGCGGCCAATGTTGGTCGTGCCGCCACAGATCAACAAGTACTACATCCTCGACCTTGCTCCGGGCCGCAGCCTATTCGAGCATCTGGTAGGGCAAGGCCACCAGGTATTCACGATCAGCTGGCGCAATCCGGGGCCCGAGCATCGCGACTGGAACCTCGACACTTACGCCGCTGCCATCCTCGAGGCTGTCGACGCGACGCTCGACATCACTGGGTCAGACGATCTCAACATGCTTGGGGTTTGTGCAGGCGGAATCACCATGGCCGGCGTGCTCGGCCATCTCGCCAAGCTCGAAGACACTCGTATCCGGTCGGCGAGCTTCCTCGTCACCATCATCGACTGGGATGTGCCATCGACCATGGGAACCATGATGTCGAAGCCTGTCATCGATGCGGCAACTCGGCGCAGTCAGCGCCAAGGCATTCTCAAGGGCGACGATCTCAGCAAAGTCTTCGCCTGGCTTCGGCCCAACGACCTCGTCTGGAACTACGTCGTCAACAACTACCTGATGGGCAAGAATCCGCCAGCATTCGACGTGCTCGCGTGGAACGGCGACGCCACCAACCTCCCCGCTGGTCTGCACGCCGACTTCATGAACATGGCGATGGATAATGCCATGACCAAGCCAGGCGACGTGACCGTCCTCGACACCCCGATTGACCTTGGCGCCATCGATTGCCCGAGCTTCGTCGTCGGAGCCGTGACCGATCACATCACGCCGTGGCAAGCCTGCTACGAGACGATCAATCTGCTGGGCGGCGAGTCTGAGTTCGTGCTCAGCTCGCAGGGTCACATCCAGGCCCTTGTCAATCCTGCTGGCAATCCAAAGGGCAAATACTTCCTCAATTCCGAATCGGCAGAGTCAGCCGAAGCGTGGCAGGCCGGGGCCGTTGAACACCAGGGAAGCTGGTGGGATCACTGGACCAAATGGTTGGCTCCGCTCAGTGGCACGAAGGTCAAAGCGCCAGCCGAACCGGGAAGTGCGACACACGAAGCGATCATGCCAGCCCCTGGCGCATACGTGCTTCGATGAGCCCCTTGGGTACTGTTGCCATTCCACTCCTGGCTATGAACCGATTGACTGGTGACCGTGCCCGTAAATGACAGCCCCATTAGGACCAAGTCCTCGACCGTCTCGGTCGGCCTTCAGCGGCTTCGCGTCACAGTGGAGAATCCAGGCGTCGGTCGGCCCCTGCTGTTGATCAACGGCATTGGGGCCACTGGCGATCTGTTCGATCCGCTGCGCCGTCATCTGACTGACCGAGAAACCATCGCGTTCGATGCCCCTGGGGTCGGCGGTAGTCCGGGTCAGCTTCTTCCATTCTCGATGCGTAGCTTGGCGGCAACTGTCGCTGGTCTTATCGACGAACTCGGCCACGACTCAGTTGACGTGCTTGGACTGAGTTGGGGCGGGGCCTTGGCCCAAGAACTAGCGCGGCGTCATCCTGAGGTCGTGCATCGGCTGATTCTGGCCGCGACCATGCCGGGCATAACTAGCATTCCTGGCCGGCCGGCTGCTCTGGCGACCCTCATGTCGCCGGCGCGGTACTACTCGCCGAAATACCTCAAGCGGATTGCACCAACGCTGTACGGGGGAGCAATCCGTACCCACCCTGATCTGCTCGACGAGCATGCGAAGCAGCGGGCAGCTCGGCCCCCAACCCAGCTCGGCTATCTGTATCAACTCAGCGCAATCCAGAGATGGTCGAGCCTGCCTTGGTTGCATCGTTTACCGATGCGAACGCTGGTGCTCGCCGGTGACGACGACCCAATAGTGCGCCTTGTAAACGGACGGCTATTGGCTCATCGAATCCCCGATGCCCACCTCCACGTGGTCGAAGGCGGAGGTCATCTGTTCCTCTTCACCAAGAGCGAAGAGATGGCCGATCTGATCATCGACTTCCTCGACACAGGTGCGTCGAAGGCCAAACGGCAACTGCGAGCCTGACGGTTCATTCGGCCGGTCGAGCGCTGCGTCCGTCACGCCTTGAGGGAGCGTCGTAAAGCTGCGAGCGCGTCGGGAAGGTCAGCGGTAGGAATCGCTCCGAATCCGATAATGAGTCCGGCTGGTGGGTTTTCGGTCCGCCAACACGGGGCGTAGTCGCCGAGCGCGATGCCCTCGGCCTTGGCGGCATCTCTGACGGTTGCTTCGGCGATTCCGTCCGGGAGTCGTGACGAGACATGTAGCCCGGCGTGACTCGGCAGTGGCGCCAAGAGGAGCCCAGCGTCGACGGCTTCGCTTACGAAACCGGTAACCATGCGATGGCGCTCGCTGTAGACCTTTCGGGTTCGACGGAGATAGCGGTCGAGGTGTCCGTCGACGATGAAGTGCAACAACGTGGCTTGCGATGTAGCGGGCGGTTGCCAATCGATGAGTGATCGCAGCGCAATCGCGTGACTCACCAGTGATTGCGGGAGCACGATGAACCCGAGCCGAAGCGATGGTGAAAGCGTCTTGGAGAACGTACCGACATAGATCACGCGGCCGTGCCGGTCCAGGCGATGAAGCGGTTCGAGTGGGCGATCAGAATGGCGGTATTCAGAGTCGTAGTCGTCTTCGATGATGGCGACGTTGTGCGTCTCTGCGAACTGCAGCAGTTCACGCCGTCGCTCCATGCTCATCGTCACGCCAGTCGGCGATTGATGCGATGGAGTGGTGTAGACCATGCAGGCGTCGGTGGGAAGCTGCTCGACTACGATGCCACCGGCGTCGACAGGGACCGGCACTACCGTTGCGCCCGCAGTCGCAAAGAGCTCGGCGGCCGGCGGGTATCCGGGGTCTTCGACGGCGACTACTTGACCGGGAGCGACGAGAAGCCGAGTCACGAGGTCGATCCCTTGTTGCGCCCCCGACGTGATGATGACCTGGCCGGCATTCGCTTCGACCGCACGAGACCGGCCGACCCAGTGAGCGATGGCACGGCGTAGCGCCGGGAGGCCTGCGGGGTGGCCGTACCCACCAGGCGCGGTTTGCAGAGCCGTGGTCATACAGCGTCGCCATTCCACGAGCGGAAAGAGGGCCGGGTCGGGGCGCCCAGTCCTAAGGTCGAAGCTCGGTGACTCTTCGTCGAACCCGCCGAGCGACCACGCAACAGTCGACGACGTCGCCGTCGCAACTGGCTCCAACGCAGCGGGATGCTGACGGCGGTCTGGTTCGGTAGAGATGCCAGCGGCGACGTAGCTGCCGGCGCCGGCTCGCCCTTCGATGTACCCCTCGGCGGCTAGTCGCCCGTACACGGTGGTGACGGTGTTTCGTGAGACACCTAGCTGGTCTGCGATTTCTCGCGTCGGAGGCAGCCGGTCACCGGCGGCAAGGCGGCCCGACGCGATCCCCTCACGGAGCTGTTCGAAAAGAGCGCTGGTCTTACCGCCTCTGATCGTTGGGTCAAGAAACAGATCCATTTCTTAGGCCCCCAACTCACTCAAACTTGGTCTGATACATCTTGCCAATCTTGGACCTTTCACGGGACCAAGAGTAGACGCTATTTTGGCAATATGAAGAATGCAACTCAAACCCAAGTACTCGTTAGCGACATCGGAAAGGCAATGGCCGAAGGCCGTTGGGCGGACGTCCTCGCGAATGTCAGCCCCACTGTCGTCGCCCATGTTCCCGCGGTGGGCGATCTCGAAGGGGTCGACGCCCTTGCTGAATTCCTCTTCGAGACAGCGGCCAAGACTGAAGACGGCGAACATCTGGAGCTGATCGACACTCTTGTCGGCAGCCACTTCTCGGCGCTGTATTTCCGAATCACCGCCACTCGGGCTGGTCGCGCTCCGCTCGACAACCTGACGCTCCACCTCGCTCGGTTGGAAGGCGAGCAGATCGCGG